>DATMLO010000050.1:0-34896 GCA_035570495.1 Allostellaceae bacterium | reverse complement strand
CGATCGGCTCGAACGCGCCGGCCGCCGGCTGCGTCGGGCCGGGGTCGGCAATGTCGAGCGCCGCGCGCTGTCGAGCGAACATGACAAATGGGTCAGGCGCCACGCCGGCGGGTTCGACCGGGTGGTCGTCGACGCGCCGTGTCTCGGCACCGGGACCTGGCGGCGCAATCCC
Source organism: Allostellaceae bacterium (assembly GCA_035570495.1). Lineage (GTDB taxonomy): Bacteria > Pseudomonadota > Alphaproteobacteria > ATCC43930 > CGMCC-115725 > DATARH01. Next base: position 34,724 of record DATMLO010000050.1, on the reverse strand, counting down.
GACGCCAAATGGCGCTCGCAACCCAATGATCTCGCCGAACTCGTCGAGCGCCAGCAACACATCTTGCGCAGTGCCGCGCGGCTCGTTCGTCCCGGCGGACGACTTGTCTATGTCACCTGCTCCTTATTGCGCGAGGAGGACGAGGCGCAGGCCGAAGCCTTTCTCGCCGCGGAGCCCGGTTTCGCCGTGCTGCCGGCGGCGCAGGTGTGGCGGGAGACGATTGGCGGCGCCTCCCCTGGCGGCGACCGATATCTTTTTCTGACCCCGGCGCGGCATGGCACCGACGGTTTTTTCGTCGCGGTTTTCGAGCGACGGGGAGATAACGGCCTCATCTCCTCCGAGGACGATTTGCTATGCCCGAGCGCATCCTGATCCTCGATTTCGGCAGCCAGGTGACGCAGCTGATCGCGCGGCGGGTGCGCGAGAGCGGCGTCTACAGCGAAATCCACCCGTTCACGATCGGCGAGGACAAGGTCCGCGACTTTGATCCGCGCGCGGTCATCCTGTCGGGGGGGCCGGCCTCGGTCACCGAGGGCGCGGCACCGCGCGCCCCCGACATCGTCTTCAAGCTCGGCGTGCCGGTGCTCGGCATCTGCTATGGCATGCAGACGATGTGCGACGAACTGGGCGGGCGCGTGTCATTGAGCGACCATCAGGAGTTCGGCCGCGCCTTTGTCGACATCCTCGACGACTGCCTGCTGTTCGACGGGCTGTGGCCAAAGGGCGAGCGCGCCCAGGTATGGATGAGCCACGGCGACAAGGTCGAGGCGTTGCCGGCCGGGTTCCGCTCGGTCGCCGCGAGCGAGGCGGCCCCCTTTGCCGCGATCGCCGACGACAGCCGGCGGTTTTACGGCGCATTGTTTCATCCCGAGGTTGCCCACACTCCGCAGGGTGCCGAGTTGCTGCGCAATTTCACGCACAAGGTCGCGGGCTGCCGCGGCGATTGGACGATGGCGCTGTTCCACGCCCAGATTCTCGACCGCATTCGCCGGCAGGTCGGCCACGGCAATGTCGTGCTCGGGTTGTCCGGCGGGGTCGACTCGGCGGTGGCGGCGGCATTGCTGCACGAGGCAATCGGCGACCAGCTGACCTGCATCTTTGTCGACACCGGGATGCTGCGGTCGGGCGAGCCTGACGAGGTCGTCGACCTGTTCCGCCGGCACTACAACATCCCGCTCGTCCATCGCGACGCCGGCGACCTGTTTCTGGCAAAGCTGGCGGGCGTCACCGATCCCGAGGAAAAACGCAAGCGCATCGGCGCCGCCTTTGTCGACGTGTTCGACGAGGAGGCGCACAAGCTCGGCGATGTCGAGTTCCTCGCGCAGGGCACGCTCTACCCCGACGTGATCGAGTCGACGAGCGCCCAGGGGGGCCCGTCGGTCACGATCAAGTCGCACCACAATGTCGGCGGGCTGCCCGAGCGCATGAAATTGCGGCTCGTCGAGCCGCTGCGCGAACTGTTCAAGGACGAGGTCCGCGAATTGGGCCGCGAGCTCGGCCTGCCCGAGCGCCTCGTCGGGCGCCACCCGTTCCCCGGCCCCGGGCTCGCGATCCGCATCCCGGGCGAGGTTACCCGCGACAAGATCGAGATCCTGCGCAAGGCCGACGCGGTCTTTATCGAGGAGATCCGCAACGCCGGCCTTTACGACGCGATCTGGCAGGCCTTCGCGGTGCTGCTGCCGGTCAGGAGCGTCGGCGTGATGGGCGATGCCCGCACCTACGACTACGCCTGCGCGTTGCGCGCGGTGACCTCGACCGACGGGATGACCGCCGACACCTTCGCGTTTTCGCACGAGTTTCTCGGCCGCGCCGCCACCCGCATCATCAACGAAGTCCGCGGCATCAACCGCGTCGTCTACGACGTCACCTCCAAACCCCCCGGAACAATCGAGTGGGAGTGAGGGGGAGGACTGTGGAGTAGCTTGGGATAGAGCAGCGTATTGGTTGCGATGTTGTCCCAGCGATAGAAGTCGATGAGGATCGAATGGCACCGTCAGCCGCAATTCGCTCGATCTCGCGCTTGCGCTTGGTCTGCGGCTCGACGAGAGCGAGTCCCGATCTGGATGCCCGGACCTGGTTCGAGGCTCGGCAGCATCGCGGTGATGGCGTTATGCCGCGTTCCTTGCCTCGTCAGAGAGCCGCTGGATCACGGGCCAATGTATCGACGTGATTGCGGAGACTCTCATCAACGGAGCCAGGTGCGGCAGATGGGATATCTTGCTGGCGGTGGCGCTGATGTAGGACAGCGATTCAAAGAGTTCACGTCTTCTTGCGCCTCGCTCGTCAAGCACATAGGGCGTCGTAGGCGGCCTGGAGCTTCTGTGCGACCGACGGGCCTTTCTGCCGATTCGAACGTCCCAGGTGCGCGTGTGCGAGTTCGGACATGAATTGGTCCCACATGGCCGGGCCGCCTTCCTCCAGTAGCTGCGCCCTGATGCTCGGTTCCTCTGTCGCGGGGGTATATCGCCGCCCCCACGCGCCGAGCTGCGCGAAGACAGGCACCAGTGCGATCGCCTTCTCAGTCAAGCTGTAGATGGGCCTTCTGCTTATGGGTCGGGTCATCGGTCTTTGTGATCATTCCCCCACTCGGGGCCCAGTAATACCAACCGACAGAGCAGTTCTGTTTCGTAAGCGTCCGGTCTAGGCCGTGATCAGGCAGCAGGATCGCGGGGGCGGAGACGGGAAAGCCCAGGGCATCAGTTTGGAGATGCGGCTGATCAGATGCCCGGCGGCGACCCGCGACAGGGTATCGGTGAGGTAAGCGTGCGGGTTGACGCCGTCCAATTTCGCGGTCTGCGGGATCGAGTACATCGCGGCGGCGCGCTCGCCGCGGAATGACTGCCGGCGAAGAGCCAGTTGCGTCTTCCCAGGGCAATGCCGCGAATTACATTTTCGGCGATGTTGTTGTCGGAATCGAGCCGGGGGCCGGCGGCAAAGCGGGTCAGCGCGGTGCGGCGCTTGATGATATAGCGCAGGGCCTCGGCGAGGTCCGATCGGGCCGAGAGCTTGCGCTCGGCAGCCTGCACCCAGACGAAGAACGCGTTGAGCAACGGGATCAGAGCGGCGCGATGCGCCAGCCGCTCCTCCGGCGGGGCGAAGCGAGCCTTGTCCTCTATCACATAGAACTGGGCGATCCGATCGAGCGCCGCTTTGGCGACGGTCGACTTGGGCGTTTGCCACACGTCGAAGATGGCCCTGCGGCTATGAGCCCAGCAGGCGACCTCGGTGATTGCCGGCATCCTACGGGCCGACGCCTATGCCGGGTTCGGCGAGCTCTACGACGGCAAACGCAAACCGGGTCCGATCACCGAGGCGGCTTGCTGGAGCCATGGCCGGCGCCGCTTCTTCGAGCAGGCCGACCTGCGCAAAGCGCCGCTGGCGGTCGAGGCGGTCCAGCGCATCGAGGCGATCTTCGCCATCGAGCGCAGGATCAATGGCCAATCGGCCGGCGACCGGCTGGCGGTGCGGCAGAGGGAAACCAAGCCGCTCGTCGCCGATCTCGAAAAATCGATGCGCGCCGAACGCGCCCGGCTGTCGCGCCACGCCGCGACCGCCCAGGCGATCGACTATATGCTGACCCGCTGGCCGGCCTTCACCCGCTTCCTCGACGACGGCCGCATCTGCCTCAGCAACAACGCCGCCGTACGCGCATTACGTGGAATTGCCTTAGGGCGCCGCGCCTGGCTGTTCGCGGGCTCCGATCGCGGCGGCGAACGCGCCGCGGCGATATACACGCTGATCGCGACGGCCAAGCCAACGACATCGATCCGCAGGCCTGGCTCGCCGACGTGCTGCGCCGCATTGCCGATCATCCGGCCTCGCGTCTCGCCGAATTGCTTCCCTGGAACTGGAGGGCCGGGCCTGCCACACTCGCGGCATGAGGCCCGCCCGCAGTTCCGCCGCGCCCGAGGAGCCCGAGGAGATCGCCACCGTGCGCATCGAACTACGCGGCAGCGATCCGGCAATCTGGCGCCAAGTAGAAGCACCGACCGCGATCACCCTCAAGGGATTGCACGGCATTATCCAGGCCGCTATGGGCTGGCACGATTACCACCTGTGGGTGCTCACGATCGACCGGCGCCGATACGGGCTGCCGATGGATGAGGATTGGGGCTCCGAGCCGCTCGGCAATGCCGGCAAGGTCCGCCTGCGCGAGGTGCTCAAGTCGCGACGCACCACGATCGATTACCTCTACGACTTTGGCGACTGCTGGGAGCATTGTCTGACCGTCAGCGGATCCGTGCCGGCGAGGCGGGCGTCGCCTATCCGCGCTTCGCCGCCGGCGAGCGCAACGCACCGCCCGAGGATTGCGGCGGCATCCCCGGCTTCTACGAAACCCTCGAAGCCGCCGCCGACCCGACCCACGAGAACCACGCCGAAGCCAAACAGTGGCTCGACGACTACGACCCCGACACGCTCGACGAACTGCCGATCAAATACGCCCTCGGCCGCATCGCCGCTCGCCGCAAGGCCGCTCGTGCCCGGCTCGGGAAGAAGCCCTCACACGCGTGACGCCATCACGGCGCGGTCTTCGCCGGATGGTTACATAACAAGCGGGTCTCGAGTGACAAAGACGAGGGCTCCCTCGCGGCCAGACGGCCATAGCGGCCATTCGCGAGACAAGAACCAGTATCCACACGCACCGTAGTCTCGTGTTTTGAGGCGGCTGCTATTCTTGTTCCGACCCGGACGCCCGGAATCCATCGATCGTCATTTGGCTTTCGACAAAGCTCGCGAAGGCCCGGGCTTTGGCGCTCGCCAGTCGACCCGTTGGAAACACCGCCCAAAGGTCCACGGGCGGCAATGACCAATCCGTGAGCACAGACGTGACCGCACCGGATTTCAGTTCGCGCGCGAACAACCATTCAGACCCGATGGCAAGACCGAGTCCGGCGAGCACCCCTTCCCGGATGCCGTCCGCAGCGCTGACACGAACGCGGCCCCCTTAAAGTGACCGTGGTTTCCGACGTCCCTTGCCGGAACGCCCAGGTAGCGCCGCCAGCGCGCTGCTCGTAAACGATCGCCTGATGCGCGAGCAGGTCCGAGGGGGTTTGCGGCACGCCCCGCCCTTTGAAATAGGCTGGCGTACCTATCGCGTGCCTTTGGCACTCTCCGATTTTGCGTGCGACCATAGCGGAATCGGTCAGCCGGCCCATCAGCAGGGCCGCGTCTATGCCTGCTGCAATAAGATCGATACTGCGCCATCTGATCGCCGACGGCGCTGTTTCGGAACCGGGCGCGCTGAGGATGCTGGCGGACGGGTATCGCGAATACGCGGAGCGCACCGACAAAACCGCCGTCTGGCACGCTCGGCTGGCAACTGCCGAGACACTGGAACGATAGGCTGCTCGATTGCAGGATCGGACCGACTGCAACCGGTACCCGGACGGATCGGCCGCGGAGGAAAAAGCCGCACGCCAGGCGAATGACATGTGCGCAGCGGGCGAGGGAACATGATCCGTTTATCTTCCGGAATTTTCTGCCGGGGGCCTTCACGTCTTCAGTCCAGTCTCCAGCCCTTAGAATAGACAGGCCCCATCCTGGTCGCGGTTCGGCAGCAATCGCCGTTTTGTGCATCGACTACCTCCTTCACCAGAATTCACCAATCGTGACCCAACTTCACCGGGATCGGGCCGGCTCCGAACCAACTGAATCGCTACGCCCCCTTGCAGGTCGACGTTCGCGGCGGCCTCTATCGGAGACGAGTTTCGTATGGAGAATAGAATGGATCGGTTTATCGGCAGAACGCTCATCGCGCGACGGTGGCGGCATCGGCCGCTCGTCCGGCCCGGGATTGCTCAATCCCATGGTAAATACCTTGGTCAAATGCGGCCTCCTCACCAAGGATCTCGATTACCATGTCGTTCGCGGCGCCATGGTCATCGTATTTTTCTTCTTTGGACATCAAAATGATGGGCTTATGAGGCGCAGAGACTGATTCCTTATATCAGCAATGGTCCGTTGATTTTTTGGCTATATCCGGTTTTTTGGCGTGCGGGGCGCCGCCCGGTTCTTGGGCAGCTGCGCGCGCCCGCCCGCGATCATCAGTGCGTCATAATCGTCGGCAGTCAGCGCGCCAAAAGTGGCGTTCAGCGTGAAATTGTGCCCTGGTTTTTCGCTATAGGTCTGGTCGCCCTCGAAATCATGGATCGCGGTTTTGATCCTTTGGCCAGCCTTTTTTGCCGGGCACACCGCATCGACGACATGCCCGACCGCGGTGAGCGCCTGAAACGGCACCATCACCTCGTAGTCCTCGGCGAAATCGCCGACCAGAAAGAGGATCTTCTTCGCCGCCATTGGGGTCTCTCCTTTCGCTGTCGTTTCACTGCGCCCCAGCTGCCGCCTCAACACGGCGACGCGGCGGCGGCGCCATGAATTCGGGGCCGACCGGATCGGTGATCGTCTCGCGCAGAATGCGATCGATTTCAGCCCTCGCTGCGGCGTCGAGCGACCATCCGAAGACCTCCTCGAGCGGCTGCAATTGGCCGGGATGGCGCGCGCCCCACAACGCCGCCGTCGCTCCCTGATCCAGGAGCCAGCGCACCGCCAGATGGATCACCCGCCTGCCGTAACGGTCCCTCGCGAATCGATCGAGCCGCCGGACCGCGGCGAGGTACTGGGCAAAGCGCGGCGCCTGGAATTTTGGATCGGTCAAACGAAGATCGTCGCCCTGAAAAGACGCGTCCTCTTGCAATTTGCCTGACAGCAGGCCGCGGCACAGCGCGCCATAGGTCAAGGTGGCGAGGCCCGATTGCCGGCAATAGGGCAACAGCTCGGCCTCGATCTCGCGCTCGAACAGGTTGTAGGGCGGCTGTACGACGTGCAGCTCGGCATCGCAGCGAAACCGCTCGATCTGGGCGATCGAGAAATTGCTGACCCCAATCGCGCGGATCTTTCCTTGGTCGAGCAGTGTCTGCATCGCCGCGGCAGTTTCCTCGATCGGAACGAGCGGGTCGGGCCAATGCACCTGATAGATGTCGATGTAATCGGTGCGCAGCCGGCGCAGCGAATCCTCCGCCTCGTGCAGGATGCGGTCGCGGCTGGCGTTGCGATGGACCTTTCCGTCCCGCCACTCGAGCCCCGCTTTGGTCGCGATCACGACCCGCGAGCGCAGCCGCGCTCCGGCAGTCGCGCGGCCGACGATCTCCTCGGAATGACCAAACCCGTAAGCGGGCGCGGTGTCGATCAGATTGACGCCGCGCTCGATGGCGGTACGGATCGTCGCGATCGACTCGTCTTCATCCGTCCCGCCCCACATCCAGCCGCCGATCGCCCAGGTGCCGAGACCGATGCGTGATATTTGTATTGGGGTCTCGGGGATCAGAGATAATTCCATGTCGTCGCTCCTTCGATTGCTAGGCCTTCAGCAGCTTTGGATCGACCGGCAATGATCTGATCCGTTTGCCGGTGGCCGCATAAATTGCGTTGCAGATTGCCGGCCCGGTCGGCGGCACGCCGGGTTCGCCGACGCCGCCCGGCGGATGATCGTTCTCGGCAAAATAGACGTGGGTCTCGGGTGTGATGTCAGTGCGGGCCACCAGATAGTCGTTAAAATTGCTCTGCTGGGCGCGGCCTTGCTTGAAGGTGATGTTGCCGTAGAGCGTATTGCCGATGGCCATGATCGCGGCCCCTTCGAGTTGCGCGCGAACACGGTCGGGATTGACGACGAGGCCGCAATCGATCGCCATGTCGAGCCGCGGGATCGTCACCTCGCCGTCATTGCCGACCGCCACCTGTGCTACCACCGCGACATAGCTCAGAAAGCTGCGGTGGACGGCAATCCCGCGGCCCTGTCTTGGCGCCAGGGGCTGACCCCAATTGCTGTTTGCGGCGACGAGGTCGACGACGCCCCGCAGGCGGCCGGTGTCGATCAGGTAATCGTCAGCGATCTTCGGCGCGAGCTGGTCGACCCCGTAATTCGGGTAATCGACCAAGAGGCCGAGCGCCTTCAGGTCGAGAGTGCGCGGCGATCCCAACAGCTCTCGCAGAAATTCGACCGGGTCCTTGCCGGCCGCGGCCGCCAGCTCGTCGACAAACGAGCAGACGGCGAAGGCGTGCGGGATATTGTAGACCGAGCGATACCAACCGATGCGGGCGTGGTTTGCGGCGGCGCCATTCTCGCAGCGCACGTTTGGGATGTCGTACGGCATGTCGATGACGCCCTGACCCAGTTCGCCGCCGCTGCCGTAAACGATATGCGGCTGAAAGGTCGCCTCGATCGGCGGAAACACGGTGCGAAGCAGCCAGGCGGTGGCGTGGCCGTCTCGGTCGACTCCGGCCTCGAGGTGCTGGGCGCAGACCGCATGGTAATAGTCGTGCTCGATGTCGTCTTCGCGCGTCCATGTGACCTTGATCGGGACGCCGGCCATGCGCGACAGCAATGCCGCTTCGGCGACGTAGTCGGGTTTGGACTTGCGGCCAAAGCCGCCGCCCAGCAGAGTCATGTTGACGGTCAAATCGGCCTCGTTCACGCTGAGAACCTCGGCGACGGTCTGCCGTACCTGCGCCGGGTTTTGGGTCGGCGCCCAAATTTCGCAGCTGCTGGCCACCCAATGCGCGACGGCATTCGGCACTTCCATCTGCGCATGCGCCAGCGTCGGCACGAAATAATCCGCCGAAACCCGCTTTGCCGCGGCGCCGAGCGCGCCGTCGAAATTGCCCTCGTTGCGGACGACCTTGCCGGGCTGGCGGGCCGTCGCCTCGAGCTCGGCGCGATAAATCGTGCTGTCGAAACCGGCGTTGGGCCCGTAATCCCATTCGATTCTGAGCCGCTGGCGGCCCTGCTGCGCCGACCAAGTGTTGTTGGCGATGACCGCCACGCCACCCAACGGCTTGAAGCCGGTCGGCATCGGCGTCGCCGGGATTTCGATGATGCGCTCGACGCCGGCGACCACCAGCGCCGCCTTGGGATCGAAGGATTTGACCTTGCCGCCATAGACCGGGCAGCGCTCGATCGAGGCGTATTTCATGCCGGGCACGACGACGTCGATGCCGTAGATCGCGCGGCCGTGGACGATGTCGTCGAGATCGACGATCGGGTGTGGCTTGCCGATATAGCGCCACTCGGTGCGGTCCTTCAGCCGCACCCTGTCCGTTGGGGGCGCCGGCATCGTCGCCGCCAGCGTAGCGAGATCGCCAAAGGCGAATTTTCGACCGCTCGATGCGTGCACGATGAAGCCGTTTTGCGCCCGGCATTCGCCGACCGGAACCTCCCAGATCTGGGAGGCGGCAGTTTCGAGCATCTGCCGCGCGGTGGCGCCGGCCAGCCGCATCGGCCCAAAGAATTGCCAGGTGCTTCGCGACCCGTCGGTGTTCTGGTCGCCGTATTTGGGGTCGCCTCGCGACTGGACGATCTTGACCCGGCGCCAATCGGCGTCGAGCTCGTCGGCCAGCACCAAGGGCAGGTCGGTCTTGATCCCAGTGCCCATCTCGGCGCGGCTCGCGACGATCGTGACAAGCCCGGTCTCGTCGATCGCCAGAAAGACGTTCGGCCGAAATTGCTGGTCAGCCGGTTCGGCGGCGTCGGCCGCCTCGCCAAACGGGAATTTGTGGGTCCCGATGTGCACGCCGAGCACGAGCCCCGAACCGAGCCCAAGCCCCTTCAGCAATTGCCGCTGGCTCAGATTGATTATGCGGGTCATCACACCCCCTCCGCCGCCGATTTAATGGCCTGGCGAATGCGCTGATAAGTGCCGCATCGGCATATGTTTCCCGACATCGCATCGGTGATCTGCCGGTCGGTGGGTTTCGGCGTCTGTTTGAGCAACGCCGCGGCCTGCATAATCTGGCCCGGCTGGCAATAGCCGCATTGCGGGACGTTGTTCGCCACCCATGCGCGCTGGACCGGGTGCATGCCGCCGGCGCTCAAGCCCTCGATCGTGACGATCTCGTGCCCCTGGGCGTCGGCGAGCGGCGTCAGGCAGGAGCGCACCGCCTGGCCGTCCATATGAACCGTGCAAGCGCCGCAAGCGCCAATCCCGCAGCCGAATTTTGCTCCGGTCAGGCCGACGATGTCGCGAACCGCCCAAAGCAGCGGCATTTGCGGATTGGCGTCGATATTGTGCTGGACGCCGTTTATTTTGATCTGTGGCAAGGGAAACCTCCGATAAAAGTCAGACGACAGTCCGACGGCTCGCCTCATTTCTTCAGCGCGTGGAGGTAGGCGATGACGTCAGCCCGCGCACCGCTGTCGGGCAGACCGACGAACATCATCGTCCCGTGGATGAAGCGGGTCGGGTTGGCGAGGAACTTGTCGAGATTGGCGTCGTTCCAGGTGATACCCGCGTTTTTCATTGCGGTCGAGAAGTGGAACCCCGGGGACGGCGCCACTTTTGCTGCCGATGATCCCGGCGAGCGATGGGCCGGTCTTGTTCTCGCCCGGAGTTATCGAGTGGCAGACAGCGCAGTGCGATGCAAAAGGCTTTTGCCCGCAGTGGGATTGCCAGCCGCCAGCGCGCTCGAAGAGCCGAGGAGGATCGTCGTAATCGCGACCGTCGTCCCACCGGAAAAGCGTTTCATGATGCCGGTCCTAATCATCGAAGCCACGGCGCCGGCTCATCGGCGATGAAATAGCCCGACTGCTGCGGATTGATTTGCCCGACGTTGATGTTGCCCGCGTCGTAAAACCCACCGCCCGGATCGGGGCCGAGACTAGCATCGCCGCCGCCCGCGCAGGCGGACAGCAGCAACGCGAGAAACAGCGCGGGGATTGCAGAGCTCGGCTTGGTCATGGTTAGCGCGGCCCCATAAAGCTGTTGAGCTGGTTGCCGATCGACATTTCTGCGCGACCGGTGCCCGAAGGGTTCTGCTGCAGCAGCTGGCGCTGGGCGCCCATCAAGCTGGTGGCATAGTCGTCCTGCATCTGCTGTTGGAGCGGGCTAGAGGCCGTCGCGCCCAGCGACATGCTGGGGTTGACGGCGTGCAGCTGCAGCCCCGGCGCGACCATCCGGGTGCCTTCCGCGCCGATCGCCGAAGACATTCGGCCTCCCAGCTGCTGAGCTGCCGCCGGTTGCACTGTCGTTACCGCCGCGATAGCCGCGGCTGCCACGACGGACGACAGCAAGGTTGCAGATCGGCCGCGGCGCGTGTTGCTGACCATGATGATGCTCTCCACATGTCAATCTCGGTCACTCGCCGACACTCGAGAAGTCGGGCGCCCGATTTCCTTGAGCTTCACTGAACCTGCATCGCGAGCTGGATAGCGGGGCGCTGCCTTGCGCCCCGCGTTTCCAAGATCGCATCAAAAGTCTATTGTTTTGCTGCGTGACGCGCAGTGCGCTGGGCTCCAGTGGCCGTTCCCAAGATATCCGGACGGCTCGAAATCGTAGCCTGGGGGGCACGCTTTGGCTGACTCGGTATATCCTTGCGCATTGGGAGCCGACGGATTATTCGCCGGCCATGATTGCGCTCCAGCCGAGAGCGGGATCGCGGCAACCGCGAGCGCTCCGCAAAGGTAAAAGGACTTCAACCGCATCTCGAACCTCCTATCGCGTTCGCTCAGACCCCTTTGGATCCGTGCTCTGATAGTTGGGTTGTGCCGCGTTCGAAGCCGAGTAAATTGGGGTAAGCGGCTGTAAAACCGATCAATCAGCCGCAGACGAAGAATTCGGCGCTGGCCAGCCGTTGCGAACGATCAAGGAGCTGGTTTGGGACCACCGAATGAGACCCACGATCGGATCTAGTCTGCAGCTGCTTCCGAATGGACGAGGCGGGCCGGCCGGCGGCGCAGCCGATTGCCGAGCCGGTCCATATAAATATAGACGACCGGCGTCGTGAACAATGTCAGCACCTGCGACACCAGCAGGCCGCCGACGATCGCATAGCCGAGCGGCTGGCGAATTTCCGACCCGATGCCGGTGCCGAGCATCAGCGGCACGCCGCCGAACAGCGCGCACATCGTCGTCATCAGGATCGGGCGAAAGCGCATGAGGCATGCCTCGTGGATCGCGTCCTCGGTGCTGAGCCCGCGTTCGCGCTCGCCGACCAGCGCGAAGTCGACCAGCATGATGCCGTTCTTTTTGACGATGCCGATCAACAGGATGATCCCGATGATGCCGATCACGTCGAGCGGCATGCCGAACAGCATCAACGTCAACAGCGCCCCGAGCCCGGCCGAAGGCAGGGTGGATATGATCGTTATCGGATGGATCGTGCTCTCGTAGAGCATGCCGAGGATGATGTAGACTGCGATCAGCGCCGCGAGGATCAGGATCGGCGTGCTGCTCAGCGAATTCTGAAACGCCTGGGCGCTCCCCTGGAAGCTTGTGGCAATCGAGCGCGGCAGGCGCAGCCCCGCGGCGGTTTTTTGGATCGCCGTTACGGCTTCTCCGATCGAGACGTTGGGCGGGAGGTTGAAGCTCAAGGTCACCGACGGGAACTGGCCCTGGTGGTTGACCGCGATCGGCGCGACGGTCGAGGTGATCGCAGCGAACTCGCTCAACGGCACTTCGGCGCCGCTCGACGAGGTTGCGTAGATACGGCTCAATGCGTTTGGCCCGAGCTGGAAGTCGGGTTGGACTTCGAGAATCACGAAGTACTGGTTGAGCCTGGTGTAGAGGCGCGCCGCAACGCGCTGCCCGAACGCGTCATAGAGGATCGAGTCGACGACCGACGGGTTGATGCCGAGCTGCGAGGCGACCTGCCGGTTGACCTCGATCTTCATGACCCGACCGGTGCTCTGCTGGTCGCTGGCGACATCGGTCAGCTGCGGCAATGCCTGCAATTTCTTCAACAGGATCGGCGCCCAGTGATCGAGCTCGTCGCTGTCGACGTCGGTCAAGGTATATTGGTACTGGGTCTTCGACAGCCGCGCGCCGATCGTGATATCCTGCGCCGCCTGCATGTACAGGGTGATGCCCCAGACCGGCTGCAATGCCTTGTTCAGGCGCGCGATCACCTGGTCGGCGCTGGCCGTCCGCTGGTCCAGCGGTTTCAAGGTGATGAACATGCGGCCGTCGTTCTCGGTCACGGTGGGCCCGCCGGGTCCGATATAGGCGTTTGCCGACGCGACCGCGGGGTCCTTGGTCACCACCGCCAGAACCGCCCGCATGCGGTCCTTCATCGCCTGCGGCGAGATGTTTTGCGCACCCTCGGCAATACCGACGATCAGGCCGGTGTCCTGCTGCGGGAAAAAGCCTTTTGGGATCTCGATAAACAAGAGGCCGGTCAAGACGACGGTCGAGATCATGACCATCAAGGTGACAGAGCGGTGGCGCAATGCCACCACCAAGCCGCGATCGTAAGCTGCGGCTAGCCTGTCGAAGAACCGCTCGACCGCGCGCGAGATCAGGCTAGGAGGCGTCCGGCCCTGCGGCGTCAGAACACGGGCGCACATCATCGGCGTCAAGGTCAGCGACACGATCACCGAAACGACAATTGCTGCGGCAACGGTGACCGCGAATTCGCGAAACAGCAGGCCGACGATACCGCTCATCAGGAACAGGGGAATAAACACCGCGGTCAGCGAGATCGAGATCGACAGGATCGTAAAACCGATCTCGCCGGCCCCTTCGAGCGCGGCCTGCATCGGCGTCTTCCCCTCCTCGATGTGGCGCACGATGTTCTCGATCATGACGATCGCATCGTCGACGACGAAGCCGACGGCGATGGTCAGCGCCATCAGCGACAGATTGTCGAGGCTGTAGCCGAGCACATACATGACCGCGAAGGTGCCGATCAGCGACATCGGCACCGATATCGCCGGGATCACGGTCGCCCACAGCTTGCGCAGAAACAAAAAGATGACCCCGACGACGAGGGCGATCGTCAATAGGAGGGTGTGTTGAACATCCGTGACGCTGGCGCGGATCGTCTGGGTGCGGTCGGATACGATGTGGATCTTGATCGACGGCGGCAGCGAGGCTTCGAGCTGCGGCAGCGCCTTTTTTATGCTGGCGACTGTCGCGATGACATTGGCGCCCGGCTGGCGTTGCACTGCGATGATGATGGCCGGCTCGGTGTTCATCCAGCCGGCCAATGTCACGTCCTGCGGCGCGACGATGGCCCGGCCGACATTGCGGACGCGCACCGGCCCGCTGGTGCCGTAAGCGCTGGCTCGGTTGGCGAGGATGTAGTCGTCGAACCCTTGCGCCGTCGTCAGCTGGTCGTTGGTCTGCAATGCGAAGGCCTGGTTCGCGCCGTACAATGTGCCCTTGGGCTGATCGACCGTGGCCGTGGACAGTGCCGTTCGCACCGCCTCGAGATCGAGCCCCACTCCGGCCAGCTGCGCCGGGTTGACCTGCACCCGGATCGCCGGGTTCTGCTCGCCGCCGATGCCGACCTCGCCAACCCCCGGCATCTGCGAAATCTTCTGCGCCAGGATGCTGTTCGCGTAGTCGCTGACCGTGGTCAGCGGCAGGGTCCGCGAGGTCAATGCGAGCATCAGGACCGGCGTGTCGGCAGGGTTGGTCTTGCGATAGATCGGCGGGTTCGGCATCGTCGGCGGCAATTGGCCCGCCGCCGCATTGATCGCCGCCTGCACGTCCTGCGCCGCCGAGTCGACGGTGCGGCTGCGGTCGAATTGCAATGTGATCTCGGCATATTCGGTGGCGCTGCTCGAGGTCATTTGCGTGAGGCCGGGGATTTGGCCGAACTGTCGTTCGAGCGGCGTCGTGACAGTGCCGGCGACGGTCTGCGCGTCCGCGCCAGGCAATTGCGCGGTGACCTGGATCGTCGGCGAGTCGATGTTGGGCAACGCCGCCACCGGCAACAGTTCGTAGCTGATCAACCCTAAGAGCAAAATCGCCGCCATCAGCATCGCCGTGGCGATCGGCCGGCGGATGAACCTCGCCGAGATGTTCATGGCAGGAGCCCCGCGCTCGCGGTGGTCGGGTTCGGCACCACAGCCGGGTCGTCCGGATTGGCGAGCGAAACTTCCGTGCCGGGGGTCAGCCGATACTGGCCGCGCACGACGACGGTCTCGCCGGCGCTCAATCCTTTGTCGACCAAGGCCTCGCCATTGAGAGTTTCACGCACCCACACCGGCTGCATCGAGACCTTGCGACCACCGCCGACGACAAAGACAAACTCGCCCTGCGGCCCCTGCTGGATGGCGTCGAGCGGGACCGTCAGGCCGTTATCCTGCACTTTGGTCACGATCCGGACATTGACGAACATACCGGGCCACAGCCGGCGGTGCGGATTAGGGAATATTGCTTTGAGATTTATCGTGTCGGAGGTGGTGTTCGCCTGATTGTCGATCGCGGCAAGCGCGCCGGCATCGAGCTCGGTCTTGCCGTCCGCGCTTAATGCGACGACCTTGACCGGTCCCCTTGCAAGTGCGTCCTGCACGTCCGGAATGTCGGCCGCGGCCAATGTAAACATCACGCTGATCGGCTGCACCTGGTTGATCACGACCAAGGCGTCGGGCTCGCCGGGAAAACCCCGCGACGTGGTCGCATGGATGATGTTGCCGACATCGAGCAGACGAATTCCGGCGACGCCGTCGAATGGCGCCACGAGCCGGGTATAAGTCAGCTCGGTCTTGGCATATTCGACCGCCGCCTGATCGGCTTTGAGCGTCGCCTGCTCCTGCACGATCATCGCCTGCTGAGTGGCCACCTGCTGTTGCGGCGCAAACCCCTGCTTGGCGAGCGGCACATAGCGGCCGAGATTGCTCTGCCCGTTTTCGAGATGAGCCTCGTCACGGGCGAGATTGGCCTGCACCTGGTCGAGCTGCGCCTGATACGTGCTCGGGTCGAGCTGGGCCAACAGCTCGCCTTTCTTTACAGACTGCCCATCCTTGAAGTCGATGCTGACGATAGGCTCGGTAACCATGCTGCGCACCGTCGCCGTATTCAGCGCCGCGACATTGCCAATCCCGGTCAACACAATCGGGAAGTTGCCTTGTTTGACGGTCGCAGCAATGACCGGAACAGGCAGAGGGGGCTCGGCGGCGACGCTCGAACCATGTGTCAAATGTCGCCAGCCCAAATAGCCTGCTGCAACCAGCGCTATCATCACTAGGCCGACGAGCACGGGTGGTCGCCGCCCGCGCGTTGCGGTGGGTTGCTCGGATGCCACAGACGAAGCCATCGGGACAGTGTCGGGTTGGGAGGCGATGTTGCTCATCGGCGGCGATCCGATAGTGTGACACAGACGGGGAGAAATAAGGTGAGGCCGATCAATAATATGCTCACCGCCAACGGGACAGCCGGTACTGCAATCTCGTTAATGACCCGCGCGCAGAGCGGTGAGATCATTGGTCATCTCCGGGGTGCCAGGAGTTGGCGTCGCTGAGGGCGAGTGATCTGCGAGAGCGACAGGATTTCGATAATCAATCACCGGCTCGTTGTGTGTTGGTTAGGCTTGGCCAGAAGGCCCTAGAATTTTCAGGACCGCGCAGCTATCGGATTGGAGATGCTAGGGGTGGAGTCTCGTACGATCGCGAGCTGGATCGCATCGAGCAAATCCTGATCGCGAAAAGGTTTGGTCAGGAAGTCGACTGCGCCGCCTTTCATGGCCCGAACCGACATCGGGACATCGGCGTAGCCGCTGATAAAGATGATCGGCAGGTGCAAATTCGCCTTGCCCAGCTGCTCTTGAAAATCGAGCCCGCTGCGCCCGGGCAGCCTCACATCGAGAACCAGGCACCCAGGCAGGTCGCGGTGGGGGCTGTCGATGTATTCCTGCACCGAGGCAAACGAGGCGACACCCAGGCCTGCTGATCGTAAAAGTCCTCGGAGCGCCTCGCGTATATCCGGATCGTCGTCGATGACAACGACAGTAGGTCGAGGCGGCTCATCACTGCCGAGTTCCCGCTCTATTGGGAGGGAGATCGACTGCGAGCCGGGCGAGGGGACGGCATCCGCGCTGATTGCCGTCGTGGTGATCTCGCCGGTAAACACATAACCGCGCCCGTGGACTGTTTTGATGACGTCCCGATCCGCGTTCAGCACCTTGCGCAATGCAGACATCTGCACCTTCAGATTGTCCGCCGCCACTACCACATCGGGCCAAACGCGGCTGACGAGCTCATTTTTTGTAACAAGGGCCCCGGCCGCCCCGATCAGCACCATGAGAAGATCGAAGGCGCGGCCGCCGAGCTCAACCGGCTGGCCATCAACGAGCAATCGGCGGGCGCGCGGCCACACGCAAAATTGGCCAAAGCGGATGACCGCCTCGCTGCTCGCGCTTGCTTCGCGCCGGCTGGTGCTCGGCCAATCAAAAAGGAGCGGCGGCTGGTGCGCAGGGCGCTGCGAGATCAACATTTGCTGCATGATGGGTTGCCTCCTTCCCGCTCAGTCTTCGGCTCCTGATCGTGCCGTGCATCCTGTCGCGGCGGTCTCTCGGCATCGACTCCGCCGCTCGCCGACTGAGTGTCGGCGCCGTGCCGGCCATGAAGCGCCGAACGCAGACCGCGCAACAGATCCTCCGCAGTGAAAGGCTTATCGAGAAAGCAAACCGCGCCGGCGCTCAGTGCCTGCTCGCGAACCCGGTCGCTGGGGAATGCCGTGATGACAATGACGGGAAAGCGATAGTCAAGCGCCGCCAGACGGCTCTGCAGTCGAAGCCCGGACATTCCGCGCAGATGGAGATCGGTGATCAGGCACGACGTGTCATTCAACCGTTCCGATTGCAGAAACTCTTCAGCCGACGAGAATGCCACGGGCGTAAAACCAAGGGCCCTCACCAGCCCCTGCAACGCGTCACGCGCCCATAGATCGTCATCGACGCACGCAATGAGAGGCTGTTTTGGTGCCACAGATACGCCCTTTCGCGCCAGAACATGGCACCGCGTCGTGCCATCCTGCAATTAGACCAGGGTCGGGCGCGGTCAGCAGAAAGGCTGGCGCATATTATACTTTGGTCGAAGGGAGTTACGCTCGATTGTGGGCGGGCACGAGGTTGTCGGCGATCCTGACCAGCTCCGCCAGCGACCGGACGCGCATCTTTCGCATCACATTGCTGCGATGCACCTTCACCGTCGCCTCGCTGAGCGCCAATTCCGCTGCAATCTGCTTGTTGAGGCGGCCGACCACGATCAACATCATCACTGCGCGCTCACGCGGCGTCAGGGTGTCGAAGTCGGCACGGTACCGTGCGAGGGTCCTGTCCTCGTCGCGGCGCGCGCGGTCCTTCGCGATCGCCAGCTGGATCGCGTCCAGCAAATCTTGATCGCGGACAGGCTTCGTCAGGAACTCGATCGCACCAGCCTTCATGGCTCGAACCGACATCGGAACATCGGCATGGCCGCTGATGAAGATAATTGGTCGCTGCACATTGGCCCGGGCCAGCTGCTCTTGAAGATCGAGCCCGCTGCGCCCGGGGAGTCTGACATCGAGGATCAGGCAGCCGGGGAGGTCCGGCCTGGCGGCGCCAAGGAACTCCTGAACCGAGGCGAATAACTCGGCATGCAGGCCCACCGAGCGGAGAAGCCCGCGAAGCGCCTCGCGAATACCTGGGTCGTCGTCGATGACGGCGACCGTCGCCTCGTCCTCGTTATCTGGTCGGGTCATTTACGGCCTCGCTGGCCCGCCGGCGGCACTGTAAACCTGAAGATGCTGCCCTGAGGCGAATTCGGCGATGCCCACAATCGGCCGCCATGGGCTTCGACGATCGAGCGGCAGATTGACAGCCCCATCCCTATTCCGTCGGGCTTGGTTGTGAAGAAGGCATCGAAAATGCCGTCGGCCGTGGTCGGATCGAGCCCCGTCCCTGTATCCGCCACTGCGACGAGAACGTTCTGCTGCCCGGCCATGCGAGAGCTTACCCGCAATACTCGCGGAGAATGCTTCTCTGCGGTCATCGCCTCGATCGCGTTTACCGTAAGATTGAGGACGACTTGCTGTATTTGGCCGCGATCGCCCGAGACGGGTTCGAGGCCCGCCGATAATTCGGTCTCGAGCAGGACGTCATTTCGCTGCAATTCGCCGCTCGTCAATGCGAGGACGTCCGATATTGCCGAGTTGACGTCAAACCGTGTCGCCTCAGTAGTGGACTTCCGGGCCAGGGTGCGGATGGTCCTGATGATGTCGCTGGCCCGATGGCCGGCGCCGACGGTCCTTTTCGCGGCTTCCCGCGCCTCGTCGAGATCCGGCGGGTCTTTCGCGAGCCAGCGCAAGCAGGTATCCGCGTTGGTCACGACCGCCATCAGCGGCTGGTTGACTTCATGTGCAATCGACGCCGCGAGCTCGCCCATCGTCGTCAGTCGTGCTACGCGCGTGAGATCCGCCTGGGCGTTACGCAGCGCCTCCTCCGCCCGGATGCGCTCGGCGTTCTCAGTACGCAACGCCGTGTTGCTTTGCTCGAGCGCTTGAACCGATCCCGCGAGATCGTCGCGCGCCCGCCTAAACGACTGCGCCGCACTCCGTTGGGCAGCGCTCAACAGCCCCGCAAAAAGCGCCGACAGCGCAAACACGAAAAGGCGCGGTATCTCTTTGACATCCGCGGCCAAGCTGTGCAACGGCGCCGCATAATAATATTTAAACGCGAGGATCGAGAGGATGCTCGCGAGCACGCCTGGCCCGAAACCTCCAAACCAGGCGCAGCACATCACGGCGCAAAGAAGCAGCGAGACCGGGGCGGTGACGGCATGGATGTCGAGCCAGCGAGAACCGGCAAGCGCGGCCGCAACCGAAGCGAGCGCGACCGCGTAGGGCGCAATCGCGCGGATATTGAACCACCCGCCACGATCCAGCTTCATCATTAGGTCAAATTTGAATAAAACGCGAGCAATAGGCAAGGCGACCGTTTCGCTTGGCAATCTCATGAGGCGATGTCGCAAGGGGCGCGCTGCCCGGCGCGATCGCCGCCGCGCCGTCCTGGGAAAAAGCCCGGGCCGACCCGGGAGGAAGGGCCGGCCGCAAGTGGCCCCGGTTCAGGAGGAGAAAACCGGGCCGATAATCTCGGCTTCCCAAGCTTGCCGATGATCTCGCCGAAGCCGCCGCGTTTGCTGCGGCGCGAGAACTCACCGGTGGAGGTGCGACTCGACCAGCCACAGCTCTTTGTCGATGCCGCGGGAAACCTCGGTGAAAACATCGGAGGTGTCCTGATCGCCAAATCCAGCAGCCTCGTCGATCGCCTTGCGGGCGCCGTCGCCAAAAGCGGCGAGTGCCGCGGTCACCGCCGCGATGTGCGCCTTCTCGGTGTCGACACCGAGCTTGTATCGTTCCCGTTCGGCACCACGCATAGGGTCGCGTTTCCAAGCGGCGAGCGCGGAGACCTTGTTCCGCCGAACCCGCGCCCGCCGGATGTTCGGGCCACCGTCCCAAAAGCCAAGGGCTTTGATCGCCCTGGCGGAGACCGGCTTACGGCGCGGCCTCCCTTCGCTGAGGCAACGTGAACTGAAGGACGGCTCCCCGGGGTGAGTTTGGTGTCGCCCACACGCCTCCGCCATGTGCCTCGATGATCGAACGGCAGATCGACAGCCCCATGCCCATGCCATCCGGCTTGGTCGTGTAGAACGCGTCGAAGAGCCGGTCCAGACTCTCCGGGCTCAGCCCCGGACCCTTATCCCGCACGGCGATGCGCACGCAATCGACTCCGTCTCCCTCGGTGCTGATCAGCAACTCGCGCGCCCCATCGCTCATTGCGCTCATTGCTTCGACGGCGTTGAAAATCAGGTTGAGCATCACTTGCTGAAGCTGGATCCGATCTCCTAGAATGAGCGGTAGACCGTCCGCCAGCCGTGTCTGAAGCGAGGTCCCGGTTCGGCGCAGTTCGCTGCCCGTCAGCGCGATGATTTCGCGGATCGTATCGTTGATGTCCAGCCTGTCCTTGCGCGGCGCCGCCTTTGCGACGAGCGCGCGAATCCGGCCGATGACGTCGCCGGCGCGTCGCCCGTTGCTGACGATCCGATCAAGGGCCTGCCGAACCTCCTCCGGATCAGGCGGCTGCATCTTGAGCCAGCGCAAAGCGGCCTGTGCGTTGGTGACGACCGCCGCGATCGGCTGATTGACCTCATGGGCGATCGAGGCCGTAAGCTGCCCCATGGTCGTGATGCGATTGGCGTGCGCGAGCGCCTGTCGTTCTTCCTCCGCTCGCCGGCGCTCGGTCACGTCCATCAGTGTCCCGACGAATTCGACCACATCGCCGGAGGGGGCGATAACAGGGTGGCCAATGACATGGATCTCTCTGATCTCGCCGCCCGGATGCACAATTCGATAGTCGTGGTCGAAATCCGACTTTCCCCGGATTGCTTTCCTAAAACGTTCTCTAGTTCGGGCCCGATCATCGGGATGGATACGTCGCTCGAATTCTTCAAATCGCGGTGGTCCCCCTGCGGGATCGAAACCCGTTATGCGGAATATTTCTTCGGACCAGTAGGTATGTTTGCCGATCGCCGGGACACATGCCCAACTGCCCGTGTGGCTAAGCCTTTGCGCTTCCGTCAAATAGGCTTCGCTGCGTCGCAGCTCGGCGGTTCGTTCCGCCACCTTCGTCTCGAGTTCGTCGCGGGCTTTACGAAGCTGTTGCTCGCTCTCGCGTACCGCTTCCTCGGAGCGGCGGTGAGCGTCGAGGAGGCGTGCCGTCCGGAATGCCGTTGCGGCATGATTCGCAGCTACGGAGAGCAGCAGCTGGTCGATTTCGGTCGGAAACTCAGCGCGATCACAGGCCGCCGCAACCAGACCGCCCTCAGCAGCGACGCCGACGGGGATGACGATACCGCGGCATCGCTGCGCGCCATTACCAATGTCGCGAACGATTTCCCTGCGCGACAAGCGTCCATTGACGGCGAGATGATACCGCAGCCACTCCGGAAATGCCTGCCATGCGCTTCCCCGCGAGATTTCGACGGCCACGTTTCCGCTGGGATCGCACAAACGCACAAAAGCAAAGTCGAGGTACAATGAATTGACCAGCACGTCGGCGAGCCCGGCGGCGATGGCAGGCGGCTCTCTGCCGACCCACACCGCTGGGACGGCAGACAGCGCCACGAGGTCCCGCAGCGCTCTTCGCAGCCGCAGGGCGTCAGCCTCGGGACCCATCGCCATGGCTTGCGATCATCGCGCCTGCGCGGACCCGCGTCTCTCCCGGATTTCGAGCAGGAACTGGTCAGGAGGAACGAAGAACGGATTCTCCTGCAGCACCTCTCCGATGATCACGACCGGGTGCGTCCGCATCATGTCCATCACCAAGCCGGCGCTGAACTTCGACAGATCGTAGGTGCAGATGACCGGATTGTCGTATTTGGGTACCACGTAGTTGACGCGTGTCTCGTATTCCAGCCAGCTATCCATGCCTGCTTTGTCGACCAGCGCCGTTTCCACGCGCGACACGAAGCGGGTGAGCGGATAACCGGCCGCCGCGCCCGATTGCAGCACCTCTTCGAGCAAGGCCAGCATCGCGTCCTGATCAAAATGATCGTCGCGCAGGTAAGCGTCTTGCCAGCGCCGCAGCTCGAGCTGGCCCGTACCCATCGCCCGCTTCACGTCAATACCGGCTTCGGCGAGCCGTTTGAGATGGTCTTCCCAGAGCTCAGGGTCTACGATGTGGAAGGCTTTGTCCCCTCGCTCGAAGCCCTCTTTGATGAACGAGCGGAGCACTCTGTGTTGCTCGTCGAAGCCGTTGAAGAAAGCGCAGATGTGACGGTGCTGGCCGAGACTGCCCCCGGCACATCGCACGGAAACGCCGTTCGTTCCCATCTTTCACCTCCCGCCGCTATGGGCGTGTCAGCGCCGAGCGGATGCAAGCGAGCAAGTCAGTCTCATCGAAGGGCTTGCTCAGGTAACCGATGACCCCGGCAGCCAGCGCCCGCTCCCGAACGCTGTCGTCGGGGTAAGCCGTAATCAGAACGGTCGGGATGCCCTTTCCCGACGCCGACAGGTGGCAATGCAGATCGAGCCCGGTCATCCCAGGCATTTGCACGTCCGCTATCAGGCAGGAGGTGCGGCGCACGTAGGGTGAGCGCAAAAACTCCTCTGCGGAGGCAGCGACCTCTACCCGATATCCCAACGACTTCATGAGACCCTTGACCGCCTCGCGCATTGGCTCGTCGTCATCTACGATCGAAATCAGAGGTTTTCTATTTGGCACACGAACTCCCGCGCCTGGGCTTGTGAGGCAATGCCGCGATCAGGGGCCCTCGAGCGTGGTGATGATCAGCGTGCTTCTCAGAAACCATGCGGCGAACTCAACATCCATGCGATTATACTTTGGTATAAGCCGATTTGGGTGAGAATGACGCCGGCCGGCGGTAAAGCGCTTGCGGGCGTCCGCTGCCGCAGTCACCGTAGATATCGCTGTAGATATCGCTTCCATCACCGAACCGACGATTTTAAGATGCGAGCAGTGTCGGATGGGCACCATCCTGTTGGTCGCAGTGCCTCGATCGCAGCTAGCGCAAGCGATGACCGAACAGCCGACCATCATCATCGTCGATGACGACCCGGGGATCCGCGAGGCGCTCGGCAGCCTGATCCGATCCGTCGGCGTGCAGGCCAAGGTTCTGGCTTCCGTTCCTGAATTCCTTGACGAAGGACGTCCGGACGGACCCACTTGCCTCGTGCTCGATGTCAGGTTGCCGGGCCGAAGTGGTCTCGATTTTCAGCGCGAGCTGGCGGCGGCGAAAATTCATTTGCCGATCATCTTCATCACCGGATACGGCGATATCCCGATGTCCGTCAAGGCGATGAAAGGAGGCGCGATCGAGTTCCTGACCAAGCCGTTCCGCGATCAAGACCTGCTGGACGCGGTCGAGCTGGGTCTCGCGCGGGACCGCGTGTGGCTCGAGAACGAAAGGGCAATCGCCGCTCTGCGGGCGCATTTCGAGACGCTCACCCCGCGCGAGCGCGAGGTCATGGCCTTGGTGGTGACTGGCCGTCTCAATAAACAGATCGCTTACGAGATCGGTATTAGCGAGATCACGGTGAAAGTCCACCGCGGCCAGGTGATGCGAAAGATGCAGGCGACATCTCTGCCTGATCTGGCCCGGATGGCCGACAAGCTCAACGGCAGGGCGGAAAAATCGTCGAGCTGTTAGACTGGCGCTCAAGGCCGGCTCCCTGCTCCTGGGGGGATAATCAGCCACTTAGCTCTTCGCCTTGCCGCCGATCAGCGCCGTCGCGATTTGGGCGACATGTCGACCCTGAAAGCGGGCGATCGCGAGCTCGTTCTCTCTTGGCCGCCGTGAGCCGTACCTCTGGCAGGAACGGGAGTGTCGCTGTCCCACAAGACCCGGGCGATTGCCCGGCAACTAAGCGATTGCGCCACACGTGCCGAAACATCAGGGATAGAGGAGCCGAGATGCGCCACGCGCCCACGACAACAGGTCCCGTTCGGCGTGCTAAGGTGCGGCGGCGGGCGGCGCGGGGAGAGCCCGAACCTTGTCGCCGTCGGCGATATTGACCGGGGGCTGCAGGATCACCCGATCGCCGCTCTTGACGCCCTTGTCGACCTCCACCTGCGTTCCATAATCGGTGGTGACCGCGATTTTGTGAAGTTGGGCGGTGCCGTTCTGGTCGACCGCGACCTGCATGCCGTTCTGATCGAAAATGATCGCCGAGGCCGGGATCATCAGCACCGGCGATGCGCGCGGGATCTTCAGCTTGACGGTGCAATAGAGCCCCGGGGTCAACGTACCGTGGGGGTTCGGCACATCGATTTCGGTCAGCAGGGTCCTGGTTCCCGGCTGCAAGGCATCGGCGATCCGCGTCACCTTGCCGCGAAAGGTCAGGTTGGGCATCGTCGGCACGCGTACGATCGCCTCGATGCCCGGGCGAACCCCAAAGACGTCGTCCTGAGGCACATAGACCCAAACCCGGATCACGCCGCTCTGCACTATCGAGAACATCGCGGTGCCGCTGGTCGCGTCGGCGCTGATCAGGCTGCCGACATCGATGTTGCGCTGGGTGATCACGCCGTCGAAGGGCGCCACCACCTGCTGATAGGCTTTCTGCTGGTCGAAGTACTGCAGCTGCGCGTGCAGCGCCGCGGCGCTGAATTGCCGCGACGCGGCTCTCCACATCGACATAGCGTGCCGCCGTTCCGGTGCGGAGATTTGGTCGGCCGGCAACGCTCTTACGCGGCAAGAGGGTCCGTCAGCCGGCGCAGGGCGTTGCGGCCGCGCGACACCCGTGAGCGAACTGTCCCGAGCGGCAAATTCAGAGCCAGGGCCGCTTCGTCGTACCGCATCTCGTCTACGGCGACGAGCAGGAGGGCCGATCTTTGTGGGCTGGGAAGCGCGTCAAAGGCGCGGACGAGATCGCGAAATTCCAGACGCTTGACCTGGTCTGGTTCGAGCGATTGATCGGGATTCCCTGGCGCAAGCTTGCGTTCGCGCGCCGCGCGGCGCATCTCGCTGACGTATTGATGATGTATGATCGTGAAGAGCCAGGCGCGAAGATCGGTTCCGAGGCGCCATAGATGAATTTTCGCGAGCGCCCGGCTCAGCGCCTCCTGAACCAAATCCTCGGCATCGACCCGGTCATGGGTCAGAGACACGGCGTACCGCGTCAGACGCGGGATAAACGCCTCGATCTCCTGGTGAAGGTGTGACCCAATGGCGCTCGCTTCCGTTGTGCTCGGCTGCACCCCTACGAGACAAGCTGTTTTTCCCACTCGGTCCAAGCGTTGGCTGCGACCATTCATCTGAGCCATCCCTGCAATATTCGAGATTCCTGACGGTCATGCTAGAGTTACTTGCTGGCGACGGGTGCCTGATTGATATTACTGACCGAGACGATCCATCTCGGTAAATTCTCGTAAACTCCGGTAAATCATTAACTGGGTGGCTCGTACGCTCAAATAGGTGCCGAAAAAGATCTGGGTCATTTCTGGTTCATGCTGTTTAACCCAAATTTCCATTATTAAACCCTAGCCAAGTAGCGAAAGGACCTATTTACGCTGAGTCGCAATTCGGCGCGATGAGGATCGCCGATAGATCGCCTCGGTTGAACCTCGCAGGCGGAAAGTGCCACCGGAGCAGGAGGTCAGCGATGAGTGCAGGAATTATCCCAGGCGTTCGGATTCCCGACAGCAGACTGGCTCGGGAGGTGACCGAGTTGGTGCGGGACACCGAAACGCCGCTGCTCTTTGATCACTCCAGCCGCGTCTATTACTGGGGCGCGCTCACCGGCAGGCGCCGCCGCCTCGTTTTCGATCCCGAGCTCCTCTACGCCGGCGCCATGTTCCACGACATGGGCCTCACCCCGAAACACGCGAGCGCGCAAGAGCGCTTTGAGGTCGACGGCGCCAATGCCGCCCGCGACTTCCTCCGCAGCCACGGAATGTCGCAGCAGGATCTCGAGACGGTCTGGACCGCGATCGCACTGCACACCACGCCCGGCATTCCGCAGCACATGCGCCCGGTGATCGCGCTCGTCACCGCCGGGGTCGAGATGGACGTGCTCGGCATCGCCTTTTCAGAGTTCGCGCAGACTGAGCGCGAAGCCGTGCTGCGTGCTCACCCGCGCCCTGGCCGTTTCAAGGAAAAGATCATAGAAGCCTTCTATGATGGCTTCCACCACCGGCCGCAGACCACCTTCGGCACGGTCAACGCCGACGTGCTCGCCGACAAAGACCCGAATTTCTCACCCGTCAATTTCTGCCGCATGATCCGCGCCTCGGCCTGGCCCGGCTGAGCGCCGACCGAGCCCTGTCCGCCTATTTCGGGCGGACTTCTCCCCCACCAACCCGCAAGGACCCCGCCATGTCGGATACGAAGCGCTTCACCAACGAAGCCGGCGCGCCGGTCGCCGACAACACCAACATCATGACCGCCGGTCCCCGCGGTCCGGCGCTGCTGCAGGACATCTGGCTGCTCGAGAAGCTGGCGCATTTCGACCGCGAGGTGATCCCGGAGCGCCGCATGCATGCGAAAGGCTGGGGCGCCTACGGCATCTTCACGGTCACGCACGACATCACACGCTTTACCAAGGCAAAGATCTTTTCCGCGATCGGCAAACAAACGCCAATGTTCGCTCGGTTCTCGACCGTGGCCGGCGAGCGTGGTGCCGCCGACGCGGAGCGCGACATCCGCGGTACTGCATTGAAGTTCTACACCGAGGAAGGCAACTGGGACCTGGTGGGCAACAATACGCCGGTGTTCTTTTTCCGCGATCCGCTGCGCTTTCCCGATCTCAACCACGCGATCAAGCGCGACCCACGCACCGGGATGCGTAGCGCCGACAACAACTGGGATTTCTGGACGTTGCTGCCGGAAGCGCTGCACCAGATCACAATCGTCATGTCCGACCGCGGCATCCCGAAAAGCTTCCGGAATATGCACCTCTTCGGCAGCCACACCTTTTCGATGATTAATGCGGCGAACGAACGCGTCTGGGTCAAATTCCATTTCCGGACGCGACAGGGGATTGCCAATCTCACCGACGCGGAAGCCGAAGCTCTCGTTGCCAAAGACCGCGAAAGCCATGGCCGCGACCTGTTCAATGCGATCGAAGCCGGCGACTTTCCGCGCTGGACGCTGTTCATCCAAGTGATGAGCGAAGCGCAGGCGAAGACGCATCGCCACAACCCGTTCGACCTGACCAAGGTCTGGCCAAAAGCCGAGTACCCGCTGATCGAGGTCGGCGTGATGGAGCTCAACCGCTGGCCGGACAACTATTTCGCCGAAGTCGAGCAGGCGGCGTTCGGGCCGTCGAATGTCGTCCCCGGCCTCAGCTTCTCTCCGGACCGGATGCTGCAGGCGCGCCTGTTCTCGTACAACGACGCGGTTCGTTACCGCCTCGGCGTCAACTTTTACCAGATCCCGGTCAATGCGCCGAAATGCCCGGTGATGAGCTACCACCGCGATGGCACGATGCGCGTCGACGGCAATCTCGGCGGCACCACCAGCTTCAACCCTAACAGCGCCGGGCTGTGGGACAATCAGCCCGACTTCGCCGAGCCGACGTTGCCCCTTGAAGGCGAGGCGGCGCACTACAACCATTACGCCGACGATGACCACTGGGAGCAGCCGGGCAACCTGTTCCGACTGATGACGCCTGCCCAGAAGCACGCTCTGTTCGAGAATACCGCGCGCGCAATGGGTGACGCGCGGCGTCACATAAAGGAGCGGCACGTGGCCAATTGTCTTCGTGCCGATCCGGCGTATGGCGAAGGCGTCGCCCGTGCCCTCGGCCTTAGCGTCCGCCAAGCCGGAGAATAGCTCGCCCCAGGACGGCGCCCCGGCAAATTGGGAGCGCCGCCGCGCACCCGTCAGTGGAACGTGGCGCTTGCCGCTCTATCGACCGCGCCATCACCACGGGCTCGCTCGGGAGAGAAGCGTGACTATTCCCACAAGGGCGCTGGCTGGCGAGTTCATCGGCACCTTCGCGCTGAACTTTATCGGAACCGGCGCTGCGACCACTCTGGGGGCGAACCGTGATCCCGCCGTCGCCCTCGCGCCCGGGCTGGCCATCATGGTCGTGGTCGCGGCCTTCGGCGACATCAGCGGCGGCCACATAAACCCCGCGGTCACGATCGGCCTGAGCGCAGCCGGGCGTTTCCGGCCGGGCACGTCGCACCCTATATCTTTGCCCAACTGGCGGGTGCAGTCGCCGCGGCGTATTGTCTGCTCGCCGCGTCGGCCGCATCCCTGGCAGATTTTTCCGCGGGAGAAGCGCGGCCAGGCCTTTGCGCTGTTCGGCGCCAGCTGCTGACGCAGCTGTGAGGTGTATTGCTGGGCATTCTGGACGCTGCCCGCTACTAGCGAAGCGCACAAGCTGGACGGAGCCGGCAGCCGCGCCGGGTCCGCCGCGCTGAAGGATAGGACGTGACCCGACCCCGCGCCGCCGACGATTTCGACGCGATCCAGCACCGGGTCGAGTTGCACGGCGAAACCGCGATTCGGCCGGCGGCGCCCATCGCGCCGCAGAGCGAGGCCCCCTTGCCCGAACCGGAGCGCCGGCTGAAGGATCGCCGCCGCCCTGCGTCCCGACGCTCTTCCTCAAACGCCAGATAACCGCGACGTCGCCGGCCGCTTCCGGCACATCTGTGCGGGGTGGTGAGCCACGTCGCTGCGACCTATTCGCGTATCGCGTTGTGGATCAGGTAGTCGGCGAAATCGCCGGGCTTCAACCGGAACGCGGCGAGGCCGCCGTCGCCGGCCAGCGCGCGCGTTACCAGCAGGTGGTTCTCGACGCGCGCGGCCGTCAGCCGAAACACACCGAGCGTTCCCTTGAGCTTGGGGTAAAGGTTCGGGTCGACCATCTTTTCCGTGCGCGCGAGCCGCTCTAGCACCTCGTCCTCGCCGAGGTTCTCGGTCGCGCGCTTGCGCACCACCGTCCAGTCGCTCTCGCCGGCCCAGCCTTCGGCGGCGAGCGTTTTCGGGTCGGCCTCGGATACGCCGAGCTTATAGACGTGCCGGCCGAGCCCCACGTCGGATGCCCAGCGGGCGAGCTTGGCGCTGCGCGCGACATAGAGGAGCCCCATTGCATCCCTCCCGTTGCCCCGTCGGAATACCGCGGACCGGTCGTTCGTTCTACCCGCGATTCGATTGCAAATCCAAACGCCGGAACCCTCTGATGGCCTTTCTGATCGGCGCCGCCACGGTCGCCACCACGTTGCTCAGCATGGCGTTCGGGCAGATCGACGCCGGTTTCGAGGCGTTCGGCGTGATCCTCGCCGCCGGCGTTCTGATGACCCTCCGGGCGGAATAGACCCTCGCCGCGCCGGGTGCGCCGGTTCGTCGCAGCCCCAGCGTGTCGGCAGCCCCAGCGCGTCGACGGCCACCGGCCACGGCCGCGCCAATCTGCCGCTGTGGCGCGACGTTTACGAAGTGACACAAAGGAAAACATTTCGTTAAACTCTCCTAAAGCCTGAGCCAAGGCGAGGGTTGGGGGGTCTCGAAGGATGCGGCAGTTCAGCTTTGCCGGCGCCTGTGCGCTGGCCTTGGGCTTGATCGCGCTTGCAAGTATTCCGGCGTGGGCGATCGGGCTCGATCCGGCCTTTCACGAAAGCTTGCTCGGTCCGCGGCGCGCGGCGGGGGTCGTCGTCTGGAACCACGGCCGTTCGATCGACACCGAGGATTACGAGTCGCCGACGCCGCCCTATCTCCGGGCGCTGCGCGATTCCGGCTGGGACGTGCTGCGTTTCGACCGGTTGCGCGACGGCGACACGCTGAGCCGCAGCGCCCGGCGGCTGGTCGACATCGTGGCGCAGCTGAAGCAGCGAGGTTATCGGCGCGTCGTGCTGGCCGGCCAGTCGTTTGGCGCGTTTCTCGCCCTGATGGCCGCCGACGATTCGCAGGCGGTTGACGCCGTCGTCGCGACCGCGCCGGCGGCCTTTGGCGACTTCCAGGAATATTACGACACCTGGCGGCTCAACGCGACCCGGCTCTACCCGTTGCTGGCGCAGGTCAAGCGGGCCCGGGTCATGCTGTTCTTCTTCCACGGCGACGATTTCGATCCGGGCGGGCGCGGCACCGAGTCGCGCTCGATCCTGTCGCAACGCGGACTCGGCTACGCGGTTGTCGACCAGCCGGCCTATCTCACCGGGCATTGGATCTCGTCGAGCGGGGCGTTCTTGCGCCGCTTTGGCGGCTGCATCCGCGATTTCGCAGACGACGACGCCTTACGCGGCGAGCTCGCCTGCAAGCCGGTATGGGGGGAAGCGCCGAGCGCCGAGCTGCGGCTGCCGCCGGAGCTGGTTCACCCGCAAGGTGTGGTTCACAAGCTGCTGGCGCTGGTCGGCGCGTCGGCAGGGCTGCCCGCCACCGCCCCGGGCTTTGACGGCGGTCTGTCCGCCCACGAAACCTGGTACGGATTTTATCCCAACGGGCGCGAGGTGCTCGTCGCGGTTGAGGCGGTGAACGGGCGGGCCCTGACCGCGATCTACGCGATCGGGCCGGGCATCGACAAAAACGAGCCGGCCGAATGGAGCCGTCGAACCGGGCAGATCGACGGCGACGAGCTGGTCTTCGCGCATAAGGGCGAGAGCACGTTGCGCTTTCGCCCGCGCGAGGACGGCGGCCTCAGCGCCACCTGGGTTTCGGCCGACGGGACGACCAAGATGAAGGCCGGCCTGCGCCACATCGACCCGTTGTCGTTCCTGGTGCGCGCGGCCGCGCGCTGAGGGTCAGCTCCAGTAGCGGCCGCTGCCGCCGATCGCGACGACGAGCAGCCCGAGCACGAGGTTGACCGTCACGAGCGTGCGGATCTGGCCGAGTTGCCGCCCGCCGTCGGCCCAGTCCTGGCGCGCCACCGCGGCGCGGAAGCGGCGCCACGGGGCGAAGTAGAGGTGCAGGAACAGCAGCATCATCACGATGCCGAGCCCCATCATCAGCTGGATGTAAAGGCCGGCCGCGCGAAACCCGCCAAAGACGCCCGACACCAGCGCAAAGCCGCTCGCGAGCAGCAGCACGATCGCGACAAACACCCAGGCAAAAAACCGGCCCAGCACGCGCGACCACAACGTGAGGCGCGGCGCCGGCTCGAGCCCCGCTGCCGCCGGGCGCAGCACTTGGTGGGCGAAGAACATGCCGCCCACCCAGACGACCGCGGCGAGGGCGTGCACGATCAGCGCGGCCGTCGCGAGCGCCGCCGTTCCGGACATCCCTCAGCCGCCGTAGGCCGGGGATTTGCGGGCGTAGCCGCCGAACGCGTCGAGCAGCCGCCCGCGCCAGGCGGCGACCGGGTCGTCGGCGGCCAGCAGCTCGAAATCGCTGATGGCGCGCGCCCACTGGAAGGCGCCGAACACGACGTAGTCCGCGTAAGTCGGCGCGTCGCCGCCGAGAAACCGCTGGCGCTCGACGGTGCGGCGCAGCGGCGCCAGGCTGTCGCGAAACGCCGGGAGCCGCGCCTCGCGATCGCGAACGACGTTTTCGAGCGTCGTCCGGAACCGCTCCTCGCGCGACTGGCGGAAATAGGGCTGATCCTGCGGTGCCGAATGGCGGTGGATGTCGAGCACGACAAACCCGACGAGCCCGGGCTGCAGCACGGTCTCGGTCCAGTTCTGGACAAACCGGGTCAGCGCCTTTGCGGTGTCGTCGCCGAACAGCGACGGCCGGTCGGGGTATCGGCTCTCGAGATAGTCGGCGATCGCCGAGGAATCGTGCACCACCTGGCCGTTGTCGACGATGACCGGCACCCGCCCCGCGTTCGGCTGCGGCAGCTTGTCCTTTTCGGTGAAGCGCCACGGCACGGTGTCGACCGCGAGGCCCTTGTGCGCGAGCGCCATCTTGGTGCGCCAGCAGAACGGGCTGAACCGCCGGTCGGCCTCGGCGCCGGCGAGATCGTAGAGCGTGATGGGCATGGCGTGCTCCGCTGGTTGTCGCATACGGCCTCACTATGGCCGGCTCGGCCGGCGAGGCAATAGCCCCCGGCGGCTCCCGCGCCTCGCGTCCGGCGTCAGGGGCTGCGTCCGGTGTTGCGGGCATTGCTCGGCCGCGGCCGGCGTCGCACCCAAATACGAGGGCTCCGCCGGCTAGCCGGTGACCCGCCGCCTCGCCTTGCCCTGGCGCGCGCGCATGCTATAAGGCGAGGCCAAGCTGCGGAGGCGCGCTTGCCCACCATCTTTGTGTTGAACGGACCCAATCTGAACCTGTTGGGCGTGCGCGAGCCGGCGGTCTACGGCCACGACACGCTGGCCGACATCGAAGCGCGCTGCCAGGCGCGCGCGGCGGCGCTCGACCTGCAGGTCGACTTTCGCCAGACGAACCACGAAGGCCAGCTCGTCGACTGGATCCAGGAGGCGCGGGGTGCCGCCGACGGGATCGTGCTCAACGCCGGCGCGCTGACGCACACCTCGGTCGCGATCTTCGACGCGCTGTCCGCCGCCGAGCTGCCGGTCATCGAGGTCCACCTGTCGAACATCTTCCGCCGCGAGCGGTTCAGGCATCGTTCCTATGTCAGCCTTGTCGCCGCGGGGGTCATTTGCGGCCTCGGCGCCCAAGGCTACGAGCTGGCGCTCGAAGCCGTCGCCAACCTGATCGAGGACGCACCTGGCGAGGAGACGCGGTGAGGTTCGGCGGGAGCCGCCGATCGCCGCTGGCGCCCGACCCCGACCTGATCCGCACGCTGGCGCGGCTGTTGGCGGAGAACGGTCTGACCGAGATCGAATACGCGGTCGGCGATCGCCTGATCCGGGTGTCGCGCGGCGGCGCGTCAAGCCCAACAGGCTCGCCAGCGCCACCCGCCGCTAACGCCTCTGCGACGCCGGCAACGAGCCCGAGCGCGCCGGTCGTTGACCCAGGCGCAGTCACCGCGCCGATGGTCGGCACCGCCTATCTCGCCCCGCAGCCTGGCGCCCCGATGTTTGTCCAGCTCGGCGAAAGGGTGGCCTCGGGCCAGCCATTGCTGATCATCGAGGCGATGAAGGTGATGAACGAAATCCGCGCGCCGCGCGCCGGCCGGATCGCGCAAATCCTGGTCGAGGACGCGCAGCCGGTCGAATACGGCGCGGTGCTGATGCTGATCGAATAACCTCGGCCGGCGCCGGCCGATAGGTGCGAGAGGCCGGGTGAGGCGGGGTGCGCAGCGGACCATCGTCGGGCAATGCATCGCCAGCTTTGCCTGCCTGGCCGCATCTGCCTGGCCGTCGCCTGCCTGGCCGTCAAACGCAGGGGTCAGCGGCATGAAAACCGCTATGCCCCAAAATGCACATGGGCGGCCGTCCTCACTTATCCGCCGACCGCACCGCGGCAAGCTGCACCGATGGAATAGCCATACGCGCGGTTGCGTTTGGTTGGCGTCGGCGGAGCGGCAAATCGGCTGGACCGGCAACAGCTAGGAACCCCGGCTGACGCAGGTCGTTGGGAACAGCGTTCCCGGCCCGGGACGAGGGCCTTGCCGGCTCGATCGGGCGCCGAGAAAG
Organism: Allostellaceae bacterium; assembly: GCA_035570495.1. Taxonomy (GTDB): domain Bacteria; phylum Pseudomonadota; class Alphaproteobacteria; order ATCC43930; family CGMCC-115725; genus DATARH01. Next base: position 1,034 of record DATMLO010000050.1, on the reverse strand, counting down.
CCTGAATTCTTCCCAAGGCCGCCGCGGCGGCCGCGGGCCCGAACGGAGGGATTCGTTTCGGCCCGGCGCATGGATGCGCACGAAGCCCATCCATGGGTAATCACATCAGAAGGGAGTCGCACTCTGTCTGCACCGGAATGGGCAACCCGCGGCCCCGGCAGGTTCCTGCTGCACTACGTGCGTGGACGGTTGGCCAGCCACCTCGTCGTCCTCGTTGCGGTGCTGGCGGCGGTCGCCTGCGCCATCGGCTCCCAGTATGGCATCAAGAACCTCGTCGACGCTCTCGCGGCGGGCGGCGCCGCGGCCGCCCGGCTGTGGTCCGCGGTCGCTCTGCTGCTGGCCCTTGTCGCCGGCGACAATTTGTTGTGGCGGCTCGGCGGCTGGGTCGCGGCGCGCGCCTTTGTCGCGGTCGGCGGCGACCTGCGGATCGACTTGTTCGACCATCTTTCGGGGCACGGCTCGCGCTATTTCACCAATCGCTTTCCGGGCGCCGTCGCCGGCCGGGTCACGACCGCCGCCAACGCGGCCTTCAGCCTCGAAAATTCGCTCGCCTGGACGACGTTGCCGCCGGCCGCCGCGGTGGTCAGCAGCATCGCGGTGCTCGGCCTCGTAAACTGGCGGATGATGGCGGTGCTGGCGATCGTCGCGGTCGTGATCGGCGTCGCCATCTGGCGGCTGGCGGCGCGCAGCCGCTACCTGCACGACCGCGTTGCCGCGCGGGCCGCGGTGGTCACCGGCGACCTGACCGATGTCGTCTCCAACATGGGGTTGGTGCGCGCGTTCGGCGCCGCGGGCCGCGAGCGGCGGCGGCTGTCCGGCAAGATCGAGCACGAGATGTCGGCGCAGCAGGAGAGCCTGCGCTCGCTCGAGCGGTTGCGGCTGTTCCACGCGGTGAGCGTCTTTGTCGTGTCGGCGGGCGCGCTCGTCTGGTCGGTGCTGTTGTGGCGCGCCGGCGAGATCACGACCGGCGACGTGGTGCTGACCACGACCCTCGGCTTCACGGTGCTGCACGCGTCGCGCGACCTGGCGATGGC
>DATMLO010000049.1:0-2845 GCA_035570495.1 Allostellaceae bacterium | reverse complement strand
AGCGAATCAAGACGCCGTTCACCGAGAGCCCGGCTGCGGAGCAGGCGCAGGCGCAGCCACGGATGCGGCTGGTCGGCGAGCTGTTACAGGAGCGGCGCGAGGATCTCGGCCTCGAACTCGACGAGATCGGCGCGATGCTGCGGATCAAGCCGCTCTATCTCGCGGCGCTGGAGCAAAGCCGCACGCACGATCTTCCCGGCCCGACCTACGCGATCGGCTTTGTCCGGGCCTATTCTGATTTTCTTGGTCTCGATGCCGAGGCGGTGCTTGCCCGCTTCAAGACCGAGGTTGCGGGCGTCACCGCGCGCCCCGATCTGACGCTGCCGGTGCCGCTTGGTGAGCGCAGCCTGCCGGGCGGGGCGCTGGTCCTTGTTGCGCTTATCGTGGCGCTGTGCGGTTACGGCATCTGGTACTACATCTCGACTGAGGCGCGTAACCGGCCCGAGCGGGTCGCCGCCGTGCCGGCCGCGCTGGATAAGCCTTTGGCGCCGGCTGTCGCGCCATCGGCTCAACCGACACCGCCGGTCGCGCAGCCGGCCGCGGTTTCGGGATCACCGCCGCCGGTCGCGCAACCTTCCGCGGCGCAGGCTGCCGCGCCGCAAGGAACAGCCCAGGCCTCGCCGCAATCCGCGCCGGGCGTAAATCTCGCGCCAGGCGCGCTGATAACGACGATGCCGCGCAACGCATCGCCCAGTGTGCCGGCTCCGGCAGCACCGCCACAGCAGCAGGCGCAGCAGGCCGCGCCCCCGGCATCCACGACTGTGGCGCCCCCAGCATCCACGACCGCAGCGTCACCCGCATCCGCACAGCAACCGGCGCCCGTGCAACAAGCGGCGCCCGCGCAACAAACGGCGTCCGCGCCGCCACCCGCGCCACAAACAGCTAGCGTCACGGCCGTGCCCTCCGTTTCGCCGTCCTCAACCCCGGCCACGTCTGGCGCGGGCGGCAAGATCACGATCAAGGCGGTCGCCGATTGCTGGATCCAGGTGCGCGCCACTGATCAGTCGATCGTGTTCTCCCGCGTGCTCAAGGCAGGCGAGACCTACGCGGTGCCGCAACGCGCCGGCTTGTCGCTGCGCACCGGGAATGCCGGGGCGCTAGAAGTCGCAGTCGATGGCAAGACCGCGCCGTCGATCGGCGGAATCGGCGCGCTGCGGCGCGATGTCGAGCTCGACCCGACGGAGCTTGCCGCTGGCACCGCTGTTCATGGATAGAGCCGTGACTTTCCTCTGTAACCCGGGCGTTCTATAACGCCAGGAAGAAAAATCCCGCGAGGATCAGATGAGCGTTCGCCCTTATCGTGATATTCACCGCCGTGCTTGCCGCAAGATTTATGTCGGCAATGTGCCGGTCGGCGGCGATGCGCCGATCACCGTGCAGTCGATGACGAACACGATCACGCGCGACGTCAAGGCGACGGTCGAGCAGGTCCAGGCGCTGGAACGCGCCGGTGCGGATATCGTGCGCATCTCTTGCCCCGACAAGGATTCGGCGCTGGCGCTCAAGGACATCGTGCGCGAGGTAAAAGTGCCGATCGTCGCCGATATTCATTTCCATTACCGCCGAGCCATAGAGGCGGCAGAAAGCGGGGCGGCGTGCCTGCGGATCAACCCGGGCAATATCGGCTCGCCCGACCGTGTGCGCGAAGTGGTGCAGGCGGCGAAGGACTATGGCTGCTCGATGCGCATCGGCGTCAATGCCGGCTCGTTGGAAAAGGATCTGCTGGAGAAATACGGCGAACCGTGCCCCGAGGCGATGGTCGAAAGTGCGCTGTTTCACGCCAAGATCCTTGAGGACAACGACTTCTTCAATTTCAAAATCTCCTGCAAGGCGTCCGATGTGTTTCTCGCCGTCGCCGCCTATCAGCAGCTCGCCGAGGTCTGCGACTACCCGCTGCATCTCGGCATCACCGAGGCGGGCGGTTTGCGAGCCGGAACGGTCAAGTCGTCGATCGGCATGGGCATGCTGCTTTGGGCCGGCATCGGCGATACGATCCGTGTCTCGCTCTCGGCCGACCCCGTCGAGGAGATCAAGGTCGGCTACGACATGCTGAAGTCGCTCGGATTGCGGCGGCGCGGGGTCACGGTGATTTCCTGTCCGTCTTGCGCGCGCCAGCAGTTCAAGGTGATTGACACCGTCGCAGAGCTCGAAGAGCGGCTGGCTCATATCACGACGCCGCTGACCGTGTCGGTCATCGGCTGTGTCGTCAATGGGCCGGGTGAAGCGCGCGAGACCGATATCGGTCTGACGGGTGGCGGCGCCAATACACATCAGATTTACCTGAGCGGCGTCACCGACCATCGCCTTAAGGACGCCAACATCGTCGATCATCTCGTCGAGTTGGTCGAAAAGAAGGTGGCCGAGATCGAGGCGGCAAAGGCAGCGGCGGAACCGGTGCTCGAACCGGCGCAATAAGCAAGCTTCGAGACAGCCGGCGTCATCGCGGTTACGCGATTCGCGAAGTCTGCCTCCGGTGTAAACTTATCAATTTCTGGGCGTGTTAAGCGCGTCCGCGCGACGGCTTTGATGCGCGCTCGATCTCACGCGCCGAACCATGACGCCGTCAGTCGGCGCAGGAAAAAACCCGCCGGTTTTTAACCGGCGGGTTTCTCGTCTTCCGCTCTGAGCGAGCGGGATAGGCTAGAAGCGGAAGTTGAACTTGCTGATCAGCACGTTCATCGTCGCGGTCTGGTTGCCCAGCGTGGTGCGCTGGCCCCACATATATTCGAGGCCGATATCGACAAACGACACCGGGTTCCAGATCAGGTTGACGTGCGTGCTCATCAATTCCTTGTTGATCGCCGCCGCCTGACCGGCCGTCGACGCCGCAAAGGTGGTCGCGCCG
>DATMLO010000048.1:0-5404 GCA_035570495.1 Allostellaceae bacterium | reverse complement strand
CGGCGGCGGCACGACCGAGACGCTGAAAGACCTGATCGGCCGACGCGTGCTCGCCGGCATCGACCCGATCGACGGCATCTTGGGGCTCGGCGCGTTCTGAGGAGACGAATGATGAAAATCACCGGCGGCTGCCATTGCGGCCACATCAAATACGAGGCCGAGGTCGACCCGGCGACGGTCCGGGTGTGCCACTGCAATGACTGCCAGAAGCTCACCGGCACGGCGTTCCGCACCAACATCGCTAGCCTGCCGGATACTTTCCGGCTGACAAGCGGCACGCCCAAGACCTATCTGAAGACTGCGGAAAGCGGGAACAAGCGCGCTCACGGTTTCTGCCCGGAATGCGGCACTCCAATCTACGCCACCTCGCCGGAGCCAAACCCGCCCTCCTACGGCCTCCGGGTCGGCGGCATCGACCAGCGCAAGCAATTCGCGTCGCCAAACGTCCAGATCTGGTGCGAGTCGGCGATGCCCTGGTCGATGGACATCACCGAGGTCAACCGGGTCGAGCGGCAATAGCCGGGGGCACACAGCTTGGGGCGACGGGGGAAGTAATGGGGAAGGCCAAGACCGCGCTGCTTGTGCCGTTTTGCGCGCTGCTGGTCGCCGGCTGCGCCTCGCAATCGGATTACGACACGTTGCAGCAGCGCTACGCGCAGACGCAAGCGACCAACCAGAAACTGCAATCCGAGAACCAGGCGCTGCAGGCCCAGATGCAGCAGAACCAGCCACCGCCAAACCAGGAGAACACCTACACGATTTCGGCCGACACGCTGTTCGCACCCCACGGCGTCAGCCTCAGCACCGGCGGACAAGCGGCGCTCAACGACATCGCCGCCCGGCTGCGTGGCATCAAGAACAAGATCGTCGTCTACGGTTACACCGATGACGAGAACGTCGGCCCGCCGCTCAAGAAGATGGGCATCAACAGCAACATGGAATTGTCGTCGAAGCGGGCCGAAATGGTCGCCGATTACCTGCGCGCGCACGGCATCGACCCGGCGCTGATCTCGGCCAAAGGCCGCGCCGAGACGCACCCCCTTGCGCCCAACGACAGCGCCACTGGCCGCGCCAAAAATCGCCGCGTCGAGATCGTCGTCGGGGGATCCGGCAGCTGACATCGTCATTTCGCGCCGTCACCATTATCTTGGCGATCGCGCTGGCAGGTTGCGCGACCGCGAGGGTTCCGAGCGCGAGCCTCGCCTCCGGCACCGTGGCCACGAGCGGCGCGCCGCTCTCTCCCGAGCACACGCTGACCGCGGGCGACGTCTTCGATATCCGCTTTCCGTTCTCGCCCGAGTTCAACGACAAGATCACGGTCGGCGCGGACGGCACCGTCGCGCCAAAAATCATTGGCAGCGTCGTGGTCGGCGGCCTCACCGTCCCGGAAGCGACCCGCCGTCTCTCGGCGCGCTATGCCGAGAAAATCAAGTACCCGACCCTGTCGCTGACCGTGCGCTCTTATGCGCCGGAGGAGCTGTGGGTTGAGGGCGCCGTCGCCAAACCCGGCCTCGTCCGCAGCGAATTGCCGCTGACCCTGGAGCGCGCCGTCACCGAGGCCGGCGGCCTCAAGACCGGCGCGCAGACCGGCGACATCCTGGTCATCCGGCGCGACGAGACCGGCAACATCCATGCCTACCAAGAAGCGCTCGCCCCGGCCCAGGACAGCGCCGATCCGGTGCTCAAATCCTACGATGTCGTCTATGTGCCGCTGTCGCCGATCGGCTCGGTCAACGAGTTCCTCGCTGGCTACGTCAAGAACCTGCCGTTCTCCGCGACCTACAACGTCGTGCCGACCACTCCGGCGAATGAGCTGACACCGCGAGTCGCCGTGCCGCACTGACGGCTATTCCGCCCTAACTCCAAGCCGCCATCACCACCAAGACGCATCCGAGCGCCAGGGCGTACAGCGCGAACCACGTCCAGTCCTTCGTCCGCATGGTGCTATTACGCGCACCACGCGTAAACGGATGCAACGACCCGCCGCCCGCCGGTCGCCGCACAACATCGATCGCGAGACCCGCATTTCGGCCGCGCCCGGGAGTAGGTGAGGCAAAGCCTGGCGGCTTGAGAGAAGCTACTCCGCCGCGTCGGGCAGCAGGATCGCCTCGACCGAGTTATCGGTGATGCAGGCGGTGTTGAAATACTTGATCTGTGGGTCCATGCCGTAGCGCTCGCGGATGCCGTCGACCCACGGCCCCGAATAGAACGCCTCGGCCTGCGCGCGGGTCTTCCACAGATAGACGCCGCCGGCCCAGCCGTCTTCGGCATAGATGAACTGCTTGCGGATCAGCCCCGGCACGCTGCGGAAACCTTCGGCGATCTTGCGGAAATGCGCGGCGCATGCGGCCTGGTCGATGCTCGGCGGCAGGCGGTACTGGACGATCGCGGTGATCATGATCGCAAACCTCCTGAAATTTGGCCGCATCATCACATCATCGTGTCCCGCTGCCAAGCGGAGCCGCGGCGCGCCGGGGTTGCACAGCGCGTTCGCCCTTCGCATCAATTCGGCTAAGATGACGGGCGCGTGAACAGGGAGGGCGACGATGCGGCGCTGGTGGATCAAGGCAATAACAGCCGTGATATTCGGGTCGGTGCTCGGCATCGCCGCGCAGGCGCAAACCCCGGTCGGCCAGCCGACCTCGGAAGGTCACCCCTCGAAATGGCAGGCCATCGACAAGAGCCTCTTTGACCTCGTCAGCGACGGCTACACGCTCGTCTCCGTCGCCTACGACACGTCGGAGACCGAGCCCAAAGCCGAGCCCGACGTGCACTACTTCCTGCAAAAGGGCAACGTCGTCGCCAAATGCGTTTTCCGCAAGCGCGGGCAGACCTCGTTCTACTGGTGCTATCAGCTCGCCAAGGCCAGCGGCCAGTAACCGGCCGCTAGCCCTTTTAAGGAGCACGGCGCTTCCGCCTGCGGTTCGCCGGCGACCGGCTACTCCATCGGCAGACCGGAATGCGTGTCGCGCGAGTCGAGCGAGGTAAAGCCGCTTTTCAGCGACGGCATCCCCACCTCCGCGATGAGTTCCGGCGTCCACCCGCCGTTGTGGTGCACCATCCGCACCGGCCGCATGTGGCCGTAGAGCGACAGCTCGGCGGCGCGTTGGTGGAACACCTGGCCGTTGACGTAGCCCGCCTGCTCAGAGGCGAGGAATGCGCAGAGCGGCGCGATCGCGTCGGCCCGGCTGCGGCGCAGCCGCTCCTCGCGCGCGGCGGCGGCGGCGGGGTCCTTCGGCGTCGGCACCGAGCGGGTCATGCGCGTATCGGCGGACGGCGCAATGACATTGGCGGTGATGCCGCGCGACTGGTTCTCCATCGCGATGATGCGCGCCAGCGCCACGACGCCGAGCTTCGCCGAGCCGTAATTGGTCTGGCCGACATTGCCGAGCAGCCCGGAGGTCGACGACACCAGGATCAGCCGGCCGTAATTCTGCTCGCGCATCACGCCGATCGCGGCGCGGTTGATGTTGAAGTGCCCGGTCAGATGGACATCGATGACCGCCTGCCAATCCTCCGGGAACATGTTGTGGAACATCTTGTCCCGCAGGATGCCGGCGGCGTTGAACACGATATGGATGCCGCCAAACACGTCGCGCGCCTGCTGCACCATCTTGAGGCAGTCGTCAAAGCTCGTCACCGAGCCGAAATTGGCGACCGCCTCGCCGCCCGCCGCCTTGATCTCGTCGGCCATCGCCTGTGCCGGCGCCTCGCCACCACCCTCGCCGGCGCCGCCGACACCGGGATCGACAATGACGATCTTGGCGCCTTCCTTCGCCATCAGTTTGGCGACTTCCGCGCCCACTCCGCGCGCCGCGCCGGTGCAGATCGCCACCCGGCCTTCGAGCATGCCCGCCATCTCTAAGCTCCTCCCAAATCTCGCCGAAATCTCGCAACGGCCAGTTGACCCGGCGCGGGTTCGCTTTGTCAATTCGTCCGCCGCATTGGTGTGCGGGCGCGGAAATTTTCCCGTACGCTCTTGACCAATCCGGATTGAAAACCCACTTGAAGCTTAAATCGGCAATATTGCGAAATTGATTACAGGCGGGCCGCGAGGATCAGCTCCCGCACCTTATGCAGATCAGCGGCGACGAGCGTGCACAGGGCGCGGATTTCGTCTGTCGGAGGCAGCAGGTCGGGCACCATGACCGCCATCATCCCCGCGGCTGAGGCAGAGCGGATGCCGTTATAGGAATCTTCCAGCGCCAGACATTGCGTCGGATCGACCCTAAGCCGCGCGGCAGCGAGGAGAAACGGGTCGGGCGCCGGCTTACCGGTGGCATAGTCGCCGGCGGCAGCGATCGCGTCAAACCGACCCGTGAGGTCAAATGCCGCGAGATGTCTTTGCACGGTGGGGTGTGATGACGAGGTGGCGATCGCCTTGGGCAGGCCCAGCCTGTCGAGCAGGTCGAGCAGCTCGATGACCCCAGGCTTCAGCGCCAGGCGATCCTCGGCTAGCACTCTGAAATGCCGGATCCAGACGGTGACGAAGTGGTCGGCCGGGAAGGCCTCGCCGTAATGTTCGAGCAGCAATTGGCGGGTCTGCGGCCAGGGCCCGCCGGTCGTGCGCAAGATCAGCTCGGTGCTGGCTTCGTGACCGAGTTCCGCCGCCGCTGTGATCGCGGCCTCGACATAGAGCGTCTCGGTATCGAACAGCAGGCCGTCCATGTCGAAGACGACGGCTTGCGGCATACGCGGCAGGGGCATCCCGCACGATAGCACGGTTGCGGGTCGCGCATTGCAGCGCTGCATCGCCAAACGCGCGCAACTTCTTCGCCGCGCGGCGGCCGCATGCCACTCTCGCCGGCAACAAAGCATTGGGGGAGGACGCCGACGATGACGCGCCGCCGGTTCTGGGTCTACTTCCTGTTATTCCTGTTCAACACGATCGCTTATGTCGACCGGGTGAACATCTCGGTCGCCGGCAAGCCGATCGCCGACGAGCTCGGCCTGTCGCCGGTGGCGCTCGGTTATCTGTTCTCGTCCTTTCTTTGGGCCTATGTGCTGATGATGCTGCCGGGCGGCCGGCTGATCGACCGGTTCGGCCCGCATAATGTCGCGGCGGTGGCGACGGCGGTGTGGTCGGTGGCGCAGGCAGCGACCGGCGCGGCGGTCAATTTCGCGACGATGCTGATGACCCGGCTGGGGCTCGGCATTGGTGAGGCGCCGTTCGCGCCAGTGACTTATCGCAGCGTCGGGCTGTGGGGGCCGATCAAGGAGCGCGGCACCGCGATCGCCGCGATCTCGGCCGGGTCGAGCCTTGGCGCGGCGCTCGGCGCGCCGTTTGTTGCGTGGATCATCTCGTTCAGCTCGTGGCGCTGGTCGTTTGTCGCGACCGGGTCGATCGGCCTTGTCTGGGTCGTGCTCTGGCGCGCGCTGGTGTCGACCCCCGAGAAGACGAGCT
>DATMLO010000047.1:0-2532 GCA_035570495.1 Allostellaceae bacterium | reverse complement strand
TGCCGGCGAGGCCGAGCTTGATGTGGCGGGGCTGCACCAACGCGGTCATCAAATCGCCGAGGCCGGGGTGAAAAGCCGGCTGTTGTGCGCGAGCGAGGTTCGGCGCAACGAGTGCCGCGACCACGGCAATCGCGGCTATCGATCGAGAACATCTGCCTATGGCTGCGGTCGCCGGATGCACAGCCCGCGCCCGCAACAGTTGCGCCCGCCGCAGCAGGCTCCCGACATGATCGGCGCGAAACGGTGGGTCACCCATGGTCAGACCTCGGGAGCTTGATCGCTGTGCTAATCGATCATCGGTTACTACACTTTCTAGCTCACGTTATTCCTACCGTTTGCCGGAGCTTCTCGATTTCGTACCTGTTTACGTGTAGATCAATGAATGCGTCGTTCGTTTCATACAGGGTCCCGATGCTGCGCGCCTCCTCGTTCTCCAGAAATCGTAATTCATCGATTACGTGAGTGGACCAGTATTCTGAGGCAATAGGTTCAAGATTATTTTTGATCCCAACTAATGAAAACCCACTTCCGAGGTCACGACGTCCCCATATAGTCAACTGGGATAAAGCGGCCTCTTGAGACAGCTTCCCAATCAAATCGAGTAGCCGATTCGCCTGACCTGGAATTCCACTGTACCAGCTAGAGGTTCCCAGCACCGACGTCACACACGCCTTTAGAGACATGTCGGGGTAAATTTCTTCATTGGCCTTAGGGAATGAAGCGAGCGCAGATTGCGCGATAAAGTTCTGAGTTACTGTTCCTCCTGATTCCGCAATCGCAACCGCGCCACCATCGCCAGCGCGCCCGTATACAGAAGGGGTCGGCTTTATTTCGGGATGCAACCCGAATAACCGCCATAGCCAGGGTAACAGTAACATCATGACGCCGATCAAGAAAATGGCAAAACCGCCCCCAATCAGCCATTGGCCCACCTTGCGATCGGTCAGAATCCCACTGACCACGGCTCCGCCGCCGAAGGTAACGAAGCTCCAACCGGGTGTGCTAAACCGCATGCGCATGAATATTGCCGAAGCCGGCAATCCTTAAATTCAGGACAATGCCTCGCGAATGACGATCATCAAAACGGGATGTCGTCGTCGAGGTCGTTGAGGGGCTTGCGGGCGGGGCCGCGGCCGGCTGAGGGAGCTGAGCGCGGGGCGGGCCCGGTGTCGGCGTAGCCGTCGTCGAAATCGGGGTCCATCGCCGGCCCGCCGGCGGAAGCGCCGCCGCGGCCGCCGGCGCTGTCGAGCATGGTCAATTCGCCGCGGAAATTCTGCAGCACGATCTCGGTCGAATAGCGTTCCTGGCCGCCCTGATCGGTCCATTTGCGGGTTTGCAAGGCGCCCTCAAGATAAACCTTGGCGCCCTTTTTCAGGTATTTCTCGGCGATCTCGGCGAGCCGATCGTTGAAGATCACGACCCGGTGCCATTCGGTGCGCTCCTTGCGCTCGCCCGAATTCCGGTCGCGCCAGCTCTCCGAGGTGGCGACCGCCAGATTGGCGATGCGCTTGCCGTCCTGGGTCGAGCGCAGTTCCGGGTCGCGGCCGAGATTGCCGACCAGGATCACCTTGTTGACGCTGCCTGCCATGGGTTCACCCACTTCCAATGGTCGCGGAAAGCACCATCTTATCAAACCCTGCCAATGTTCCCACTTTATTCTTATCCACAGGGAACCCGCACATGACGCTTTTAACTCCGATCGATTATCAGCCTGACCGTGACGCAGCCAGCAGCGATGTTCAGCCGGGCGCGTCCGAGATCGCGGCCGCCGAGGATTTCGCCCTGCTCGACGCCTATTCGCAAGCCGTCACCGGCGCTGTCGACAAGGTCGGGCCGGCGGTGCTGCACCTCCAGGTCAGCGGCTTGAAGGACGGCGCCGGCGGCTCGGGCTCGGGTGTCGTCTTCACCCCCGACGCCTATGTGCTGACCAACAGCCACGTGGTCAGCGGCGCCCGCAAGATCGAGGCCGCCTTTCCCGACGGCCGCAGCCTGCGCGCCAATCTGGTCGGCGACGACCCGGATACCGATCTCGCGGTATTGCGGCTCGACGGCGAGGCGCCGGCCTTTGCCCGCATCGGCGATTCGCGCCGGCTGCGGGTCGGCCAGCTGGTCATCGCCATCGGCAACCCGTTCGGCTTTCAGTGCACGGTGACGGCGGGCGTCGTCAGCGCCTTGGGCCGTTCGCTGCGCACCCGCTCGGGCCGGCTGATCGACAGCGTGATCCAAACCGACGCGGCCTTGAACCCGGGGAATTCGGGCGGCCCGCTGGTCACCGCCGCCGGCGAGGTCGTCGGCATCAACACCGCGATCATCGGCATGGCCCAGGGCATCTGCTTTTCGATCTCGGCCGCGACCGTCGAGTTCGTCGCCGCCCGGCTCATTCGCGACGGGCGGGTGCGACGCTGCTATATCGGGGTCGCCGGGCAGAACGTGCCGCTGGCGCGCCGTGTGGTGCGCTTTCATGAGCTGGCGCGCGAGACCGGGGTGCGCATCCAGTCGACCGCGCCCGATGGCGCGGCGCGCGCCGCCGGC
>DATMLO010000046.1:0-19742 GCA_035570495.1 Allostellaceae bacterium | reverse complement strand
ACCACCTCCCTGAGGCGTGACGCGTGGCTATGAGCGAGCGTAACGAGCGGTTCTATTTGTCTTCCGCGGTGTAGACGCCGTCCCAATCGCTCGGCGGCGCCTCGATCTGGAAGTGCGCGATGCGATGCTGGTACAGCTCATAGAGCGGCTCCAGATAGCGCACCGCGGTGAGCGGTGCTTCGCCGAGCGCCGCCAGCGCCTTCGTCCAGTCCTGTCGGCGATACGCGGCGAGCAGTTCTTCGTGCTGGTTCTTGTAGACCGCCTCGTCGTCGCCGTCGGGCGGCAGCGTATAGACCTTGACTGCTTGTGATTTGCCTTTGACCGCGACGAGGTCGAGCTCCAACAGCATTGGGTCGTCGAGCGCCCTGCCGGTTTCCTCGCCGATCACCAGATCAACTGAATAGAGCTTGCACAGCCCCTCGAGCCGCGAGGCGAGGTTCACTGGATCGCCGAGCAGCGAGTAGTTGAAGCGCTGTTCCGAGCCGAAATTGCCGACGACGCATTCGCCGGTATTGATGCCGATGCCGACGCGCAACTCGTGATAGGGCCGCCCGGAGGCTGCGGCCTCGGCCACGAGGTCGCGGTTGAGCTCAACCAGCTTGCGACGAATTAGCTGGGCGGCGCGCACCGCGTTTTTTTCATGGTTGGTGTCGTCGAGCGGCGCGTTCCAGAACGCCATGATGCAGTCGCCGATATACTTGTCGATCGTACCGTGCGCCTCGGTGATGATGTCGCTCATCGGTGAGGTGAAACTATTCATCAGATGCGTCAGCTCGCGCGCATCGAGGCCCTCCGACATGGCCGTGAAACCGCGGATGTCGCAGAACATCACGGTCAGCTTCTTGTACTCGCCGCCCAGCTGCAGCTTTTCCGGGTTGCGCGCCAGCTCGGCCACGTAATGCGGCGACATGTAACGCGAGAATGCGCTGCGGATCTCATGCTGCCTGACCTCGGTGCGCAGATAGCCGAGAATCGACGAGATGAAATAGATCACCACCAGCACGACGATCGGATAGACCGGATCGAGCAGCAGGTGGGCGTCCTTGAACGCGAACCATGAGATCGAGATCGCCACGACGATGGCCGCGACGCCAAGCAATGCGCTCGCCAGGGCGCCGATCCGCGGCAGGACCAGGATCAGCATGGCGCCCGACAGCAGAACGAACAGAATTTCCGCGCCTTTGCCCCAATCCGGTCGCACGAGATAAATGCCGCCGAGGATCTGCTCGAGCAGTTGCGCGTGGATTTCGACGCCAGGTATACCGGCGCCGATCGGCGTTGCCTGCAGGTCATTGACGACGCCGGCGGCTGATGTTCCGACCAGCACGATATGGTTCTTGATCTGCGCCGGATCGAAATCGCCCGAGAGGATTTTTGCGGCTGAGATGCGTCGATCGTCGCGCGGCTTCGAATAATAGACCCATACTCGGCCGGCGGAATCCGTCGGAACCGTCAGCGGCCCGATGCGCAGCGCGGTAAGCCCGGTATTCTCGCCGAAGCTCCTTTCGCCATTGGCGCCGGCGGCGCGCGCGATATAGGTGTGAGCGCCGGTCGTAACCCGCAGGATTTCGGCGACCAGTGAAAAAACCGGCTTTTTGCCGAGCTTCATGATGAGTGGCACGCGACGGACGATCTGATCCCAATCGACATGCTCATTAAGGAAGCCGTTGCCCAACGCGGCGGTCTGGAAGGCCGGCAGGTCGGTGATCGAGGCCTGAAACGTGTCGACAAAGCGCATCGGATCGTCGCCGGCAAAAGCGTAACCGGCCTTTTGCATCGGCGGCGGACTGTCGGAATGATCGACCAGGATAAAGCTCGCGATCGTCGGCACTGTCTTCATCGCAGCGGCGAGCGCATCGTCCGGATCTGGCAGCTTGGCAAGCACCTGGCTCGTATCGGCGTCGGAGCTCCCGTCGCGCATCATTTGAGCGAGCAAAAGCTTCGGTGAGGTGCGGTCGGGTTCGGCGAAGACGATGTCGAAGCCGATCACCGCGGCCCCCGCATCGCGCATCTTCTCGACGAGCCGCGCGTCGAGGTTGCGCGACCACGGCCATTGGCCGAATTTCTTGAGGCTGTCCTCATCGATGTCGACGATGCTGATCGGGATGTCGCCATATTCGCGCGGCGCAACGCGCTGGTAGAGGTCGAACGAGATAAGCATCAGCCGGTCGAGCAGATCTGGCGCCGCAAGACGGGCGGTCAGTGCCACTCCCAGTGCTACCAGGGGCAACAGATAAATGAGACCGCGCCGCAACAAAAAATGCATCGACATGACGTGCTCGCAGACAACCCCCCGCCCGTATCATCAACATAAAGCCATTTGCGTCCCGGGCGAAGCGGCGGGCGCGCGCGACTTTTGACCACGAGACGGGTGACGTGGGTAATATTGAATACGGTTTGTCGGGGGAAATGGATGCCGGACGGTCTATCGAGGATCGGTGACGCGCCAAAACGCCGAGAGGATTTGCGTTTCGTCACCGGGCGCGGGCGCTATCTCGACGACATCGCATTCGCCGGCCTTGCTCACGCGGTGGTGCTCCGCTCTCCGCATGCTCATGCGCGGATCGCGCGCGTCGATGCGACCGCCGCTCGCGAGGCGCCGGGCGTCCTGGCAGTGCTGACCGCGACGGAAGCTGCTGCTGACGGCCTATCGGCGCTGCGGCCGGGCGCCGAGACCAACACCGTAACCGGCGAGCCATTTCTGTTCGAGCCGCAGCCGCTGCTCGCTGCCGACAAGGTGCGGCATGTCGGCGAGGCGGTGGCACTCGTAGTCGCGGAGACCCGTGAGCAGGCGCTCGACGCCGCCGAGCTTGTCGCGACCGATTACGCGCCGCTCCCCGCGGTGACCACAACCGCGGCGGCGCGAGCGCCCAGCGCTCCGCTCGTCACCGACAAGGCGCTGGGCAATCTCTGCCTCGACTGGCGTTACGGTGACCGCGTGGCGGCGGATGCAGCCTTTGCAAAAGCTGCGCACGTCGTGCGGGTCGCGCTCGACAACCACCGCGTCGTCACCAACCCGATGGAGCCGCGTGGCATTGTCGGCGCGTATGACACTGCGACCGGCCGCTACACCGCCTATGTCTCGGCGCAGAGCATTCATATGACGCGCGATTTCACCGCTCGCGCGCTCGCCGTCGAAAAGGATCAGGTACGTTTTGTGGCTCCCGATGTCGGCGGCGGGTTTGGGGCGAAGAACTTCGTCTATCCCGAGCACGCGTTGCTGCTCTGGGCGGCGAAGCGGATGGGCCGTCCGGTCAAATGGATTGCCACGCGCAGCGAAGTCTTCCTCGCCGACCATGCCGGGCGCGATCAGCGCGCCGTGGCGTCATTGGCGCTTGATGCCGCTGGCAAATTCCTCGCGCTGCGAGTCGAAAGCGAGGCCAATCTTGGCGCCTATCTCGCCGGCAGCTCGGCGAGCGTGCAGACCTTCCAGTACGCGTTTCTCCCCGGCACGGTCTACGCGATCCCGGCAATCGACCTAAATGTCCTCGGGGTCTTCACCAATACCGCGCCGGTCGGCGTGTTGCGCGGCCCCGGCTATGCCGAGGCCAATAACATCATCGAGCGGCTGATCGACGAGGCGGCGCGGCAATGCGGCTTCGACCGCATCGAGCTGCGCCGCAAGAACTTGGTCCCGACCCAGGCCATGCCGATGGTCAACGCCGTCGGCAACCAGGTCGACAGCGGCGCTTTCCCCGAGACCTTCGAGCGCGCGCTCGCCGCGGCTGACATCGCTGGCTTCGCCGCGCGCCGCGCGGTCAGTGAAGGAACCGGACAGCTGCGCGGTCTCGGCTTCGCGTATCACATCAAGGGAACTGGCGGTAACCCGTCGGAGAATGTCGACATCCGTTTTGAGGCCGACGGCTCAGTCTCGCTGATCACCGGCACCCAGCATATCGGCCAAGGACACGAGACGACCTTCCCGCAAATCCTCGCCGACAAGCTTGGTGTCCCCAACGACCTCATCAAGCTGCGCCAGGGCGATACCGACCTCATCGCACATGGCGGCGGGCACGGCAGCTCGCGCGCAACCTATATGGGCGGCACCGCGATCTTCCGCGCCGCCGACGAGATCATCTTGAAGGGAACTCGTGTCGCCGCCGAGATGCTCGAAGCCGCCGAGCCCGACATCAAGTTTGAAGACGGCGATTTCGTCGTCGTCGGCACCGACCGGCGGGTGTCGCTGATGGATGTCGCCACGAAGGCGCGCGAAGCCGGCGAACCGCTCGACACCTATCATTTCTGGACCCGCGAATGGATGACATTCCCCAACGGCACGCATGTTGTTGAGGTGGAGATCGATCCCGATACTGGCCGAGTCACGCTCGAGCGCTACACTGCGGTCGATGATTACGGGGTCATGGTCAATCCGATGGTGGTCGGCGGCCAAGCGCACGGCGCGATCGCCATGGGCACAGGCCAGGCGCTCCTGGAAACCGCGGTCTACGACGCGGAAAGTGGCCAAGCGCTCGCCGCCTCGTTCATGGACTACGCAATGCCGCGGGCCGACGATTTGCCGGCATTTAGCGTCGGCTTCAACATGACGCGCTGCACGACCAACCCCTTGGGTGTCAAAGGCTGCGGCGAGGCCGGCGCGATCGCTGCCTTTCCGGCGATCCACAACGCGATCCACGATGCGCTGGCGCCGTTAGGCGTGAAGAATTTCGATGGCCCCGCGACCCCGGCGCGGGTCTGGCGGGCGATGCGAGGCTAGGAGGAAACCCATGAGCGGATACGAGCACATCCTTGTCGAGAGAGAAGACGGGGTTGCCATTCTGACCCTCAACCGGCCGGAGAAGCTGAACGCGATGAACCGCAAGCTCTCGGCCGAGCTGCGCGACGCGGTGAAGGCAGCGGACGCCGATGATGGTATCGGCTGCATCGTCATCACCGGAGCCGGCCGTGCCTTTTCGGCCGGCGGCGATATTCACGAACAACGCGAGGATGACCGCAAGTTGACCGACGCCGAGCAGGACACCCGGCGCACGCGCTCGGCTTACGACATCGGCGCCAGCGCCAAACCGACGATCGGCATGATGAACGGGCTCGCTTATGGCGGCGCCGGCGTGCTGGCCTCCTCGCTCGACATGCGCATCGGCTGCGAGGATTCGAAATTCCGCTTTTTGGCCGCCGCTTACGGTCGGATCAACAGCACCTGGACCCTGCCCAATCAGGTCGGCTGGCCGATCGCCAAGGAATTGCTGTTCTCCGCTAGGGTCATCGAGGCGGAGGAGGCGTACCGCATCGGCCTTCTCAACCATCTCGTGCCGCGCGAGCAGCTGCGTGCCAAGACCATGGAGCTAGCGCGCACCATCGCCGCCAACAATCACGACACGATCATGGGCATCAAGTCGCTGATGCTGAAGCAGATGAGCCAGAATCTCGAAGAGCAATACGAGGCCGAGCGGCACTTTACGACGCATGTCGTGCGCGGCGCCAAGGCCGAAGACACGTTCCCCGACTTCATCGCCCGCCACGGCCGCCCGCTGAATTGATTTCGACAACGGGTTTGGAAGAGCAAATGGGCATCAGATGCGGATTTGGTTCGCTGGCTGCGGTGTGCGCGTTTGCTTTGGCGGCGATGTCAAGCGCCGGCGCGACGACGCTCGACGACCTCAAGGGCTATTCGATCGAGGTCAATGTTTCGCTCAGATTCGTTTGGCGGACCACCGAACCGCGGGCGACAGTGCTCAACGTGCATCGCCGCCTTTACATCAGCCAGTCTGGACGCATTTTCGACTATGCGGATCGCGCCGGCGGCAGCTTCGGCGAACATGAGGGCGATGTCGTCGCGCCAGGGGCCGCGGCCTCGATTGGCCGCAATCGAATGATTGCCTGGACATTCGAGAACGGCAGCCTGGTCGGCATTAGCCGCGAGGTCGAGGGCTTTACGGTACGTACCGTAACCGTCGACCCAAGCCGCTCCAGCTGTACCTTTGTAACGATCCTTCAACCCGACCCGACGACCCGGCGCACCGTGTTGACGCGATTGGACGGCAAGCAGGGCGAGGCGGTATCGCAGGATACGCTTTCCTCAGTCTGTACGATCCGGAAGGGCAACATCTTTGCGACCGACCAATAATAATCGCACCGTCGGATCGCCTTAGCGAGTGCCGGCGCCGAGCGGGAACTCGTACCCAATCGCGCGCTCGCTCTCGATCGTCTTCTTGACCGCCGGGCGAGCCATCATCTGTTCGTAGTGCGCCATCAGCCCCGGATAGGCGGCATGATCGGGCCCGAGCGCATCGACAAATCGCCAGAACAGCCGGAACAAATGAATATCGGCGATCGAATAGGCGCCGCCGACGGCCCATTCCTTGCCGCCGAGCCGCTGCTCACACAGCCGGAACACCGCGCGCCATGCCTCCTCGCCGGCGCGGCGCGACGGATGCACGGTCGCGGCGATAAACGACATCCACGACAACGCCTGCGCCTCTTCTTCGACGCCGCCTTGCGGCCACAGCCCCGCTGCCGGAAAGGTCTTCGCCAGGTAGTAGAGCGTCGCCGCGACTTCGGTCAGCACGCGCTTCCCATCGATGACCAGCGCCGGCACTTTGCCTTCCGAATTGAGCGCCAGATAATCCGGGCCTTTCTGCTCCTTGGCATTGAAAGACAGCCAGCGGTGCTCGAAGGACGCGCCGGTCTCGTGCAGCGCGATATGCGTCGCCATCGAGCTCGAACCCGGCGCGCAATAGAAGATCAGCATGGGCATCCTCCCGGCAGGCCTGCATTCACCGCAGATTGACCGATCCCCTCGGCTTCGTCACGCTCGTGGGCCAGGAGGGGGATTCGTGAGCCATTCGCTGCTCGAAGGGTTTCGTGTCGCGCAACTGGGGCCGGGGCTGGCCGCCGCCGTCGCAGGCCGTATCTTCGCCGACATCGGCGCCGAGGTCGCGTGCGTCGACGCCGACCGCTCGACCCCGCTCGCCGAATATCTGAATCTCGACAAGGCCGAGGGCGATGTCGCGTCGCTCGCCGCGGCGGACGTGATTGTCTTCGAAGGTCGGGGCTACAACACTGCCGCGCTGCGTGCCAAGAATATGAAGGCAGCGATCGTCGCCATTGCGCCGTTCGGCCAAGACGGCCCACGCGCCGACGATCCGGCGAGCGACCTCACGCTGATGTATGCGAGCGGCATCGCCCGGCTCCTGACCGGGCAGGTCGACGACCTGGCCGAGGCGCCGATCCGTCCGGTCGGCGAGCAATCGGCCTTTATCGCCGGCCTTGCCGCTGCCTGCGCCGCGATCCACGCCATGCCGGGCGCGGAGATCGACGTGTCGATCAAGGAAGCGCTGGCGACCCTGGCGATGACTGAGCTCGCGAACGCCGGTCTCGGCGGCAAGGCGCGGTCGCGCAAACGCGTCAGCGACGGCAACGGCGCGACCGTCTGCATCTTGCCGGCAAGTGACGGTTACGCCGCGATCTCGCCGCGCGAGGACCGGCAATGGGCCGCCTGGCTCAAGGTCATGGGCTCGCCCGATTGGGGCGACGACCCGCGCTTCAAGACCAAACCCGACCGCGTCGCAAATTGGGATGCGCTGCACGCGCTGATGTCGGAGTGGAGTCGGCACCACCCAAAGCGGTGGATCGCCGATGCGGCGCAGGAGGCGCATGTTCCAAGCTTTCCGCTGCGCGAACCGGACGAGCAGCTGGCCTCGCCGCAACTCGAGCACCGCCATTTCTGGCGGGACATCGGAATCGCCGGGGAACGCATCAGGGCGCCTGGCCCGCCTTTCGGGCTGAGCCTGTCCGAAGGACAAGCAAAGCCGCTCAGTCGCGAGAAGCTACCGCTGTCTGGTGTCCGGGTGCTCGATTTCTCTTGGGTCATCGCTGGGCCGACCGCGACCCGCTATCTCGCGGCGATGGGCGCGGAGGTTATCAAGATCGAGGCGCCCGGCCGCGGCGATCCTGGCCGCGCCAGCGAGCTGCACACCGTGCTCGGCCAGGCCAAGAAGGGCATCGTCCTTGACTTGAAAAAGCCAGAGGCGGTCGCGATCGCCCGTGACCTCGCCGCCCGCGCCGACGTGGTGTTCGAGAATTTCGCGACTGGGGTCATGGACCGGCTCGGCCTCGGCGCCGATGCGCTCCGTGCGCTCGATTCGAACCTGATTTACGTCTCGGCCTCGGGCATGGGGCGCACCGGGCCGGAGGCGCATTCGGTCGCCTACGGCACCTTGCTGCAATGCTATGCCGGGTTTGCCGGGTTGAACCGTCATCCGGGGATTGCGCCGCGGGTCGGCTTCGCCTGGCTCGATCCGATGTGCGGGCTGATGCTCGCCTTTATCGTCGCCGCCAGTCTCAGGCGGCGCGCGCAGGACGGCAAGGTCGCCCGCGTCGATTTCTCGATGATCGAGGCGATGCTGTGGACGATGGCCGAGCCGCTCATAGCCACCCAGCTCGGCGACAAACCAAAGCCCAAGGGCAATGCCAGCGACCTCTACTGCCCCCACGGCGCTTGGCGTTGCGTCGGGGATGACGAATGGCTCAGCCTCGCCGTTACCAGCGAGGCGGAATGGCGCCGGCTTTGCGAGATCATTCCGGCGCTCGAGCCGCTGACCGAATGGAATTTGCACCAGCGGCAAGGCCGCTCGGCCGGCATCAACGGCATCCTGGCCGGCTGGGCGTCGCGCCGCGGCGCCGCCGACTGCGCAGCCGAACTCCGCCGCGCCGGCATCCCGGCGGCGGCGCTCAGGGACTCGGTCGACCTTGTGCATGACGCGCATCTCAAGACCCGCGGCTTCTGGGATGCTGTGGCGAAAGGTGTGTTACCGGGGCTGCCGTGGCGTGGAGACTTTGGCCGCGCGACGGGCCCTGCGCCCGGCCTCGGCGCCGACACCGACATGGTGCTACGCGACGTGCTCGGCCTGACCGACGACAGGATCGCGGCGCTGCGCGCCTCGGGTGCCTTGGGTTAGTCGAACCAACCAACGGAGGAAACGATATGGCGAGCATTTCCTTGAACCAGGCAAACCGCGTGCTGCGGGCGACACTCAAGAAGGCCGAGGAATTCGGCATCAAGGTCAGCGCCGCGGTGTGCGACGATGGGGGGCGGCTTATCGCCTTTCAGCGTATGGACGGCGCTTTCTTCGCCGGCGTCTATGGCAGCCAGGGCAAGGCGGTGGCCTCAGCAGCGTTCGCCCGGCCATCCGGGGTCATGGCGGAGCGCGCCGACCAGCCGACCCCGCGCGGCATCAACGCGGCGTCAGGCGGACACATGATCATGGGCCAGGGCGCGGTGCCGCTGTTCCGCAACGGTAATCTCGTGGGTGCCGTCGGCGTTGGCGGCGGTACATCGCAGCAGGACGAGGACTGCGCCGCGGCGGGTGCGGCCGCGCTATAGCCGCGTCTACATCTGGTGGTGCGGCACTGCCTGGAGAAATTCCGCGAAAGGTTCCTTCCAGAATTTCGCCATGCCGGTCGTGCCGTGGCCGCGCGTCTCGGCGCTCGCCGGGATCAGGTAGAGCCGGCCGCCCTTGATCCGCTTGATCGCCGCCTCGATGATCCCGGTTTCGGGCGGGTTACGCTCGTCGTCGGCCGAGTTGATCGCCAGCACTGCGGCCTGGATCTTCTCCAGGCCGGGTGACGGGTCGTAGTCACCCGACGACGCCCATTGATAGAGGACGTCGTTGGCGTCACCGGTGAACGGCGCCGCGAGCCGCGCATCGAGCAGCTTGTCCGCCAGCTCGTGGGTCGGCGCCTGCGCCTGATAGGCGAGGGTGCCGCCGCTGGTGGCGATCCCGAAAAACACCAGCACCGCTTTCAGCCGCGGCGGTTGCGCCGTGTAATTGCCGTCGTGCCAGTTGGGGTCGTTGCGGATCGAATCGATGATCATCCGCCGCATCATCCAGTTGCGGCTCGCCATCGCGGTCGGCTGCGATGCCATCGGCACCAGTGCGTCCATGAAGTCCGGATGCGCCTCGCCCCAGACCCAGCTCTGCATGCCGCCCATCGAATTGCCGGTCACCAAGCGCAGGTGGCGGATACCGAGCCCCTCGGTGATCAGCCGGTACTGCGCTGCGACCATGTCGTCGTAATTGTAAGCCGGAAACTTGGCGCGCGGCCCGTCAGACGGTTTGGTGGATTTCCCGGCACCGATCGCGTCGGGCAGGATGATGAAATACTTGGTCGCGTCGAGCGGCTGGCCGGGCCCGAAGAGCTCGCCGGCATAGGCCGGGTTGAGGAAAGCGGCCCCGGTGCTGGCGGTGCCGTGGAGGATCAGCACCGGCTCACCCCTGGGGTCGCCGACCGTCGTGTAATGCAGCCGCAACTCGCCTATCACCTCGCCGGTGTGGAAGCGGAAATCGTGCGCGACCCAATCCGCTTCTTTCGGCGTTGGATAATCAGCCCCGACCGCAATTCGCGCGACGACGACGAGGATCGCGGCAAGGAAGAGCCGTGACCGCATCGATCTAAAACTCGCCGCTGCGGTACGCCTCGTCCAAGCGGGCTTCGTCTTCCGGCGACAGCTCGGGCCACGGCTGGCCGCGCTTGCGCAGCGTGCCGGTGAAATTGGGCGGGCGCTTTTCATTGAACGCAACCCGGCCTTCCTCACCGTCCATCGTCGTCTGAATCAGCAGGTGGTTGACCAGGTTCTGCACGTGCCAGGACTGGTCGGTCGGCAGATCGCCAAAGCGCACCACATATTCTTTCATCATCCGCACCGCTACCGGCGGCAGCGTGCAGATGTGCCGGGCCATTTTCTCGGCGCGCTCCATGAGTTGGGCGTGCGGCACCACTTCGTTGACGAGACCGATGCGGTGCGCCTCGGCGGCGTCGAACGGCTCGTCGGTCAGTAGGATCTTCATCGCATCCGAATAGCGCAGCTGCTTCGCCAGCAGCGCCGCGCCTGGCCCGTTGCCGAGCCAACCTTGCGACAACAGCGCGAATTTGAACCGCGCATGCTCGGCGCTGGCGATGCGGATGTCGGTCGAGCTGAGCAGGATGTAGAGCCCGGCCCCCGCCGCCCAGCCGTTGACCGCGGCGATGACCGGCTTCCAGACCCGCGGGTAATGGTCGCCCATGCGGCCGTCCACGCCGGTCTTCTGGCCGTAGACGGTGCCGGCGAGCGGCCAGAAGATGCGGTTGGTGCGCAGATATTCGCGGTCGTCGGCGGTGAGGTCGGGGCGCGGCTGGAGGTTGTGCCCGCCGCAGAAATGCCGGTCGCCGGCGCCGGTGAGGATCGCGCAGCGAATGTCGCGGTCTTCCCACAGATCGACCCAGGCCGCGGAGATGTCGTCCGACATCTTCTTGTCGAGGATGTTGGCCTTCGAGGGATTGTTGAGCGTGATATAGGCGACGCCGTCGCGCTTTTCGTAATCAAGGGGCAAGGGCGGTCTCCTCCGACACCGATTGACAGAAGCGGACGCTGCTTCTTCACTTCCGCCCGATGACAATACACAAGATCGCGGTAATCGGCGGCGGACTTGGCGGGCTTGCCGCCGCGCTGGCGCTGCATCGCGCCGGTTTTGATGTCGATGTCTACGAGCAGGCGCCCGAGCTCAACGAGGTCGGCGGCGGCATCAATATGGGGCCGAACGCCGCGCGCATCCTTTACCGGCTCGGCCTTGGCGATGCGCTCGATGCCGCAGCGGTACGCCCGGCCTCGGCGCATGTCCGGCGCTGGGATGACGGCCGAACGCTGCAAAAGGCGCCTCTCAACCCGCGCTGCGTCGAACTTTATGGCGCGCCGCATCTGACCGTGCACCGCGCCGATCTGCAGGCGATCATCGCCTCCGGCCTGCCGCCGGAGCGCATCCATCTCGGCCATTGCCTCACCGGACTTATTGATCGCGGCGACGAGGTCGAAGCCGAGTTTGCCAACGGCAACCGCGTCACCGCCGACATCCTGGTTGGTGCCGACGGCATCCACTCGACTGTGCATACCCTGCTCTTTGGCGCGGAAGCCCCGAATTTCGCCGGCTGCGTCGCCTACCGCGGGCTGGTGCCGGTCGAGCGCGTCGCCGATCTCGATTTGGAACGCGGCAACCAGTCCTGGCTCGGACCGGGCGGGCATCTCGTGCATTATTTCGTCTCAGGCGGCCGACTTCTCAATTTTGTCGGCTGGACCGAGCACGACACGTGGAACCGCGAGGACTGGACCGACCGCGCCACCATCGAGCGCGCGCTCGCCGCGTTCGAGGGCTGGCACCCGCAGGTGCGCCGCATCGTCAACGAGGCCGATACCTGCTTCATCTGGGCGCTGTTCGATCGCGATCCGCTGCCGCAATGGTCGGTCGGCCGGGTGACGCTGCTGGGCGACGCGTGCCATCCGATGTACCCGTTCATGGCGCAGGGCGCGGCGCAGGCGATCGAGGACGGTGCGTGTCTCGCCGCTTTGCTGGCGCAGGGCAGAGACCCGGTCGCGACGCTGCGGCGATACGAACAGACCCGCTTGCCGCGCGTAACGCGCCTGCAGCAGATGTCGCGCGGCAACAAGCACCGCTACCACATGCCGGACGGGCCGGAGCAGGTCGAGCGCGACGCGGCGATGGTCGCCAACCGCGAGCGCTCGCCCGAGACGATGCAGTGGCTTTTCGGTTTTGACGCGGGTGATATATCGGCTGCCCTCTAATGATGAGAACGCGATGACCTCTTTCACCCTCAATGGCCGGGCCGTCGATGTCAGCGCCGGCAACGACACGCCGCTTCTCGATGTGCTGCGCAACCATCTCGGCCTTAAGGGCACCAAGTTCGGCTGTGGCCTCGAGCAGTGTGGCTGCTGCATGGTGCTCGTCGACGGCGTGCCGACAAAATCCTGCGGCAAGGCGGTGTCGACCGTGTCAGGGAAGACGGTACTGACGATCGAGGGCCTCGGCACGCCGGAGCATCCGCACCCGCTGCAGGCGGCGTTTCTTGACGAGCAGGCCGGGCAATGCGGCTATTGCCTCCCCGGTATCCTCGTTTCGGCAAAGGCGCTGCTCGACAAGAATCCGGCGCCGACGCGCCGGGAGATCGCCGAGGCGCTCGACGACAATATCTGCCGCTGCGGCAGCCATATCCGCATCCTGAAAGCGGTCGAGCAGGCCGCTGCCACGATGAGAGCCGCCCCGGGAACTCAACCATGAGCGCGCATCCGCCGCTTCCCGCGCTGCTCGAGACGAACCCGCGTCTCGACCAGTGGGTCAAGTTCACCGCGCCGGGCAAGGTCACGGTCTCGACCGGACGGGTCGAGATCGGCCAGGGCGTCTTGACCGCGATGCGTCAGATCGCGGCTGACGAGCTCGACGTGTCGCTCGACCGCATCGACCTGCAGACCGGTGACACCGATCTTACCCCGAACGAGGGCTATACCGCCGGCAGCCAGTCTATCCAATATGGCGGCGTGGCTTTGCGGCTTGCCTGCGCCGAGGTGAAAAGCCTGCTGCTCGACGCGGCCGCCGCCCGCGTCGGCGCGAAACCCGAGGAGCTGGCAGTGAGCGACGGCACCGTCACCCGCGCCGGTGCGCCCACGGGGCAGGATTACTGGTCGCTCGCGGCATCGGTCGATCTCAGCCGGCGTGCGACGGCCAGCGCCAAGCCGAAAACCGCGCGCGGCGAAATCGGCCGCAACGCGCCGCGTGTCGATCTCGGCGGCAAGGTGTTCGGCGCGCCGAGCTTTGTGCACGACATGGCAGTGGACGGGATGGTCCATGCGCGCGTCGTGCGCCAGCCGCGCCGCGGCGCGACGGTCGCGTCGATCAACGAGGGGGCGATCCGCCGCGCTGCCAAGGGCGACATCGACATCCTCCGCGACGGCAATTTCATCGCGATCATCGGCACCGACGAGACCGTGGTCGATGCCGCCGCCGCGGTCGCGCCCGGTCATGTGTCGTGGGACGGGGTCGACCCGATCAATCCCGGCCAGGAAGAGGGGCGCTGGCTGCTGCAGCGGCCGTCGATCGACCGCAATATCGGCCCCGAGCCGGTCGATCCGGCGCCTGGCCAGGCGCGTTACGAGGCGAGCTTTACGCGCATGCATATCGCCCACGCCTCGGTCGGTCCGTCGAGCGGGGTTGCTGTTTACAAGGACGGGCACCTGACCGTGTGGTCACACACCCAGGGCGTCTATCCGCTGAAGGCTGCGCTGGCGAAAACCCTGAAGCTCGACCCGGCGCATATCTCGGTCCGCCACGCCCAGGGGCCGGGCTGCTACGGCCATAACGGCGCCGACGATGCCGCGGCCGACGCCGCGGTGATCGCGATGCGCCGGCCGGGCGTGCCGATCCGCGTGCGCTGGCGGCGCGAGGAGGAGTTCGGCTTCGAGCCGGTCAGCCCGGCGATGGTGACGACGGTGCGTGTGCTGCTCGATAACCAGGGGCGGCCGGTCGATTGGACGACCGAAATCTGGAGCGGGCGGCATTCGAGCCGGCCGGGCAGTGGCGGGCTGTTGCTGGCGGCCGAAGCCTTGCCCGACCCGCCGCCGCCGATGCCGGCGGCCGATCCGCCCGAGGCCGGTGGCGGGGGCGGGACGCGCAACGGCGAGCCGCTCTATGCGTTTCCGGCCAAGCGCATCATCCACCACCTCGTCGCCGAGACGCCGGTGCGCACCTCGTCGCTGCGCGGTCTCGGTGCGACGGTCAACGTCTTCGCGATCGAGTCGGCGATGGACGAGCTTGCCGAGCGCGCCGGGATGGACCCGGTCGACTACCGGCTCGCGGTGCTGACCGATCCGCGGGGTAAGGCCGTTGTCGCGCATGTCGCGAAGATGGCGGATTGGCGACCGGGTCTCCCGGTCGGCACCGGAAGCGGGCGGGGCGTCGGCTTCGCGATGTACAAGAACCGCGCCGCCTATTGCGCGGTCGTCGCCGACGTCGAAGTCGACGAGGCGGTGCGGGTCACGAAAATCTGGTGCGCCGCCGATGCCGGGCTCGTCATCAACCCGGACGGCGCGTTGAACCAGCTCGAGGGCGGCGTCATCCAGGGCATTAGCTGGGCCTTGAAGGAAGGCGTGCGTCTCGACTCGGCGGGCATCAGCTCGCGCGACTGGGAGAGCTATCCAGTCGTGCGGTTCAGCGAAGTGCCGGAGGTGTTCTGCGAGCTGGTCGGCGCCACGGCCGACCTGCCGCCGCTCGGCATCGGCGAGGCGAGCGGTGGGCCGACCGTTGCGGCGATCGCCAATGCCGTCGCCCAGGCGCTCGGCGCGCGACTGCGCGACCTGCCCTTGAGCCGCGAGCGCGTGATGGATGCGCTGCTGAAGGGGTAGCTGCGGGGATTGCGCTGCGTCCTTCGAGGGTCGCTTCGCGGCCACCTCAGGATGAGGGCTTTCTTTGTGGCGTCCTGAACCTCCCTCATCCTGAGGTGCGACCGGAAGGAGCCTCGAAGGACGCACTGGCCGCAATCCAGCCGAAGCGGCATTCGCCTCGCCTTTTCCTGCCCGATGCGCCAATCTGCCCACGAAATGGGCGATAGGCGCGGCACGAGTCTTGCGACTGTGAGGCAATGTTCGGTTACATCGTAAGGCGCATCCTCGCGACCATCCCGGTCATGGTGGTGGTGGCGATCTTCGTTTTCGCGCTGTTGCATTTGTCGCCCGGTGACCCGGCGGCGATCATTGCCGGCGACAATGCCACCGCCGCCGACATCGCCCGCATCCGCAGCAAGCTCGGCCTCGATCAGCCGCTGTTCGTGCAGTTCTATGACTGGGTCTGGCACCTGGTGCGCGGTGATCTCGGCATCTCGATCTTCACCAACCTGCCGGTGTCGCAGCTGATCGCGCAACGTGTCGGGCCGACCGTTGCGCTCAGCATCTCGACGCTGCTCGTGTCGGTGCTGGTGTCGATTCCGATGGGGGTGCTGGCGGCGTGGAAGGCCGGGACCTGGATCGACCGGGTGGTAATGGTTTTCGCGGTCATGGGCTTCTCGGTACCGATTTTCGTCCTTGCCTATATCCTGATCTTCGGGCTGGCGATGGGCGGCTGGTATGTCGCGGCCGACTGGCTTGTCGCGCACGTGACGCAGGGCATCGGGCTGACCCGTCTCTATCAGTCGTGGCAGGATCTCGGTCTGCAGCAGGTTGCGCAAAAATTTGCGTTGCCGGTTCAGGGGTATGTCCCGCCGCAGGATGGGATACGGCCGTTCTTGTCGCATCTGGTGATGCCGTCGATCGCGCTCGGCATTACCTTCACCGCGCTCATCGCGCGCATCACCCGCGCCAGCATGCTCGATGTGCTGGCGCAGGACTACATCCGCACCGCGCGCGCCAAGGGGCTGTCGGACGGGCGTGTCTTGCTGCGGCATGCGTTGAAGAACGCGGCCGTGCCGATCGCGACGATCATCGGCATCGGGATCGCGCTGCTGATTGGCGGGGTGGTGGTGACCGAGACGGTGTTCGCGATCCCCGGCCTTGGGCGGCTGACGGTCGATGCGATCCTGCGGCGTGACTATCCGATCATCCAAGGGATCATCCTCATCTTCTCGGCCGCGTATGTCGTGGTGAACCTGCTTGTCGATCTGAGCTACGCGATCCTCGACCCGCGGATCAGGTACTGATGGCTGTCATTCCGGGTCAGATCGATCTTGTCGCCGCGGCGCGGCCGCCTAAGAAGCGCGGCGCGATCGCGACCCATATCCGCCGCCACCCGACCGTGGTGATCGGCGGCGCGCTGCTCGGCTTGATGCTGGCGCTGGGGCTCTTCGCGCCGTTTCTCGGCACGGTCGATCCGACCGCGCTGGCGCCGGCGCAACGGTTGCGCTGGCCATCGGCCGAATACTGGTTTGGCAGCGACATGCTCGGCCGCGACATCTACAGCCGCACGATCTATGGCGCGCGGGTATCGCTGACGGTCGGTATCGGCGTCGCGCTGCTGGCGACGGGCTTGGGGTTGGCGATGGGGTTGGTGACCAGCTTCAATCGCTGGGTTGACGCGATCGTCATGCGCATCATGGACGGGTTGATGGCGATCCCCGGCGTGCTGATCGCGATCGCGCTGATGGCGCTGACCCGCGCCAGCATGGGCAATGTCATCTTCGCCATCACCGTCGCCGAGGTGCCGCGCGTCACCCGGCTGGTGCGCAGCGTGGTCCTCACCTTGCGCGATCAGCCCTTTGTCGAGGCGGCGATCGCCAGCGGCACCTCGCAAATCCGCATCATGTGGCGGCACATCGTCCCCAACACGCTGGCGACGCTGCTGGTGCAGGGCACTTATATCTGCGCGTCGGCGATGATCACCGAGGCGATCCTGTCGTTTATCGGCGCCGGCACGCCGCCGACCATCCCCAGCTGGGGCAACATCATGGCCGAGGGGCGCGCGGTGTTCCTCGTCGCCTATTACATCGTGCTGTTCCCCGGCATCTTTCTGTCGTTGACGGTGCTGGCGATCAACCTTCTCGGCGACGGGCTGCGCGACGCGATCGACCCGCGCCTGGCGCGGCGGCTGTAACATGGCCGCGGCGCTCGAAAAGACCGTAACGCCGCCGACATCGGTCGCCACTCCCAAGCCGCTGCTCGAGATCGACGATCTGCGCACCTGGTTCTTTACCCGCGACGGCGTGGTGCGCGCGGTCGATGGCGTGTCGCTTTCGGTGCTGCCGGGCGAGACCCTGGCGATTGTCGGCGAGTCCGGCTGCGGCAAGAGCGTCACGGCGCTGTCGGTGCTGCGCCTCATCGCGTCGCCGCCAGGGCGCATCGTGTCGGGCAGTATCCGCTTTGCCGGGCGCGACCTGTTGGCCGCGAGTGAAGCGGAGATGCGCAAGGTTCGCGGCAACGAGATATCGATGATCTTCCAGGAGCCGATGACCTCGCTGAACCCGGTGCTGACGATCGGCCGGCAGATCGCCGAGATCTTGATCCTGCACCAGGGGCTCGATCCGCGCGCGGCGCAGAAGAAAGCGGTGGCGATGCTGCGCCTCGTCCACATCCCCGAGGCGGAGCGGCGCATCGGCCAATACCCGCACCAGCTTTCCGGCGGGATGCGCCAGCGGGTGATGATCGCGATGGCGCTGGCGTGCAACCCGAAGCTCCTCATCGCCGACGAGCCGACGACCGCGCTCGACGTCACGATCCAGGCGCAAATCCTCGACCTGCTGCGCGAGCTGAAAACGCAGATTGACGCGGCGATCGTGCTCATCACGCATGATCTCGGCGTCGTCGCCGAAATGGCGCAGCGGGTCATCGTCATGTATGCCGGCAAGAAGGCCGAGGAGGCGCCGGTCAAGGCGCTGTTCCGCCGGCCGCTGCACCCGTACACGCGGGGCTTGCTCGGCTCGATGCCGCGGCTCGGCGCGCCGGAGGAGGGCCTGCCGCCGCGCCTCACCGAGATCGCCGGCACGGTGCCGTCGTTGCGTGAGCCGATCGCCGGCTGCGCTTTTGCCGATCGCTGTTTCCTCGCGACCGAGATCTGCCGCAACGAGCCGCCGCCCTTTGAGGAAAAGGAGCCGGGCCATTTCGCGGCCTGTTTCCACTCCGACCGGGTCGCCGCCGAATGACCGCCGTCGCGCCGCTGCTTTCGGTCAAGGGGCTGGTCAAGCATTTCCCGGTCAAGAAGGGGTTGCTGCAGCGGACGGTCGGGCAGGTGCGCGCGGTCGATGGCGTCTCGTTCGAGATCGCGCCGGGCGAGACCTTGGGCCTGGTCGGCGAGTCGGGCTGCGGCAAGTCGACGGTCGGCAAGACCGTGCTCAAGCTGCTTAATCCCACTGCCGGCGAAGTGCGGCTCAGCGGTGCGCGCATCGACGGGCTGTCGAAGGGCGGCATGCGGCCGTTTCGCCGGCAGATGCAGGTGGTCTTCCAGGACCCGTATTCGTCGCTGAACCCGCGTCTCACGGTGCGCGAGATCATCGGCGAGCCGCTCAAGAATTACGGCGTCGCGGCGGGGAGGGAGCTCGAAACCCAGGTGAGAGGGCTTGCCGAAAAGGTGGGCTTGCGCGCCGAGGCGCTCGACCGCTACCCGCACGAATTTTCCGGCGGCCAGCGTCAGCGGATCGGCATTGCCCGCGCGCTGGCGCTGCGGCCGAACCTCATCATCTGCGACGAGCCGGTCTCGGCGCTCGATGTCTCGGTGCAGGCGCAGGTGATCAACCTGCTCGTCGAATTGCAGCGCGATTTCGGGCTCAGCTATCTGTTCATCGCCCACGACATCGCGGTGGTCGAGCACATCAGCCACCGCGTCGCGGTGATGTATCTCGGCAAGATCGTCGAGTTGGCCGACCGCGCCGCGCTCTTCGCGCGGCCGCAGCATCCCTATACCGAGGCGCTGCTGTCGGCGGTGCCGGTGCCCGACCCCGAGGTCGAGCGCAAGCGCATCATTTTGACAGGCGACGTGCCGAGCCCGATCGACCCGCCCTCGGGCTGCCGGTTCCGGACCCGCTGTCCGCTCGCCTTCGAGCGCTGTGCCAAGGAAGAGCCGCCGATCCGCGAGGTGTCTCCGGGTCACCATGTCGCCTGCCATCTGCGCGAGCCGGCGGTGCACTGAGCGGACGCAGCGGGTGAAAAACAAGAGCAGGCAAGCGAACATGGGCAAATCCGGCTTTACGGATCGGCTATATGTTCACTCTATGTTCGCGTTTCAAGGGCCGGTATGCGGAATTTTTAAGACGATTATGTACTTACCAAACACGCGCGGTGACCGCCGTTCACGCAACGGGCAAATTGACAGCAAATATGATCACGTCTCCCGCGCCGCTGACGATTTTGGTCGTGTGACCAGCTCCCGTCGTGTCCTCGGCAACCAGCATGCTTCCTGCCGGGAAACGGCGTGTTTCTCCGCTAGCTGTAATTTGATACTCGCCCTGCACGGTCACGAAGATCATGCGGCGTGGAGACGGATGCG
>DATMLO010000045.1:0-38300 GCA_035570495.1 Allostellaceae bacterium | reverse complement strand
CCACCGGCGGCGGGCTGATCCTCGATATGTTCGCGCACTGGCGCTACATCTTCGACCGGCTGCTTGGGCCGATCGAGGCGGTCTCTTGCCGCGAGCTGACGGCGCAGCCGCGTCGCATCGACGAGGCCGGCAAGCCCTACGATGTCGATGTCGAGGACCACGCCTTCGCGATCTTCGAGCTCGAAGGTGGAGCGATCGCGCAGGTGAGTTCGTCCTGGGCGAGCCGCGTGAAACGCGACGACCTCTTGCAGATCCAGGTCGACGGGACAAAAGGCTCGGCAGTGTGCGGCATGCACCGCTGTTTTGTGCAGCCGCTGGTCGCGACGCCGCGGCCGTTTTTCGACCCGGAAAACCCGCGCCCGGGAAATTTCGACGGCGATTGGCAGGAAATGCCGACGCTCGACCCATTCAAGAACAGCTACCGCGAGTGCTGGGAGCTCTTTCTGCGCCATGTCGCGGAGGACGGGCCGTTTCCGTCGCCGCTGATCGAAGGCGCCAAGGGCGTGCAGCTTGCCGAAGCCTGCCATCAAAGCCACCGCGAGCGGCGCTGGGTTACGTTAAACAGGCTTAACGTGTAAAATTCGAAGTATTCCCGTTAAATTTGTATTACGGTTTTCTGTTACGCTTGCGAGTTCCATCGCTGGGCGGTGCCGCAATGACGCAAAGAGTTCCGGCCATACTCGTCCTCGAGGACGAAGAGGAAGTGCGCAAGACGATCAGCGCCACGCTGAGCGACGCCGGATTTCAGGTCGAGACCGCGGTGACCGGCTGGGAAGCCATCGCGCTTATCGAGCTGCGTCGTTTCGACATGGTGGTGGCGGGTATCAACCTGCCTGGCGGGCTTACCGGGCTGCAGACGGCGCGACATGTGCGCACCCGTCATCCTGCGCTGAAATGCTTGTTCATCTCGGGCTCGGCCGACCCGGTCGTCTGCGATCCGGAGCTTGACGATTTTGTCGCCAAGCCGTTCCGGCCATTCGAGTTGCTCGGCTGTGTGTGGAAGGTGTTGCGCGGCAACCTGCCGAACCCGCGGATAAACGTTGCCAGCCTTGCCTAGTTTTTTCTGGGCCTAGCTTTTCGGCAACAGCCTGGTGACGTGACCCATTTTGCGGCCCGGTAGCGTGTCGCGCTTACCGTAAAGATGGAGCCGCGCGGTCGGATCGATAATCGCGTCGCGCCAGGTCTCGATCTCGTCACCGATCAGGTTCTTCATCACCGCGTCGGCATGCCGCTCGGTCGAGCCCAGGGGCAGGCCGCAGATCGCCCGCACCAGCTGCTCGAATTGGCTCGTGGCGCAGGCGTCGATCGTCCAGTGGCCAGAATTGTGCGGCCGCGGCGCGAGCTCATTGACCAGCACGCGATCGTCGCGCGTCACGAACATCTCGACCGCCAGCACGCCGACAAGATTGAGCCGGGCGGCGACATCGCACGCGATGCGCTCCGCTTCGCGCGCGGTGTCGAGCGGTAGCGTGGCAGGCGCGATCGTCGTGTCGAGGATGTGGTTGACGTGCCGGTTCTCGACCAGTGGATAGGCCGCCATGGCGCCGTCAGCGCCGCGTGCGACAACGACCGAGGCCTCGCAGCGGAAATCGACAAAATCCTCGAGCACGCCGCGCGGCGCTCCCATCGCTCGCCAAGCCTCATCGGGAGCGCTGCGGGCGTCGACATTGATCTGGCCCTTGCCGTCATAGCCCATGCGCGCGCTTTTGAGGACGGAGCGGCCCGTTAAAGCGCCGAGCGCCTCGCCTAGCGCCGCGGCGGAGGTAATCTCGCAATAGCCGGTGGTGGCGACCCCGATCCGGTTGAGGAAGTCCTTTTCCTTCATCCGGTCCTGGGCGATTTCGAGAATTTCCGGACGCGGCATGACGGGTTTGAGCGCCGCGACCCGGCGCACCGCCGCGGCCGGGATGTTCTCGAACTCAAAGGTCGCGACGTCGATTTCCTCGGAGAATCGGGCGATCGCCTCGGCGTCATCCCAGGCACCGACGGTGGCGCCGGCTGCGACCTGCTCGGCGGGGCTATCGCGCTCGGTGGCGAAAATATGCGCGCGATAACCGAGCCGCGCGGCGGCCATCGCCGTCATGCGGCCAAGCTGCCCGCCGCCGAGAATGCCGATCGTCGCCCCAGGACTAAGCATCGGGATTAAGCATCAACGCAACAGCCGCATCAAACGGGGTGTTCCGCGACGGCGTCGGTCTGGTTCTGGCGCCACTGATCGAGCGCGGCGGCGACCGTCTTGTCGCCGAGCGCGAGGATCGCCGCGGCGCACAGCGCGGCGTTGATCGCGCCGGCCTGACCGATCGCGAAGGTGGCGACCGGCACGCCGCCCGGCATCTGAACGATCGACAAGAGACTATCCATGCCCTTCAAGGCGCGACTTTGCACCGGCACGCCGAGCACCGGCAGCGGGGTCAGCGCGGCGGCCATGCCGGGCAGATGCGCGGCGCCCCCAGCGCCGGCGATAATCACCTTCAAGCCGCGCGATTTGGCGTTTGTCGCGTAGTCGTACAGCCGCTTTGGCGTGCGGTGCGCCGAGACGATTCGTGTCTCGTGGGCGACGCCGAGCTTCTCCAGCGTCTGCGCGGCATGCTGCATCGTCTCCCAGTCGGACTGGCTGCCCATGATGATCCCGATTGGCGGGCCGGATTCGGCCATGCTCCTCGTCTCTGAAGCAGATTGCGGAGCCCGGTATTATAGGGTCGCCGCCCCTCCGCACAAGCCGTGCCGCGCCGAGGCAGCGTCACCCGGAGCGCGGCAAAATTCGCTTGTTGCGAACCGCCGGCACTCGTTTATAGACACAGGGAGGGGTAATAATTTGTGTTGGCGGTCGCGGCCGGAGGCATGCAGGCGCGATGTTAAAAGAGCGGTCGACGCCGGCGGTAGACAGCGCCCCGAAAAGGCCGCGCGCTGCGCCTCGCGCCGCGGTGTCTGACACCGCTAAACCCAAGCTAACGTTGGCAAAAAACACCGCAACCGACGTCGTCTCCGAGCTTGCGCGACTGCGGGCTGAGCGCGCGGCGATGCAGCGCGAGCTTGAGGATGCGCGGGCCCGGATCATCCAGCTCGAACGCCTCGCCGACGAAGATTCGCTGGCGCCGATCGCGAATCGCCGCGCCTTTGTGCGCGAGCTGTCGCGGATGATCGCCTTCACCCGCCGCTACGGGCCGCCGTCGAGCGTCATCTATTTCGACGTCAACGGCATGAAGCAGATCAACGATACGCATGGCCACCCGGCGGGCGACGCGGCGCTCCGTCATGTCGCCGAGATTTTGTCGAACAATGTGCGCGAGAGCGACATCGTCGGCCGGCTCGGTGGCGACGAGTTCGGCGTGATCCTGGCGCAGACCAACCAGGAGCAGGCCAACGCCAAGGCGTCCTCGCTGGCGCAGGCGATCGGCTCGACCGCGTTGAGCTGGGGCAAGCACGAGATCAAGCTCAGCGCCGCCTTCGGTGTCTATTCCTTCACCGGCAGCGACGATGCGCAGGTGGCGATCGAGGCGGCCGACCAGGCGATGTACAAGCAAAAGCGCGTGCGGCCGGCCTGAGCGCGGGCGGCGGCGTTACGCGATGATGTCGGGCAGTAGCTCGCTTTCGATTTTCGAGATTTGATCCTTCAAGGCGAGCTTGCGCTTTTTTAGTCGCTGCAATTGCAACTGGTCGAACGGTATGCGTTCGGCGAGGCGCGAGATCACGTCGTCGAGGTCGCGGTGCTCGATGGTGAGCGCGGCCAGCTTAGCCTTTAGAGCTTCGACATCGAGGTCCATGGCGGGCGACGCGCATCTTCAACGATTGCCGGGAATCCGCCGTCAACTCTGGGGTCGGCAGACGACCGCTGATTATATCACAATGGGTGTCGACTTCATTGCGTGGTGATGTTGATGGCTGACGACGCGGCGGCCGAGAGCTTCTGGCGGTTTTCGCTGATGGTTTACGCGCGTCCCGGCGTCGCCGAGGCGCTGCTTCGGCTGCAGGATCGCGGCGGCCACAATGTCAACGTCATCCTCTTCGGCTTGTGGCTCGCATTGTGCGGGCGGGCGCCGCTTGACGTCGCGGGGCTGGCGCGAGCCAAGGCGGCGATCGCCGGGATCGACAGCTCGGTCGTCGCGCCGCTGCGCCGGCTGCGCCGCACGCTGAAACCCGATCAGGATCCCGATGTGCAAGACCTGCGACGACGCGTCTTGGGGCTGGAAATCGCCGCCGAACGCCGCGTCCAGACCCGTCTCGCGGCAAACGCGTCGCGCCCCGAGGCCGACAATGCCGATCGCCAGTCTCTCGCCGAAGCCAATCTGCGGCTGATCCTCGGTGACGATTTCGCCTCCGAGGAGGCGGTGCTGATACTTAGGGCGCTTTCGGCTCGCCCCAGCGCCTGACGGTCCCGGCATCGAGCCCGAACAGGTCCAGCAAGCGTCCCAGGCTGTGGTCGATCATCTCGTCGATCGTCGCCGGCTTCGCGTAAAGCGCCGGCACTGGCGGTGCGATCACCGCGCCCATCTCGGATAACGCCGTCATCGTGCGTAGATGCCCGGTGTGCAGCGGCGTCTCGCGCACCGCCAGCACCAGCCGGCGGCGCTCCTTCAAGACGACGTCAGCGGCGCGCGTCAGCAGGGTGGTCGTCACCCCGGTGGCGATCTCGCTCATGCTGCGGATCGAGCACGGCGTAATGATCATGCCCAGCGTCTGAAACGAGCCCGACGCGATCGGCGCCGCCATGTCGCCGATCGCGTGCACGACATCGGCGCGGGCGCGCAGATCGACGGGTTTGAGGTCGGTTTCGAGCGCCAGCGTCATCTCTGCCGTCCGGCTCATCACGAGATGCGTCTCGACCGGAAGGTCGGCGAGCAGGGTCAAGAGCCGCGCCCCGAAGGCGACGCCGGACGCGCCGCTGATCCCGACGATCAGCCGCGGCCTAGTTGAGGCACCTTTGGTCTTTGAGCCTTTGGCGTCGTGTTGCATCCCGCCTTTTCGCTCCGCTCTTCGTTTTCCCGCTCGCGCATCACATATCTCGGCGGTGAGCTTGTGCAAGCGCTGGCCGAAATCGTCGTCCGGCGCTACCATCATCGTCCTCAGTCTCGACAGGAGGGAACTGCATGTCGCAGCTAGATCGCATCGAGGCGCTCAAAGAAAAGCACGCATCGCTCGAACGCGCCATCGATGAGGAGACCCACCGTCCGCTACCCGACCAAGCGGCGATCTACGATCTGAAGCGCCAGAAACTCCGCATCAAGGACGAAATCCATCAGCTCGAACGAACGTGACGAAAGCAGTATAAATAAAACAATGGTGTGAGTGCCGTCTCTTGCGGCGGCGAACGAGGTTGGGCCACGCTTCGGCCGCTATCGCGACCGCGCGGATGGCGGCTTTTTTGTTGATTTTGCTATGCGCTGGAACGGCGCGGGCGGCAAACCAATACGTGATCTTCGGCGCCGGCAGCCGACCCTGCGGAAGCTGGTTGCAGGTGCGTAGTCAGGCGCTGCCCGACGCCACCGTGCTGCAAAGCTGGGTGCTCGGCTACATCACCAGCGTCAACGCCAACCTGCTGACCTCTTCGTCCGATGTGACCGGCGGCGCCAGCCCCGACAAGTTGTTTTCCTGGATCGACAATTATTGCGCGGCGCACCCACTCGATTCGCTGTCCCGCGCCTCCGGCGCGCTGCTCGACACGTTTCTGGCAAAGGAAAAGCTGAAATAGCCGACGGGTTCGGCGGCCTCGGCTTACCGGAACGTCGCCGGTGCAATGATCCGCCATTTTTCGCTGGTGTCGCTGGCCAGCCGGTCGGCCAGCGAGTGGGCGAGTTCCGCATCGATCGGCGCATCACCGCCCTTCGCCAAGGCGGCGATCGCATCGTTCCAATTGGCATCGGCATTGTTGTCGTTGGCGCTGTCGGCCTCGTAGACGCTGTTGTCCGAGATGCCGATTTCAACCGCCGCGCCGGGCGCCAGGGCCTGCCGCAGGCGCGGAAACGAGTCCGAGAACGCCCCGGCGGTGTCATAGAACAGGGTCACATCGCCGCTCGGATCACCAAGCGTGGCAACCGCGACGCCGATGACCGGCGCGCCATGCACCAGCGCGGTGAACAGCGCCTGGGCATGGCGGTCGCCCTCGTCTGCCAACAGGAGCTGCGCGACCGGCGCGGGGTCGAAATTGTCCGAACCGGTCATCAGCGCGAGCACCGCACTGGATGCCGAGTCGATCTTGTCGGTCAGCGCGCCGTAGAGCGCCAATCCGGTGCCCTGTGGGTCGTGCAGGATCCGCAGATCGGTCGGCATCAGCGCGTGCGGCGCCGGGAGCGGCAGCGTTGCCGGCGGGATCGTGATGACCGCCGCATAGCTGGTGACGACGCGAGCGAAGGTCGGCAAGGCGACGCCCGCGACGACCGCGGTTGCGACGGCCACGGCCATGGCGGTACGCCAGACTGCGCGCCGCCTCGCCGCCGCTCGTGCCTGCCACGTCATGTCGCGTCAGCCCGTGCCCTGCTCGCTCAGGGATATGCCCGCGCAAAATGACAGCAAGCGCGCGCCGCGCGCAACGATCAGGTTTACGACGGCGACCAGTTGTAGACGCGGCTGAGTGACCCGCCCATCAGCTGCGCGCGATCACTGTCGCTGAGCCGGTCGGTGACGCGGAATGCGGCGACGCCCTGCTTGTAGGTCAACAGTCCGACCGCGCGCGTCCAGTAGGTGCCCCATAGGCAGCGCGCGAAGCCGAACGCGTCAAAGATACGGCCGAGTGGGTCCCGGATATCGCGATAGGGGAACGACTCGTGCGACAGCGTACAGGCGCCGCTGATCTTGATCGCGATGTTGTCGTGCTTGGCCAGCGCCACGACCTTTGGCAAATCGGCCCAGCCGTCGGGCGGCGCCGGTGGCTCGAAAGGCTGCTGCAGGCCGAGATGGTCGACGACGATCTGCGTGTTGGGGTTGCGCGCCGCCATCTGAGCGGCCTGTTCGAGCCGGCCCCAGCACAACAAATTCACCGCCAGCGAATGCCGCGCCGCCGCGGCCAGCACGCGGTTGATGCCGGGATCGGCGGGATCGGTCGAGACATGCTCGCGCATCATGATGCGGACGCCCACCGTCCCCGGCTTTGTCGCCCAGTCGGCGATCGTCTCGGCGACGCCGGGGTCGTTGGGATCGACCGGCCGGACCAGGCAGAATTTGCCAGGGTGCTTTTGCTGCACCTCGAGCGCGTAGCTCGGGTCGTAGCCGTACATCGAGAACGGCGACACCAGCACCGCGCCGTCGACCCCCACTTCGGTCATCGCCGTGACCATCTGGTCGCCGGTGACCTCGGCCGGCCCGTGCAGCGTGCCGACCCACGGCCGGCCGGGATGATTGCGCTCATAGGCGTGCACCTGGACGTCGATCACCGGCCCGGACATTGGCATGGCTTCCTCTCCCGCATCGCGGCCTTGCTGAGACGAGTCTGGCGCTGCGCGTGCAAATAAGTCAAACCGGGACAGCCGCACTTGCCGACAGGGACAACACATGCCGCACGAAGCTTTGGCGCCGCAGAAATGGGATGTGGAGGCAGATGTCGTCGTCGTCGGGTTTGGCGCGGCGGGTGTTGCGGCGGCCGTCACCGCGCATGACCTCGGCGCCAAGGTTGTCATCGTCGAGAAGGCGCCCGAGGGCGAGCATGGCGGCAACACGCGCGTCGCCGGCCAGGGTTATCTCAACACCTCCAACGCCGCCGACGCCGCGTCCTATCTCACCGCGCTCTGCGGCCCTTACACCGTCCCGCCGGAGATGGTCGCCGTCTGGGCCGACGAGATGGGCAAGAACAATGACTGGCTCTCTAGCGTCGGCGGCGATCCGCAGGAGCATCAGCATCAGCCGGTCGGCATCGAGTTCCCCGATCTGCCGGGCGCGTTCTGCACCCACAAATTCCACGACGGCCCGACCTACGGCTACTCCTACACCTGGCAGCGCTTCGAGAGCCTGGTCAACAAGCGTCCGATCCCGATCCTCTACGAGACCCCGGCACGCGAGTTGATCCAGGACAGGCGCACCGGCGACATCATCGGCCTGCGCGCCCAGCGCCGCGACGAAACCGTGTCCGTCAAGGCGCGGCGTGGCGTCGTGCTGACCTGCGGCGGCTTTGAGAACAACCAGGAGATGATCCGCAACTACCTGCCCGGCATCCCCTATTGCTACACCTCGGGCTCGCCTTACAACGAGGGCGATGGCATCACCATGGCGATGTCGGTCGGCGCCGATCTCTGGCACATGAACAATTACGCCGGCCCGTCGATGGCGCTCAAAGTGCCCGAGGTGCGCACCAGCTTCTCGATGCAGGCGCTGCATTACAGCAAGGAGCAGCCGGGCGGGATGATCGTCGTCGGCCCCGATGGCCGCCGCTTCTGCGACGAGAAATACAAGACGCGGCACGGCAAGATCCCGGTCAATGGCCGCTGGCTGCCGCTCTCGACGCCATGCCCGATGTACATGATCGTCGACCACCGGCTGTTTTCGGCCGGCCCGCTCTACGACGCGCATCCCAGCCACGGCTGGACCCAGATCGTCGAGAAATACGATTGGAGCGCCGACAACAGCCGGGAGCTGGCTAAAGGCTGGGTGAAGCGCGCGGACAGTATCGCGGCGCTCGCCGGCCTGATCGGGGTCGATCCGGCAGTGCTGGTGGAGACGGTCGCGCGCTGGAACCGCGACTGCGAGGCCGGGCAGGACACGAATTTCGGCCGCAAGCTGATGCTGGCGCCGCTCGGCGACGGGCCGTTCTACGCGGTCGAGATGTCACCCTCGATGCTCAACACCCAGGGCGGCCCGCGGCGCAACGAGCGCGGCCAGATCGTTCGGCCGGACGGCTCGCCGATCCCACGCCTCTACAGCGCCGGCGAATTGGGCTCGATCTACAGCTACCTCTACCAGGGCACCGGTAATATCGGCGAATGCCTCGCCTTCGGCCGGATTTCCGGCCGCAACGCTTCGGCCGAGACATCATGGGATGCCTAATTCAAAATATTTTGCGATTTACATATTGACAATATCGTAACGACCCCCATCTCCCAGGCTCGTTATTTGACAGTCCGAAACCGGAGCTTGACGGGCAAGCGGAGCGGCAGCGCAGCCAAGACCAACAAAAAACACGGTGCCGTCGGGGCGTCATAATCAACCAACAACAAGTCCCCGAAAACCACGCACCTGCGCAGGGCGCTCAGAAGCCACCCAGCAAACCGGAAGTAGGCGGTGAATATGAACTTTAGCCCGCGCGGCCGAGCCGGCGCCGCGCGAACGGGCTCACTCGATTGTCATTCCCGCGAAAGCGGGAACCCATGAACACAGACCTTCGCCTGGCTTGGAACCGCCCGTGTTCATGGGTTCCGGGTTCTGGCGGAGGTTTATCCTCGGGCCGGCCAGAGGCCGGACCCGGGGGCCAGCCCCGGAATGACAAGACCAGGCCCGCTTCGCCTAGATCGCCTCTTTTGCCCGCTCCCGCAGCACGAATTTCTGGATCTTGCCGGTCGAGGTCTTGGGCAGCGGGCCGAACACCACGTTGCGCGGCGCCTTGTAGCGCGCCATGTGCTCGCGGCAGAACGCGATGATGTCGCCCGCCTCGGCCGCCGCGCCCTCGCGCAGCGTCACAAACGCGCAGGGCGTCTCGCCCCAGCGCTCGTCGGGCTTGGCGACGACCGCAGCCTCGAGCACCGCCGGGTGGCGGTAGAGCACGTCCTCGACCTCGATCGTCGAGATGTTCTCGCCGCCTGAGATGATGATGTCCTTGGAGCGGTCCTTGATCTCGATATAGCCGTCGGGATGCTGCACGGCGAGATCGCCCGAATGGAACCAGCCGCCGGCGAAAGCCTCGTCAGACGCCGCCGGGTTCTTCAGATAGCCCTTCATGACGATATGGCCGCGCATGAAGATTTCGCCCATCGTCGCGCCGTCCCACGGCACCGGCTTGAGCGTCTCGGGGTTGCCGACCATGAGCCCGTCGAGGACGGGATAGTTGACGCCTTGCCGCGCCTTGAGCCGGGCGCGCTCCTCGCCGCCGAGCGCATCCCACTCGTCGTGCCAGGCGCAGACCACCGCGGGCCCATAGACCTCGGTCAGCCCGTAGACATGGGTGATCTTGAACCCGCGACCTTCCATGCCCTCGATGACCGCGGCGGGCGGCGCCGCGCCGGCGGTCATCATCGCGACCGCGCGCGGCAGCGCGCGGCCTTCGGCGGCGCGGTCGTTGAGCAGCATGTTCATCACCACCGGCGCGCCGCACATATGGGTGACGCCGTGATCGTCGATTGCGTCATAGATCGCGCCGGCCTCGGTGCGCCGCAGGCACACATGCGTGCCGGCTAGCGCCGTCACCGTCCACGGAAAGCACCAGCCGTTGCAGTGGAACATTGGCAGGGTCCAGAGATAGACCGGGTGCTGCCCCATGCCCCAGGTGACGATATTGCCGAGCGCGTTCAGATAGGCGCCGCGATGATGATAGACGACGCCTTTCGGGTTGCCGGTGGTGCCCGAGGTGTAGTTGAGCGCGATCGCATCCCATTCGTCGCGC
Source organism: Allostellaceae bacterium (assembly GCA_035570495.1). GTDB lineage: Bacteria > Pseudomonadota > Alphaproteobacteria > ATCC43930 > CGMCC-115725 > DATARH01. The sequence goes on along the minus strand of DATMLO010000045.1, from coordinate 27,781 downwards.
GGCGTCTGCTCGGCGAAGTCCGGGTCGCCGCCGGCGAGAAATTCCTCGTAATCCACCGCGCCGAGCCGCTCGCCCGGCCCCAAAGGATCGGCGATGTCGATAACCAGCGGCTTCTCGTCGAGCAGGGTCAGCGCCTTTTTGATGACCGGCGCGAACTCGCCATCGGTCAGCAGCACTTTCGCCTCGCCGTGCTTGAGGATAAAGGCGATCGTCTCGGCATCGAGCCGTATGTTGAGCGCGTTGAGCACCGCGCCCGCCATCGGCACACCATAAGTCGCCTCGAAGGCCTCGGGCACATTCGGCGCCATCACCGCGACAGTGTCGCCGCGTCCGATGCCCGCCTTTGTCAGCGCCGAGGCCAGCCGGCGGCAGCGCTCTAGCGTCCGCGCCCATGTGTAGCGCCGCTTGCCATGAATGACGGAAATCCGCCGCGGATAGACCGCGGCCGAGCGCAGCAGAAACCCGATCGGCGACAGCGGCACGAAATTCGCCGCGTTCTTGTCGAGGCCGATATCGTAGGGGCCTGCCATCCTGCTCTCCAAGGTTCGACGCCGCATTTTCCTTCGCGGGGCGCTGGGTGTCGAGCCGCTTGGCAAGCCGGAGGCTGAAGCGGACAATCCGGCCAAAGTAGGGAGGCGCGCCATGCCGCGGATTGCCGAGGTTCACCGTCGCTCGCTCGACCGGCCGCAAGAATTCTGGGCCGAGGCCGCCACGGCGATCGATTGGGAGAAACGCTGGGATCGCGTGTTCGACGACAGTCGGCCGCCGTTTTATCGCTGGTTCCCGAGCGCGCGGCTCAACATGTGCTGGAACGCGTTGGATCGCCATGTCGCCGCCGGAAACGGCGAGCGGGTGGCGCTGATCTACGACAGCCCGGTGACCGACACGGTCGCCTCGTTCACTTATGGCGAGCTGCGCGACCGGGTCGCGCGCTTCGCCGGCGCGCTGGCCGGCCTCGGCGTCGCGAAAGGCGACCGGGTGCTGATCTACATGCCGATGGTGCCCGAGGCGGCGATCGCGATGCTCGCCTGCGCGCGGCTCGGCGCGATCCACTCGGTGGTGTTTGGCGGATTCGCGGCGCACGAGCTGGCGACCCGCATCGACGACGCCAAACCCAAGATCATCGTCTCGGCGTCGTGCGGGGTCGAGGTCAACCGCATCATCCCCTACAAGCCGCTGCTTGATGCGGCGATCGACGAGGCAAGCGCCAAACCCTCTGCCTGCGTCATGCTGCAGCGGCCGATGTGCCAGGCGGAGATGACGTTGGGCCGCGACAAGGACTGGCAAGAGCTGGAAGCCGCGGCGCAGCCGGCGGATTGCGTGCCGGTGCTGGCGACCGACCCGCTTTACATTCTCTACACCTCGGGCACGACCGGCATCCCCAAGGGTGTGGTGCGCGACACCGGCGGGTATGCGGTGGCGCTCGGCTGGTCGATGCCGAACATCTACGGCGTGCAGCCCGACGAGGTGTTCTGGACGGCCAGCGATGTCGGCTGGGTGGTCGGGCATTCCTACATCGTCTACGCGCCGCTGATCCATGGCTGCACCACGGTGCTCTACGAGGGGAAGCCGGTCGGAACGCCCGATGCCGGAGCGTTCTGGCGGGTCATCGAGCAGCACAAGGTGCGGGTGTTCTTCACGGCGCCGACCGCGTTCCGCGCGATCAAGCGCGAGGACCCGGACGGCAACCTGATCCGGGCCCGCGACCTCTCGGCATTTCGCGCGTTGTTCCTCGCCGGCGAGCGCGCCGACCCGCCGACCGTCGCCTGGGCCGAGGAGGTGCTGAAGGTGCCGGTCATCGATCATTGGTGGCAGACCGAGACTGGCTGGCCGATCGGCGCCAATTGTCTCGGGATCGAGCGGTTGCCGATAAAGCTCGGCTCATGCACCCAAGCCGTGCCGGGTTGGGACATCCGCGTTCTCGAGGCCGAGGCCGAAGGCGAGGCGCGTGAGGTCAAGAAACCCGGCGATATCGGCGCGCTGGCCGTGAAACTGCCGCTGCCGCCGGGCTCGCTGCCGACCCTCTGGCAGGCCGACGATCGCTTCGTGCAGTCCTATCTCTCGGCCTACCCCGGCTATTACCAGACCGGAGACGCCGGCTTCATCGACACCGACGGCTATATCCAGGTCATGGCGCGCACCGACGACATCATCAATGTCGCGGCGCACCGTCTCTCGACCGGCGAGATGGAGGAGGTGCTGGCCGCGCACCCCGATGTCGCCGAATGCGCGGTGATGGGCGTCGCCGACACGTTGAAGGGCCAGGTGCCGCTCGGACTTTTGGTGCTGAAATCGGGTGTCGCGCGCCCCGCGCCCGAGATCGAGGCCGAGGCGGTGGCGTTGATCCGCGACAAGATCGGCCCGGTCGCGAGCTTCAAGGCGGCGCTGGTCGTCGATCGGCTGCCGAAGACGCGCTCGGGCAAGATTCTGCGCGGTACGATGCGCGCGATCGCCGATGGCGAGGACTACCGCATGCCGGCGACGATCGACGATCCGGCTATCCTCCCCGAGATCGCCGAGTGCCTAAAGCGCGCGGGGTATCCGCGATCACCCTAGGCTTCCGTTCACCGGCTCATGCAAGCTGGATTTGTCACATTAGGTTCCGTATGGTTTTCGCGGGCGCTGCGGGGGGAATAACGGTGTCGATTGCGCCTTCAATTGTCGTCTCGGACGAACCGGAGCGATACGTCGTACCCCTGTCCCAGGCACATCTTCGTGCCCTCGATGGCCTCAGGTTTATCGCTGCCTTCAGTGTCCTTCTCGGACACGGATATTGGGACGTCGTCCTGTTGCAGGATTCTGCCAAGACTCAATCTCTTTTTGCCCAATGCATGACGGGGCTGCCGAGCTTGGGTATGACTCTGTTTTTCGTCCTCAGCGGTTTCGTCATTCACTACAACTACAGCCGGTCGGTGGGTGTCGGACGATTTGGCAATTTCGATTTTTTTATCGCTCGTTTTTCCAGGCTTTATCCGTTATTTTTGGTAGTATTGACTATAGATTTTTATACAATGCTCAAATATGAGGGATATACGACAGGTTCTCCAAGATTCGATTTCGATTTATTTGGAGCATTGCCGTTTTATCTGACGTTCACGCAGACGTGGTTATTTATACCATTCGACGGCCACGCGACCTTTACCCATTATGGCTACTTGACATCTCATGCGCAGGCGACCGGCCCAATGTGGTCACTGTCGGTCGAATGGCTGTTCTATAGCCTCTATCCGTTACTAAGCGTCTGGTTAGGTCGCCGCTCGGGGCGGTCGCTCGCCTTGTTTGCGGGTTTCGTCGCCATGGCTGGCTTCTTCTATTTTCTCTGGGGCTCGCTGCACAGTGGGCAGATACGATCCTTTGGCGCTGCCGAGTTTGGCACACCCGAGTTAGGGGGGGAATTCGAATTATGGATGGGATTCTATAGTCCCATTGGACGGATGACGGAATTCCTTCTGGGGGCGGCGGCTGCTCAGTATTTTTTTGTGTCTTCAAACACTACGCCCAAAGCGATTTTTTCATCCCCGGTTGTGATAGCCGTACTTTTATCAACGATCGCGGTTTGGGTAGTACTGAACAACAGAGTTGGTTTGAGTTTCTCTCTAGCTTCTTTCCTCATAGGCGCTTTGGTGCTGTGTTGTGCCGAATCCAATTGGTTGTCTCGACTACTATCTAAATCTGCGTTCGTTAAGTGTGGTGAGGCGAGTTACTCATTGTATTTGCTTCATTATTATACGATGCACGAATGGGCCGAACCTTACGCAGCTGGATTGCGTTATCACAGGCGAGTTCTTGTTTATGTTATGGGCATAGCCGTTTCTATTATACTGTCTCGCGCTGTCTATCTCACGATTGAGCGTCCGGCGCTCCGTTGGCTTCGCGCAAACTTCAGGCCCTCAAGTTGCACATCACGCTCGGCGCGATCTTTGTCGTCACGACGTTCTTCTGCATCATTGCCTCGATGCAAATTCACGCGGCCGCTCACGCGCGTTAAGATTCCTCCACTCGTCTTTTGGCCTTTGTGGCCTGCGGAAAAACGGCCGCATGCGGCCTCATACTCGGCTCACGGCCTCTCCAGCCCTCGGGGATCGGAGCTGCGGCTAGATCGCCCGCGCCAGTTGGTCGAGCACCGCGTCACCCATCGAGCGGGTCGAGATCCGGGTCTCGCCGGCGCGGGCGATATCACCGGTGCGGATGCCGGCGCCGAGCGTGTCGCGCACGGCCTTCTCGACCAGATCGGCCTCATCGCCGAGATCGAACGAATAGCGCAGCATCATCGCGAAGCTGAGGACGCAGGCGAGCGGGTTGGCGACATTCTGCCCGGCGATGTCGGGCGCGCTGCCGTGCACCGGCTCGTAGAGGGCCTTGCGCCGGCCGCTGGCATCTGCCGCGCCAAGTGACGCGGATGGGAGCATGCCGAGCGAGCCGGTCAGCATCGCCGCGCAATCCGACAACAGATCGCCGAACAGGTTGCTGGTAACGATGACATCGAACTGCTTTGGCGCGCGCACCAGCTGCATCGCACAGTTGTCGGCATACATGAACGAGAGCTCGACGTCGGGGTAGTCGGGCCGGACGCGGTTTGCGACTTCGCGCCACAGGATCCCTGACTCCATGACATTGGCCTTGTCGACCTCGCAGAGTTTCTTGGCGCGCTTCTGGGCCAGCTCGAACCCGGCGCGCACGACGCGCTCGATCTCGGCTTCGGTGTAGACTTCGGTGTTGATGCCACGGCGCGTGCCGTCGGGCATGGTTTCGATCCCGCGCGGGTCGCCAAAATAGATGCCGCCGGTCAGCTCGCGGACGATCAAGAGGTCGAGGCCGGCGACCAGATCGCGCTTGAGGCTGGAGGCATCGGCCAGCGCCTCAAAAACCTGCGCCGGGCGCAAGTTGGCGAAGAGGTCCATCTCCTTGCGCAGCTTGAGAAGGCCGCGCTCGGGCTGCAGCTCGAACGGCAGCGTCTCCCATTTCGGGCCGCCGACCGAGCCGAACAGCACTGCGTCCGCTGCCTGCGCCCGGGCCAGGGTCGCGTCGGTCAGCGGCACGCCGTCGGCGTCGTAGGCGCTGCCGCCGACCAGCCCCTCGCTGACCTCAAAACTGGCGATGCGCTTTTTGTCGAAGAACTCCATCACTCGCATGACTTCGCGCATGATCTCGGGGCCGATGCCGTCGCCAGGCAGAACGAGGACCGAACGGTTGGAATGGGTCTGGGCCACGACTTAGGCGCCCGCCTTCTGCGTCATCCCGAACTGCCATGGGCGTTCGAGCTGCGCCTTCGTCTCATAGCTCCCGATATCGGCGTTCTTCGCCTCGGTGAGGCCGATATCGTCGAGCCCATTGATCAGGCAATGCTTGCGGAACGCGTCGAGCTCGAAATGCACCGTCTCACCGTCCGGGCGCGAGATCGTCTGGCTGTCGAGATCGATCGTCATGACCGCGTTGGCGCCTTTCTTGGCGTCTTCCATCAGCTCGTCGCAGATTTCCTTCGGCACCGCGATCGGCAAAATCCCGTTCTTGAAGCAGTTGTTATAGAAAATGTCGGCAAAGCTCGGCGCGATCACGCAGCGGATACCGAAATCCAGGAGCGCCCAGGGCGCGTGCTCGCGGCTCGACCCGCAGCCGAAATTGTCCGCGCCGACGAGGATTTTTGCCTGGCGATACGGCGCCTGATTGAGCACGAAATCCGGGTTCTCCGAGCCGTCCGGCTTGAAGCGGATTTCCTGGAACAGCCATTGCGCGAGGCCAGTGCGCTTGATCGTCTTGAGGTAGATCGCCGGGAAGATCTTGTCGGTGTCGAGATTGACGATCGGCATCGGCGCCGCGACGCCGGTGAGGGTGGTGAATTTGTCCATTCGTGGCGTCTCCTAACCCAATTGCCGCACGTCGCTGAGCTTGCCGGTGACCGCAGCGGCCGCGGCCATCGCCGGGCCCATCAGATGCGACTTCGCGTTCTTGCCCTGCCGGCCCTCGAAATTGCGGTTCGAGGTGGTGGCGACGCGTTCGCCGTTCATCGCCTTGTCGTTGTTCATCGACATGCACATCGAGCAGCCGGCGTCGCGCCACTCGAACCCGGCCTCGACAAAGATGCGGTCGAGGCCTTCTTCCTCGGCCTGGTGCTTAACGTGGCCGGAACCCGGCACGACCAGCGCGACAACGCCGGCGGCCACCTTGCGGCCCTTGGCTACTGCGGCGGCCGCGCGCAGGTCCTCGATCCGGCTGTTGGTGCAGGAGCCGATAAAGACCCGCTGCACCGGCACGTCTTCGAGCCGCGTGTTGGGCGAGAGCTGCATATATTGCAGCGCGCGCTCGACGGCGGCACGACGCAGCGGATCGTCGATCTGTGCCGGATCGGGCACACGGCCGGTGACCGGCGCGGCCATCTCGGGGTTGGTGCCCCAGGTGACATGCGGCGCGATATCGGCGGCGCTGAGATGCGCTTCCTTGTCATAGGTCGAGCCGGGATCGCTCGGCAGGGTCCTCCAATAGGCGAGCGCCTGCTCCCAGGCGGCGCCTTTCGGCGAATACGGCCGGCCCATCATATAGGCGAAGGTCTTCTCGTCCGGCGCGACCAGCCCGGCGCGGGCGCCGGCCTCGATCGACATGTTGCAGACCGTCATGCGGGCTTCCATCGACATGTCGCGGAAGGTGCTGCCGGCGTATTCGAAGACATGGCCGGTGCCGCCGGCCGTGCCGATCTTGGCGATGATCGCGAGGATCACGTCCTTTGAGCTGACCCCGGTGCCAAGCGAGCCCTCGACCTTGATCAGCATGTTCTTGGCCGGCGCCTGAATGAGCGTCTGCGTGGCGAGCACGTGCTCGACCTCCGAGGTGCCGATGCCAAAGGCCAGCGCGCCCATCGCTCCATGCGTCGCGGTGTGGCTGTCGCCGCAGACGATGGTCATGCCGGGCTGCGAAAGGCCCTGCTCCGGCCCGATGACATGGACGATGCCTTGATCGAGGCTGGTGATCGGGAAATAGGGGACGCCGAATTCCTTGACGTTGCGTTCGAGCGTCTGGACCTGGAGCAGCGAGTCGGGTTCCTCGATGCCTGAGACGCCGGCGGCGCGATTGGTGGTCGGGATGTTGTGGTCGGAGACCGCAATCGTCTTGTCGGGACGCCGCACCTTGCGGCCCGCGAGCTTCAGCCCCTCGAAGGCCTGCGGTGTCGTTACCTCATGGATCAGATGCAGGTCGATATAGATGAGGTAGGTGCCTTCGCCTTGCGGGGCGATGACATGCGCATCCCAGATCTTATCGAATAGCGTGCGGGGTTGGGGCATCGGGCAGACTCCTACAAAATCACTTTTCGGCAGCGGCGGCAGCTTCGGCCTCTCGGCGTAGCTGATCACGCGAGCGCTCGGCGATGCGCGCGGCCTTACCGGTGCGGCCGCGCAGGTAATAAAGCTTGGCGCGCCGTACGGCGCCGCGGCGGATGACCTCGATCGCAGTGATGCGCGGCGAATAAAGCGGGAAGATGCGCTCGACGCCCTCGCCATAGCTGATCTTGCGCAGCGTGAAGTTCGAGTTGATCCCGGCGTTCTTGCGGGCGATGCAGACGCCCTCGAACGCCTGGATGCGTTCGCGCTCGCCTTCGACGACCTTCACGGAAACCCGCACCGTGTCGCCGGGGTCGAAACGCGGTACGCCGCGCTGGGCCTTGAGCTTTTCGAGCTGCTCTTGTTCGAGGGTTTGCAACAGGTTCATCGTCCCATCCTCCGTCCGCTGCCGGCCTTTTCCGACTCCGCGGCGCAATAGCGTTCCCACAAATCGGGGCGGCGCTCCCGGGTCAGGAGCTCCGCCTGGGCCCGGCGCCAGGCGCGGACCCGTCCATGATCGCCCGACACCAGCGTGTCGGGAACAATGCGCCCGTGCCACTCTTGCGGCCGGGTGTAATGGGGGTATTCGAGAAGCCCCTGGGTGAAGCTCTCCTCGTTGAGCGTCTCGGCGGCGCCGACGACGCCTGGAAGCAGCCGCACGCACGCATCGATCAGCGCGATTGCGGCGGGCTCGCCGCCCGACAGCACAAAGTCGCCAAGGCTCAAATCCTCGACGGCGTTCTCTTCGAGTACGCGCTCATCGACGCCCTCAAAGCGGCTGCAGATGAGGCGCACGCCGGGCCCCGCAGCGAGGCCGCGCACCCGCGCTTGGGTCAACGGCTTGCCGCGCGGCGACAGGTTGATGAGCGGCCCCATTCCGCCCGCGCCGGCGATCGCGCGGTCAAGGACGTCGGGACGCAGCACCATACCCGGCCCGCCGCCAAATGGCGCGTCGTCGACCGAACGGTGCTTGTCAGTGGCGAAATCGCGAATATCGACCGTGTCGAGCGCCCAGACGCCATTATTCATCGCCTTGCCGGCGAGCGAATAGGCGAGGGGGCCCGGCAGCATCTCTGGGAAGATTGTCAACACGGTCGCGTGCCAGGTCATGCCGGCACCTCTTGCGGGCGCGGCGCATCGAGCAGCCCTTCCGGCGGATCGACAACGACCTTGCCGCCGGCGATATCGACGATGGGCACGGCGGCGCGAGTAAACGGCACCAGCACTGGCTGCCCCGCATCGCGCGCGATCTCGATTACATCCCCGGCGCCGAAATCGTGCACCGCGATCACCGTCCCGAGCGTCGTGCCGTCTTCGAGCTGCGCCGCAAGGCCGATGAGATCGGCGTGATAGAACTCGTCCTTGGCGGGCGCCGGCAGCGCCGCGCGCGGCGCGTAGAGCCGCAGGCCCCGCAAGGCCTCGGCGGCATCGCGGTCGGCGACCCCCGAAAGCCGCGCGATCACCATGCCCTCGCCGTTGGCCGTGCCGGTGATGTGCAGCGTAAAGCGCCGCTCACCGCTTTCGTCTTCGAGCGCGCCATATTGCGCGACGGCCCTGGGATCGTCGGTAAAGCTCTTGATCCTGATTGCGCCGCGCACCCCGTGCGGCGCGCCGACGACGCCCATGCAGACGCGCGTGTCCTTTGCTCCAACATCGTCATTCCCGCGCCGGCGGGAATCCAGGGCAAGCGACGGCGCGGTCGCCCTGGACCTCCGCTTTCGCGGGGGTGACGAGACGGGAGGCGTTGGCTGCATGGTCATCGGGACTTAGCCGCAGCTAGTTCCCAGCCGCGGCGCCGGCCGCCTCTTCAGCGGCCTTGGCGCGCTCCTGCGCCTTCTTCTTTGGCGCGGACTTGGTCGGGGTCTCGCGGACTTCCGGTTTCGCGACGAGGCCGGCATTGCCGAGGAAGCGCGCCACGCGCTCCGTCGGCTGGGCGCCGACCCCGAGCCAATGCTTCAGCCGCTCTTCCTTCAGGGTCACGCGATCGGCGTGGTCGCGTTCGAGCATCGGGTTGTAGGTGCCGACCTTCTCGATAAACCGGCCGTCGCGCGGGCTGCGCGCGTCGGCGATGACGATCGAATAGAACGGCCGCTTTTTCGCCCCGCCGCGCGCCAGGCGGATTTTCAAGCTCATGCGATCCCTCTCATCTCGTCTCAGCCTTTCTCGATAACTCGTTGAACTTAGCGAAAACCACCGGGCATCAGCGCCGACATTCCGTGCCGCATCATCCCCTTCTGCCCGAGCTTTTTCATGCGCTTCATCATGCCGGACATGTCCTGGTACTGTTTCATTAACCGGTTCACGTCGGGCACCGTGGTGCCGGAGCCGGTGGCGATGCGCCGCCGCCGCGACCCATTGAGCAGGTTGGGATTTTTGCGTTCGGCGCGGGTCATCGAGCCGATGATTGCTTCCTGCCGCTTGATGACGGTCTCATCGATATTCGCGGCGTCGATCTGCTTCTTGATTTTGCCGATCCCGGGCAGCATGCCGAGCATCGACGACATCCCGCCCATGCGGCGCAGCTGGCGCAGCTGTGCGGCGAGGTCGTCGAGGTCGAAATTGCCCTTTTCGAGCTTTTTTGCGAGCTTTTCCGCCTCTTCCTGGTCGGCGGTCTCGGCGGCCTTTTCGACGAGGCTGACGATGTCGCCCATGCCGAGGATGCGGCCGGCGATGCGCTCGGGATGGAACGGTTCGAGCGCGTCGATCTTTTCGCCCACGCCCATAAAGACGAGGGGCTTGCCGGTGATCGCGCGCATCGAGAGCGCCGCGCCGCCGCGCGCGTCGCCGTCGACGCGGGTCAGCACGATGCCGGTGACCCCGGCGCGCTCGCCAAAAGCCTTGGCGACGTTGACCGCGTCTTGGCCGGTCATCGCATCGGCGACGAGGATCGTCTGATAGGGCTGCGCCGCCTCGCGCACCGCGGCGACTTCGAGCATCAGCTCCTCGTTGATCGCGAGCCGGCCGGCGGTGTCGTAAATCACCACGTCGTAGCCCTCGCGACGCGCGACATCAAGCGCGCGCCTGGTGATCGCGACCGGTCGCTCGCCGGCCACGATCGGCAGGGTGGTGACGCCGGTTTGCCGGCCGAGCTGTGCTAGTTGTTCCTGCGCGGCTGGCCGCTGCACGTCGAGCGACGCCATCAGCACCTTCTTACGCTCGCGGTTCTTGAGGCGAAGCGCGAGCTTGGCCGCGGTTGTTGTCTTGCCCGAGCCTTGCAGCCCGACCAGCATGACGCCGACTGGGGCGGGGGCATTTAGATCGAGCCCGGCCCCAGGGGGAGCAGCGCCGGCATCGTCACCCGCGAGCGTCTGCACGAGATGGTCGTGAACGATCTTCACCACCATCTGGCCGGGCGTCACCGAGCGGACCACATCCTGCCCGATCGCCTTCTCGCGCACCCCGGCGATAAAGTCGCGCACCACCGGCAGCGCGACATCGGCCTCCAACAGCGCGATGCGGATTTCGCGCATCGCGGCGGCGACGTCGTCTTCAGAGAGCGCGCCGCGACCGCGCAGCCGGTCGAAGATTTCGCCGAGGCGATTGCTCAGTGTGTCGAACATGCCTACTTCCCAGACTCCGCTTGCGCTTCCGACACAAAACGAGCCGGCGCGCGAAACTCGCGGGCCAGCCGCCTCCCATCAGCGGGAGGGTGCGAACGCTCCGTCGGGGAACGCGGCCGGACGCTAGTCCCGGCGTCCCTTTCTGTCAATCGCGGGTGTCGCGGCAGAGACATGCGAGATTTCTAGCAACGCGATACTACCCGTTTAAGATGGAATTTTATCCTGGTATATATTAACACCATGGCGACCGACACCATTCTCGAACGCCGGCGCGAGCTCGGCGATTTCATCCGCGCCCAGCGCGAGCGGGTCACGCCGGCTTCGGTTGGCCTGGTACCGGCGCGCCGACGGCGCACGCCGGGGCTGCGGCGCGAAGAGCTGGCCGAGCTCGCGGGTCTCAGCACGACCTGGTACACCTGGATCGAGCAGGGTCGCGACGTGTCGGTGTCGCCGAGCGCGCTGGCGCGATTGGCCCGGGCATTGCGGCTCGACCGGGCTCAGCGCAGCTATTTGTTCGAGCTCGCCGGCAAGCGCGATCCCGATGCCGGCGCCGGCGATGACGACGGGCTGCCGGCCGCGGTGGCCGCCTGCATCGCCGCGATCGGGACGCCAGCCTATGTGCTCGACCGCAGCTGGAGCGCGCAGGCGTGGAACCCGGCAGCCGAGCGTCTTTTTGTCGGCTGGCTCGATGCGCCACCGGAAGACGGCGCCGAGCGCAATCTCTTGCGCTTCATCTTTCTCGCGTCCGGTGCTCGCTCGCTGATCTGCGATTGGGAACTCCGTGCCCGGCGGGTTGTGGCGGAATTCCGCGCGCATTGCGCCACGCATCTCGACGACCCTGCGCTGCACCGGCTGATCGACGAGCTGCGCCGCGCCAGCCCCGACTTTGCGCAGATGTGGGAGCGGCACGGCGTGCTGGGCCGGGAGGGTGGCGAACGCACCTTCAATCATCCGCGCGACGGGTTTCTCGCCTTCGAGCAGGTCACGTTCGAGCTCGCCGGCCATGCCGACGTCAAACTGACGATACTGGTGCCGTGCTAGCGGCACATGCACTATGCCGCCAGCATTATCTGACAAAGGACATCACGCCCATGCATTTCGACCTCGGCAAGATGCCGGCGCAGGACGGGTACAAGCTCTTGATCTCGACCGTCGTGCCGCGGCCGATCGCGCTGGCGACGACGGTGGATGTGAACGGCCATGTCAACGCCGCGCCGTTCAGCTTCTTCAACGCTGTCAGCTCGAACCCGCCGGTGGTGGTGCTCGGCATCAACGGCGAGGGCGCCGAGGGCGGCTACAAGGATACCGAGGCCAATATCCGCGAAACCGGCGAGTTTGTCGTCAACCTGGTTGACGAGGCGCTGGCCGAGCGGATGAACGTCTGCGCCGTCGATTTCCCGCACGAGATCGGCGAGCTCGACCCGGCCAAGCTGACGGCCGCGCCATGCGCCGGGGTCAAGCCGCCGCGTATCGCCGAGTCGCCGGTGAGCTTTGAGTGCAAGCGCATCACCGGTATGTCGCTCGGCGGCAATTCGATGTTGGAGGTCGGCCGCGTTATCCACATCCATATTCGCGACGATTTGATGGACATGGAAAAGCTCTACGTCAAAACCGACAAGATCGGGCTGATCGGCCGCATGCACGGCAAGGGCTGGTATACGCGCACCAGCGACCTCTTCCTGATGGACCGCATGTCGCTGGCGGAGTGGCAGGCGAGACGCTGAGCATTTTTTCTGCACTTTTGGCGCCGCATCCGCTACAGAGAGACATGCTTTTGTGTTCGGCGTTCCGGCGGATTGCCGTCGTGATTGGCTTGGCCGCCGCGCTTTTCGTTGTCCAGGCGCGGGCGGCGGATACCGCCAGCGGCTCGAAGAACTTTGCCGTGCCGGCGTCGGTGCCGAATTATTTCAGTAACGAGTCCGGGCCGCTGCAGGGACCGGCCTCCGAGACACAGCGCGGCACGCTTTACATGAACCAGACCTACGGAGCGCAGCGCGCCGAAGTCGCCTCCCGCGCACCGCAGCACGTCGCGATGGCCGAGCCTCGCGGTCGTTATGTGCATGGCCGGGTGGCTTATGACCGGCATGGTCGGCCGATCGCGGCTCGTTATGCCGCGGCGCGTGGACCGCATGGTCGCCCGGTGTACGGCGCGGTGGCGCATGTCAGCGCTCGCGGCCATGTCGAGCATGCCGTGGCCCGCTCGCACGCGGTTGCGCACCACCCCACCCAGGTCAGCAGCGTCCATCGCCACGCGCGCGGTTAGCGCCGAAGCCGGGGTGTAGGTACCCCGGCGCATTTATTCAATGCGAGGAGCGCGTTGGACACGGGGCCGCGCGCGGCCATATAAGCGCGCGATGACGCGCGTCGCCTTTCGCAAGATGCACGGGCTCGGCAACGATTTTGTCGTGCTCGACCAACGCCGAGATCCGGTCCGGATCGACGCGGCGGCGGCGCGCGCCCTCGCCGACCGGCACACTGGGATCGGCTGCGACCAGCTACTGCTGCTGGAGCAGCCGCGCGATGCGCGGGCGCAGGTGTTCATGCGCATCCTCAACCCCGATGGCAGCGAGGCCGAGGCCTGCGGCAACGGCACGCGCTGCGTCGCGAATCTGATCGCCGGCGAGGCTGGGCGGCGCGCGGTGACGATCGAGACCGTGGCGGGCTTGCTGGCCGCGACGATCGATGCGGCCGGTATCGCCACGGTCGATATGGGGGTTCCGCGCTTCGGCTGGCGCGACATCCCCTTGTCACGCGAAATGGATACGCTGCATGCCGATCTGCGGCGCGGGCCGCTGGCCGATCCCGTTTGCACCAGTATGGGCAACCCCCACGCGACCTTTTTTGTCGATGATGCCGAGGCGATCGACCTCGCGACGTTCGGCCCCGAACTGGAGCACGATCCCCTGTTTCCTGAGCGCGCCAATATCGGCATCGCCGAGGTGCGCAGCGCCGAGACGATCCGGTTTCGCGTCTGGGAGCGCGGCGCCGGGATCACCCGCGCCTGCGGTAGCGGCGCCTGCGCGGCGATGGTCGCGGCTCGTCGCCGTGGCCTCGTCGCCGAGAGGGCGACGGTGCTGCTCGACGGCGGAAACCTGGAGATCGCCTGGCCGGGACAAGGTTTTGTGCTGATGTCCGGGCCTGTTGCCTTGAGCTTCAAGGGCACTTTCGACTCTGCCCTGATCGGCGGCTAAGCATGCCGGCCCCCGAGATCGTCACCTTTGGCTGCCGGCTCAATGCGTTCGAGAGCGAGATCATCCGCCGCGCCGCCGATGAAGCCGGGTTGGGCGATGCGGTCATTGTCAATACATGCGCGGTGACCGCCGAGGCGGAGCGCCAGGCGCGCCAGGCGATCCGCCGCGCCCGGCGCGAGCACCCCGGCGCGCGGATCATCGTCACCGGCTGCGCCGCGACCCTTGCGCCGCAGCTATACGCGGCGATGCCGGAAGTGGATGCCGTCCTCGACAACGAGGCGAAGCTGAAGGCGGAGAGCTATCTGCCCCTCACCCCAACCCTCTCCCCGCTTGCGGGGAGAGGGAGCGCGCCATCGTCTTTCCCCTCGCCCCGTTTACGGGGAGAGGGTGGTGAGACGCGCAGCGTCGAGCCCGGTGAGGGGCAGCCCCGCGCCCGAGCCTACCTCCAAGTCCAGCAGGGTTGCGACCATCGCTGCACGTTCTGCATCATCCCCTATGCGCGCGGCCCGAGCCGCTCGGTGCCGCCCGAGGCTGTCATCCGGCAGGCGCGCGCCATGGTCGAAAGCGGGGTGCAGGAGATCGTCCTGACCGGAGTCGACCTCACCGCCTATGGCGCGGACCTGCCCGATCTCCCGAGCCTTGGCGCGCTGGCGCGGCGGCTCTTGGCCGAAGTGCTGGAATTGCCGCGGCTGCGCCTCTCCTCGCTCGACCCAAGCGAGATCGACGAGGAGTTGTGGTCACTCCTCGCCGAGGAATCGCGGCTGATGCCGCATCTGCACCTGTCGCTGCAGGCTGGCGACGACATGATCTTGAAGCGCATGAAGCGCCGCCACACCCGCACACAGGCGATTGCTGCGACCGGGCGCGCTCGCGCGCTACGGCCGGATATGGCGATCGGCGCCGACCTCATCGCCGGCTTTCCGACCGAGGACGAGGCGATGTTCCGCAACAGCCTCGATCTCGTCGCGGAATGCGGCATCGCCTTCCTGCATGTCTTTCCCTATAGCCCGCGTCCCGGTACGCCGGCCGCGCAAATACCGGAGGTCGCGCCGGGGATCGTCCGCGAACGCGCGGCGCGGTTGCGCGAGGCAGGGGCGGCGGTGCTCGCCGCCGAGCTGCGCTCGCGTGTTGGCACAGTCGGCGCGGTGCTGGTCGAAAAGCCGGGCAGCGGCCGCGCCGGGTTCTATGCGCCGGTCGACTGTCCGGCGGATATCGCCGGTATCAGGCGGATGCGCTTCACCGGCGTCGGCGGCGCGCGGCTTATCGGAACGCCTGCATGAGCGAGGAGCGCGAGGAACGCCGCGGCTGGTTTTCGCGGCTCCGCGCCGGGCTCTCGAAGAGCTCGGCAGCGCTGACCGATGGCATCAACCAGATCTTCACCCGGCGGCGGCTCGACGCGGCGGCGCTCGACGAGCTCGAGGAGCTGCTGATCGCCAGCGATATGGGGATCGGCGTCGCCGAAGAGGTGGTCGCCGCGTTGCGCCGCACTCGCTTCAATCAGGAGGTCTCGCCCGGGGAGGTGCGTACTGCACTTGCCGACGAGGTGACGCGCCTGGTCGAGCCGGTCATGAAGCCGCTTCGGGTCGATCCGGCAAAAAAACCGTTCACGATCCTCGTCGTTGGGGTCAACGGCAGCGGCAAGACCACGACGATCGGCAAGCTCGCGCGGCAATATCGCGACGACGGAAAGCGCGTGGTGCTGGCGGCCGGTGACACGTTCCGCGCCGCCGCCGTCGAGCAGCTGCAAATATGGGGGAAGCGCACCGATTGTCCGGTCATCGTGCGGCCGCAAGGCGCCGATGCGGCGGGGCTTGCCTATGACGCGCTGGTCGAGGCGCGTGACATGCAGGCCGATGTACTGTTGATCGATACCGCCGGGCGGCTGCAAAACAAGTCCGACCTGATGGCTGAGCTGCAAAAGCTCGTGCGCTCGTTAAAGAAACTCGATCCCGCCGCGCCGCATTCGGTGCTGCTCGTGCTCGACGCCACGGTCGGCCAGAACGCGCATGCTCAGGCCGAAATCTTCCGCCAGGTAGTCGGCGTCACCGGCATTGTCATGACCAAACTCGACGGCACCGCGAAAGGCGGCGTACTGGTGTCCTTGGCCGAGAAATATGGTATTCCGATTCACCTGATCGGCATCGGCGAAAGCGCCGAGGACTTGCGCCCGTTCGACGCTCACGCCTTCGCGCGCGGACTCGTCGGATTGGAGGGCTGAAGCCAAAACCTCAATCAAACTTTTAATAGACATCAAAAATGGCTGGCTCTATAGGCATCTCGCTCGTGGAGCTAAGTTTAATGGCAAAACCCCGAATATTTATCAGTTCGACATATTATGACCTTCGTCATGTGCGAGCGTCACTAGAGACGTTTGTCCAATCTTTGGGCTATGAGCCGATACTGTCTGAGAAAGGGGATATCGCGTATAGCCCTGATATCCCGTTGGATGAATCGTGTTATCGCGAAGCAGCGTCAGCAGATATGCTCGTACTCATAGTGGGAGGCCGTTACGGAGCGGAGCGAAGTGATTCGAGAACAGATACTCCACATTCCTTCTATGATCGGTACGATAGTATTACAAAACAGGAATATACAAGCGCTCTATCAAATAACATTCCAGTTTGGATTTTGGTAGATTCTCAGGTTTATGCCGAATATCAAACGTTCCAAAAGAATAAGTCTTCTAAGAACATTAACTATGCGCATGTAGATTCTGTTAATATTTTCATGCTTCTAGAACAGATCCTTTTGCAGCGGAGGAACAACGCGCTGTTCACATTCAATCATTATGAAGAAATCGAGGGTTGGTTGAGGGATCAATGGGCTGGTATTTTTCGCGACCTATTAAAAAGAACTGCACAATCTCAACAGCTAACATCGTTATCTACGCAAGTATTTCAATTATCGGAGGTGAATAAGACCCTTAAAACGTACTTAGAGGCGTTAATGACGGCGGCCTCTCCGGAACAGCGAGAAGATGTAATTAAAACTGAAACGTCACGTTTATTAGATGTAGAAAAAATTTCAAAACTATCGGATAATGTGTTTTCGTCAGTGTTCCGTCTTCACGACATTTCTATCGAAAAATTTGGACAAGTACTTGAAAGCTCGGCAAATTTCCCAGAATTTTTGGAAAAAATTTTTCAATTAAATGACGGCAGGACGAGAAGTAGAGCATGTAATACGAGAGTTTAGCGCTGCTCGCGACGACCTGAACGTTTGTCGGGATATCGTGGGGCGCCGTCGCTTTGAATTTGAACCTCGCCGAGCTAGGGCTGCCCGCTCTCGTGCGAAAAATGCAGCGCCTTCCAGCGGATCGCCTAAAAGCTAATCGCCCCGAACCAACACCAAGTAGTAGCCCTGTTTCTACGGTCTCCCCATCGGCACGCCGAGATAGCAGCCGAATTCCTTGGCGAAATCTACCGAGACGCGGGCATGGACGCGACCCTGACGGTCGAGCAGTTCGGCATGGTCGGCGTGCGGCACCACCGCGCCGTGCCAGATGTTGGGGTGGATGTAGAGCCCGGTCTTGCCATCGCACCAGAAGCTGATGAACTGCTCGGGTGTCACGTCATCCCCCGGCAACGCCAGCGGCACGACAAAACTTTCGCCGTAGAGCGGGTAGAACAGCTGGCCGCCATCCGGGTGGTAGTTGGCGCGCCAGACAAGCGCGTGCTCGCGCGCCCGGGCCTTGCCTTCGCTCGTCGCCTGTTCCGGCCAGTTGCTCCACGCGAAGAGATAGCTGTCGCCGACCGCGTTGTTACGCGCATACAGCGTCTCACCCTGCCACCAAAACTCGAACAGCCCTTCGGTGACGCCGCCCTGATCGCCCGAGTTCGGATCAATCTTGCGCCAGCCTTGCGCCGGCCATTGGACGATCTCGACCGGGAAGTTCTGCGGATCGCCAACAAGGCGCCCGTAACCCTTGAGGGTTTCGTCGCTGGCGATGACGAGCGGCGTCTCGTGCATCCGACTGACGCCGGTGGTCGGGACGTAGTGGATGTCGGCGATATCGAAATTGTTCATGTTCATCGCGATGACCCCTGTCGAGCGCCGACCGACGCGCGCGGCGTGGAGGAGGCGGGGCCGGAAACTATGCCCGGCTCAGTGGCGGTTTGATGAAAGCGGCGGGACGGCAAATCCGGCGGGTGGTTCGCCGCGCTGAGAGCGCTGCCACATCGTTTCGTAGGCGCTTTCGAGATGCCGGGTGTAGTGCGCGGTGTCGAACAGCTTGTGTGTCGCGCGATTGCCGGCAAGCTTGGCCTTAGTCTGTCCGAGCAGCGCCGGGTCGCGGGCCAGCTTGAGGGCCAGCGCCTCGTACTCCTCAAGGTTCTCCGTGACCAGCTCGGGCAAGCCGACCGCCCGCAGCAGGCTTGCGGCGACGCGGCCGGAATAGCTCGTCCCGAGACAAGTCACGATCGGCAGCCCAGTCCAGAGCGCCTCGGCGGCCGTCACATGTGCATTGTACGGCAGCGTGTCGAGGAACAGCCCAGCCAAGCGATGCCGCGCGAGGTGATCTTCGAGCCGCTCGGTGCGGGAGGCAAAGATCAGGCGATCGGGATCGATCCCGCGCTGCCGGGCGTAATCGCGGCGGTTGGCGATCGAGGCGGGGTTGCCGCCCGACAGCCACAAGACGCTGCCCTCGACCTGGTGCAAAAGGCGCATCCAGACATCAAACACCGGCGGCGTGAGCTTGTAGGTGTTGTTGAACGAGCAGAACACAAAGCCGGTTTCGGGCAATCCCTGCTGGTGGCGCGACGGCGTTCGCGCACCAATCTGCCGCGTGTTGTCGAACGGCATGAACGTGTCCGGCAGATAGGCGACGCGTTCGCTGTAAAAGCGCTGTTCGCCCTGCGGGATCACGGTTTGATCGGCGACGATATAGTCGATGTAATCGGCGCCGGTGGTTCCCGCATAACCGAGGAAAGTGGCCTGAACCGGCGCCGGGCGCAGCGCGAAGATCCCCGGCCGGCCGGAACTCGTATGTCCCATCAGATCGACCGCGATGTCGACTTCCTGCTCGCGCAACAGTGCTGCGATATCGCGGTCGTGGCGGTCGCGCGCATCGATGAAGTGGTCGAACGCTTGTTTGAGGCGCTGACCGAACTCGCCATCGATCAGCGGGCCGAAAGAAATCGCTGAGGTCTCGAAGCGCGCTCTGTCGTGACCTTCCCACACTTGCACGAGCGAGTACGCAACAGGGTGATTGCGGAAATCGGCCGACACATAGGCGATGCGAACCCGGTCGTGACGATAGCGTTCGCCGCGCCACAGCGAGTTTGGAGATGGCGGGCAGTGTGCCGTGATATACGCGCGGCTGCAGGCCAGCTGAGCCGCGGCGGAGGTGGGCGCGGTCTGGAACATGAAGGGCAGCCAGTGCTGCTTGCCCTCGCTTGCGCCGCTGGTGATCAGATCCCGCGCTTCGTCGTAGCCGCTCCAATCGCAGCACAACAGCTGAGCGTGAAACAGGTTGCCGAGCGCATATTCCAGATCGGGGTCGAGCGCGACCGTCCGCGCGAATGATTGGGCCGCCTCGTCGACGCGGTCGAGTTGCAAAAGCGCGTTACCCCGGTGATTGAGCGCCGCCGCATGATCGGGCTTGAGCACCAGGGCGCGATCGTAGCTGGCAAGCGCCTCCTCGGGACGTCCCAGCCCGATGAGCGCGCTGCCGCGGTTGTGCAGCGCTTCCAGGTGATCTGGCGCGATCGCCAGCGCGCGCTCGCAACTGGCCAGTGACTCTTCCCATCGCTGCAGGCCGAACAGCGCCCAGCCGCGATTGCTGAGGACGTCCGCATCGTCGGGTTTTAGGAGCAGCGCGCGTTCAAATTCGGCGAGAGCTTCCGCCGGGCGCAGCAGCAGCGACAGCACCTGGCCGCGGCCGTGCCGCGCGTCGAAATGGCCGGGCTGCGCGGCCAGCGCGCGCTCGTAGCTTGCCAGTGCCTCGTCGAGGCGGTCGATCAGGCGCAAGCTGGCGGCGCGGTCGCAGAGAAGCTCGACATTGCCGGGATCAAAGCCGAATGCGCGGTCATAACTGGCGATCGCCTCATCGTGTCGGCCCTGCTCGGCGAGCAGCTTGCCGCGATTGGCTAGCGCCGCGGCATAGTCGGGGTTGCTCGCGATCGCGGCATCAAACGCGGCAAGCGCCTCCTCAAGCTTGCCCTGTTGGTGCAGCGCCGTGCCCAGATTATTGCGCACTACGGGCTGCGCCGGGTCGAGCTCGATGGCGCGCCGATAGGCGGCAACCGCTTCGTCGAGCCTGCCCTGCAGCATGAACGCGCTGCCGAGGCCGGAGCGCGCGGCGGTGAAATTGGGCGAAACCTCGAGCGCGCCCTGGTAATGCGCGATGGCTTCGTCGAGCTCTCCCAGCGTGCGCAGCGCCTCGGCGAGGTTGTAGTAGAGCGGTGCGCTTTGATCGCCCGCCTCCAGAGCGCGGCGAAAGGCGTCGACGCCGATCTGTGGCATCCCGACCCGGCACGCGATGAGCCCCGACAGATGCAGCGCCCCGGCATCCTGCGGGTTGGCCGCGAGGAGCTGGCCGCAAAGCCTGTTTGCCTCCTTTAGGGAACCTGCCTGGAAATGCCGTACCGCCGTCGCGAAGAGCGGGCTGCCGGCGGGGCGCACCGCCGGCTGCGGGGCGCTCGTGCCTTGCCGCGCCGCAGTGCGGCGCTGTCGCCGGTTCATCATGGCGCGGCCTGTCGTGGCGGCAGCGGTGGCACGGCAAATCCGGTGGGCGGCTCGCCCCGCTGATACCGCTGCCACATCGCCTCGTAGGCGCTTTCGAGATGCCGGGTATAGCGCGCGGTGTTGAACAGCGGGTGGGTCGCGCGATTACGTTCGAGCTTTGCCTTGACCGTCGCGAGGGCGGCGGGCTCGCGCGCGAGCTGCAACGCCAGCACCTCGTAGTCTCCCAAATTTGTCGTTACGAGCTCCGGCAGCCCGATCGCGGCGAGTTGGCTGGCCGCCATTCGGCCGACAAAGCTCGACCCGGCGCAGGTCACGATGGGCAGGCCGGCCCACAGCGCGTCGGCTGCCGTCGCGCCAGCATTACAGGGAACCGTATCGAGAAACAGGCCGGCCAGGCGATGGCGCGCCAGGTGCTCGGGCCCTTCTTTGCGGCGCGCGAAAACCAGCCGATCGGGATCGACGCCGCGCGCGCTGGCGTAGGCGCGCCGATTGCGCACCGCCGCATCGTTGCCGTCGAGCAGCCAAAGCACGCTGTCCTCGACCTTTTGGAGGAGCCGCAGCCACAAATCGAAAACCGGCGGCGTGATCTTGTAGGTGTTGTTGAACGAGCAGAACACAAAGCCCGTCTCCGGCAGCCCTTCCTCGGCGCGCGTTGGGATGTAGGCGGGGATTTGCCGTGTCGCGTCGGTGGGCAAGAATGTATCGGGCAGGAAGACGACTTTCTCGCTGTACAAGCTCTGCTCGCCCTCTGGGATCGTCATGCGGTCGGCGACGATGTAATCGATGTAGTCGGCGGCCATCGTCGCGAGATAACCGAGATAGTTCACCTGGATCGGCGCCGGGCGGAGCGCGAAAATCCCCGGGCGGCACCGTTTCGTGTAACCCATCAGATCGACGGCGATATCGACCTGCCACGCTTTCAGCATCGCGGCGATCTCCCGGTCGCCACGATCACGCGCGTCGAAGAAGCGTTCGAACGAAGACCGAAGCCGGTCGCCAAAAGCGCCCTCCGGCGACGGGCCGAACGAGACGGCAATCGTTTCGAAGCGCGTCCGGTCGTGCCGTTCCCACACCTCGGCGATCGAGGAGGTGGCGGCATGGGCGCGAAAATCGGCGGAGAGGTAGGCGACGCGGATGCGCTCGTGCGGGTGGATCTCGCCGCGCCAGACCGGGTGCGCCGCGGGCGGGTGCCGCTCCTCTCCATAAAGCGCCGCGCCAATACGTTGCGTCTCAGGCGCCGACGGTAGGCTGAGCACCATGAAAGGCGGCGCTATCCGCTGACCCGTGGCAAGACCAGCGCCTAGGCACTCGACGTTCTGCGTGTAATCCACCCAGTCGCAACAGAGCAGCCGCGTGTAATGCAAGGTGCCGCGCGCATACGGGTGATCGGGGCTGAGCCTCAGCAGCCGGGAGAAAGCTTCCGCCGCTTCCTCGAAGCGGTCGCTTTCGAGGAGCGCCGTGCCGCGATTGTTGAGCGCCTCGACGAGACCGGGCTGCAGTAGCAGGGCCCGGTCGTAACCGGCGATGGCCTCGGCGTGCCGGCCGGCGGCGAGCAAGGCGTTCGCGCGATTATAAATCGCCTCGACTAGATCGGGGCTGAGCGCCAAGGCCTGGTCGTAACTCGCGATAGCCTCGGCGGAGCGGCCGAGCCGCCGCAGCGCGCCACCGCGACTGTTGAACGTTCTGGCGTCTTCCGGCGTCAGTTGCAACGTGCGGTCAAAGCTCGCGAGCGCCTCGTCGCAGCGCTCGAGTTCGAGAAGCGCGACGCCGCGATTGTGCAGCGCCGAGGCGAGATCCGGCTGCAGCCGCAACGCCGCGTCGAAACTCGCCAGCGCCTCGTCGTAGCGCTCGCCGGCCAGCAGGGCGTTGCCCAGGTTGTAATGCGCCTCGACATAGCCCGGATCGAGCGCGATCGCTTGACGGAACGCCGCGCCTGCGGCTTCCAGCTCGCTCTGCGCCTGCAGAGCCGACCCGAGATGGTCATACGCTGCGACATTGCCGGGGTCGAGCGCGATCGCAGTCCGAAGCGCGGCTGCAGCTTCCCGTAGACGCTTCTGCCGCAGCAGGCAATTGCCGAGGCCCGCCTGCGCATCGGCGAAGGCCGGCGCGAGGCGTAGCGCGACCTCGTAATGCGCGGCCGCCTCGCCAAGATGTTCGCTGCCACGCAGCGCCTCGGCGAGATTGTAGTGCAACACCGGAAGTTGCCCGTTCAGCGACACCGCGCGACGCAACTGCTCGATTCCCGCCTCGATGGCGCCGGCCTGACAGAGGACCAGCCCGCTCAGATGCAGCGCGTCGATGTCGTTCGGCTCTTGCGCCAGGAGCTGCTGGCAGACGGCATAACCGTCCTGAAGTGCGCCCGAGCGGCAATGCGCCAACGCGGTGGCAAACGGCTGTCGTTCGCGATCAAGCCAGCCGTCCAAGGGTTCCGCCACCGCGCTCATGCTCTGCGCTCGCCGCCCGCCTCAGAGACCTTGTGGCGCGTTGGGGTCGGTCGCCGGGGGATCTGCCGGAGGATTACCGCGCGGCGTCAGGTCGCCCGTTACCTGCGCCTCCTTTTCGTGGCCGAGCGCCCACCGCACCGAGGGGAACGCGATCTCGTTCCACGGAATATTGTCCCAGCCGAACAGACCGACCTCCAGGCTCTCGGGCCCCGCGCTGATGTTTTCGTTGGCCAAGCGCGCGCGATAGATTAGCTGCACCTGGCTGAGACGCGTGATGTCATAGATCGCCAGCAGGCTTTCAATCGAAATTTTGGCGCGTGCCTCTTCCCAGGCTTCGCGTTCGGCGCCGGCCTGCGCCGTCTCGTTGAGTTCGAGATACCCCGCGGGCAGGGTCCAGAAGCCGCGGCGCGGTTCGATCGCGCGCCGGCACATCAGAATCTTGTCGCCCCATCGCGCGACCGAGCCGACGACGATCTTCGGGTTGTCGTAGAGCACGAACCCGCAGTCGCCACAGACGAGCCTCTCGCGGTCGTCGCCTTGCGGGATCGCGCGGGTAAACGGATGCGGCGGCGGGAGCGGCGGACGCGTATCACTCATCGCTGTCGAGCCAAACCCCCACCAAAACGCTCAGCCCGGCACCGGGATGGCGCGCTGGTTGTACATGCGCTTCCGGATCGCCGCTTTTTCTTCATCCGACAACGTCGTCGGATCCGGCGGCAAATTGGCGCCGACCGCCAGCCCGCGCTGTACAGCCGGCCGCGCCGAAAGCTCGTCGAACCAGCGCTTGAAGTATTTGAATTCCTCGATGTCCTGGCCCTGCGCTTTCCAGTTCACCGTCCACGGATAGCAGATCATGTCGGCGATCGAGTATTCGTCGCCCGCGACGTATTTGGTACGGTAGAGCCGGTTGTTGAGCACCCCGTAGAGCCGGTTTGCCTCGTCGGTGAAACGATTGATCGGGTAGGTGAGGTCGCCCGCTTCGGGGCCGGCGCGACGGAAATGACCGCATTCGCCGAGTTTTGGCCCCTGGTTGGCCATCTGCCAGATGAGCCATTCGGTCACGGCGTATTTGCCGCGCGCGTCTTGCGGCCAGAATTTGCCTTCTTTTTCCGCGATGTACATCATGATCGCGCCCGACTCGAAGACCGAGATCGGTGCGCCTCCGCCCTTTGGCGCGTGATCCACCAGCACCGGCATCCGGTGATTGGGGTTGATGGCGAGAAATTCGGGTGTGAACTGATCGCCGCGCTGAATGTTACAGGGGACGACCTTGTACTCGAGGCCGCATTCCTCGAGCAGGATCGTGACCTTTTTGCCGTTGGGGGTCGGCCAGTAGTGCAGGTCGAGCATCGTACATCCTCGCTGCTGGGGGCGGGCCGCGCGGCATCCATGCTGCAGCGAGGCCCGAACGTCGGGGGCGAGAGTAAAGCAAATTCCGCGGCGGCGGAAACGTTCAAGGCAGCATTGCAGCGGATGCGCGGGGTTCCCGGCAACACTGGCGGGCAAGCTTGCGTATAACCTACGGAGCCCTGAAATCGACCGGGGAGGGTGTATGGACGGCATGCTGCTTGATGACGGCCTTGAAACGGCGCCGTCCCGCGCCGAGTTCGCCGCGTCGTCGCCGTTCGCCGAACCGACGCTCGCGGCTGCCCTGAAAGTCGGTGTGCTGGTCGACTTGACCCTGACGCCCGACGCCGGTGGCCACGTCAAATGCTGGGAGCGCCTCGCCGAAGCGGCGGTCGAGTTCCCCGAGCTCGACCTCACGGTGCATTTCAACAGCCCGGATCTCATCGCCGCGCCGCAGCGCATCGAGCTGTCGTCATCGGTCCGCTATGTACTGATGCCGCCGGTGTTCAGCACGCGGCGGCTGGTGCGCCAAGTGCCGGACCATACCGACCTCGGCTTCTGGCATCCCGACCTCGCGCGCATGTTGCCGAATTACGATGTGATCCATACGACCGACGCCTTCTTTTGCTACGCGCGCACGGCGACGCGGTTTGCGCGCAAGCGCGGTGTGCCGGTAGTCAGCTCGATCCACACCAATACGCCGGAATATGCCCGCATCACCGTCGATAAAATGCTCGGCAAGGCATTGGGCAGCGGTCCATTCTATCGTTTTGCCGCCGAGCGCCTCGCGTTGCCGGCGCAGGTGAGCCGGGTGCTGGAACGGCGGCTCTATCGCCATCTCGACTCGGTGACGATGGCGATGGCGAGTTATGGCGAACAGAAGGCGGGCGACTGGCATTGCGGCGTCTCGTTGCGCCGCGGGTTCGATCGCGAACTGTTCAATCCCGAGCGCCGCGACCGCGCCTGGCTGGAGCGGCGTTTCGGTGTGCCGCCGGGACATTTCGTTGTGATGTATGCCGGCAAAATAAACCACGGCAAAAACGTACCGCTGCTCGCCCCGGCCATCGAGCTGGCGCGGCGGATGGCCGCGCGAGCCGGCGGTGCGCCGATCCATTTGTTCTGTGCCGGCAAAGGCGACGAGCGCGACGCGCTGGCGGCGCGGTTGGGCGATGCAGTGACCTTGCCGGGTGTATTACCGCAAGAGGAATTGGCGCGGGCCTATGCGTCGGTCGATTTGTTCGCCTTCCCCTCGGTGATCGACGAGGCCGGCAACGTGGGGCTCGAGGCATTGGCGTCGGGATTGCCCGCGCTTTTCGCGTCGGGATGTGGCGTCGCTGCGCGCACAGCGGATTGCGCCGCGGTCCAGGTGCTGCCGGGCGATGCGCCGGACCGCTGGGCCACGGCGATCGCCGCGCTGGCAGCGGCGCCGGAGCGCTGCCGCGAGCTCGGCGCGCTTGCCCGCGCGTATATCGAGGCCAATGTGCCGAGCTGGGGTCAGGTCGTCGCCGAAGACCTGCTGCCCGTATGGCGGCAGGCCGCGATGGCGCGATGGACGAACGGAGCTTAACGCCGCGTGAGCGCCGGATATTGATCCTGGCGCCGCATCCCGACGATGAGATCGTGGCTTGCGGCATCGCCGCCCGGCGCGCCATGGCCGAAGGCGCGCAGATCTTTGTGCAATACTTGACTACCGGCGTACCTCCGCGCGAGCTGATGTGGTCGTGGCAACGCGACGGCTACGACACGCGGGTCGCGCGCAGGCGCGACGAAGCCTTGGCGGCGGTCATGCTGCTGCGCTTGCGGGCGTTGGGGTTTCTCGACATTCCCTCGCGCCGTCTGATCGCGCATCTCGACGAGGCCGCCCGAGCTCTCGATCAGGTTCTCGGCGAGACACAAGCGACGGAGCTCTGGGTTACAGCGTTCGAGGGGGCTCACCAGGATCACGACGCGGCTAATGTACTCGCCGCCGCCATGCGCGACCGGCTGCCGGTATGGGAGTTCGCAGCTTACAACTTTGCCGGCGGGCGCGTGTGGTCAAACCGTTTCGCCGACGCGCGCGGCGGGGTCGTCGAGCTGCACCTCAGCGGGGACGAGGCAGCGCTGAAACGCTGGGCGCTGGCGCTCTACAGCTCGGAGCGTGGCAACCTCGCGCATATCCGCATCGACAAAGAGGCTTATCGCCCGTTGCCGCGATACGATTACAGCGCACGACCGCACGCCGGCCGGCTGTTTCGCGAACGCTTCCATTGGGTGCCGTTCCGTCATCCGCGCATCGATTTCACGCCCTCGGCGGAGGTCTACGGCGCGCTCGGTAAATGGCGCGCGGCGGTAGGACTTGACATGAGTACCGCCGCTGCGGGTGATGGCGGGAAATTTGCGCGGGGCAGCCGGTGAAGTTCAGCACATTTCTGTTTCCCGACAGCCGCGATCCCGCAGAGGACGGTCTTGTCATCGACGAGACCATGCGTGAGGCGGTGCTTGCCGATCGGCTTGGCGCCGATATTGTCTGGCTTGCCGAGCATCACTTCGACGGCATCTCGGTCTATGCCGACCCCATGGTGTTGGCGGGCGCGCTCGCCGCCTCCATGCAACATGCCGGGCTTGGCTTTGCGGTGATCCAGACCGCCTTGCACCATCCCGTCCGCCTCGCCGAGCAGATGGCGCTGCTCGACCATTTGACGCACGGCCGGCTGATCGTCGGCCTCGGCCGTGGCAGCTCGTTCAACATCTACGATTACCAGGGCTTCGGCATCGACCATCACGAGGCGCAGGCGCGGCTCGACGAAGCCGAAGCCATCATGCTGAAGGCGTGGACCGAGGAGCAATTCGACCATAATGGCCGGTTCTGGCAGGTGCGGGTGCCGATGCTGCGGCCGCGGCCCTACACCAAGCCGTACCCGCCGGTCATCCGCGGCTCATCGACCGATGGCTCGCTGGTCGAGTTGGCGCGCCAGGGCAAACCCTGGATGATGAACGTCCAGTCGCTTGAAACGACGGCGCGTCGCGTTGAGCTCTACCGTCAGACGATGCGGGACGCGGGCTACGGCGACGCGGCGATCGCGGCGAACCTCAAGGACAGCTGGGTGTGGCGCAATTTCTATGTCGCCGAGAGCGATGAGGAAGCCGCGCGGGTCGGCATTCCCGCCTTTGAGACGATGACCCAGACGCGCGCTGAAATGCGCAACCGCTACGCCGCGATGGGGCAGCGCATCGACGTGCCGCGGCACGATCTACCGGGCTCGCGC
>DATMLO010000044.1:0-9852 GCA_035570495.1 Allostellaceae bacterium | reverse complement strand
TCGCCGTCGCGTTCTTTGCGACGAGCGTGTTGCTTGTCGTGCTGAGCCAGCGCACCGGCCCGTCGCGCTCACTGCTCGACCGGCCGCCGGCCTCGACGCAGGAAACGCCATCGGTGCCCGCCGCTCCAACCGCCCCGGGTGCCCCGGCCGCTCCAACGGCGCCTGCTAGCCCGACCGCCCCGGCCGCGCCTGCGACCCCGCCAGGGCCGAGCGCGCCGCTCGCTAAATAGCCGCGAATCGTCCGCGAATCAGATAAATCTCAGGTCCCGCGCGGGTTTCCGATCATGCGGCCACCCGCAACCTCACGGCGCCATCGCGTCGTGGTATAGGTAGGCACCTAACGGCGAAATGCGCGACCGCCGATAAGCTTCTGATTTTGCGTGTGTTTGTTTCGACATGGCACCGCCGCGCGTTTCCCGTGTGACAGCTTCGTGGCTTCCTATACATTGAAGGTCCATGACGCGGTTTATCTTCATTACCGGCGGCGTGGTCTCCTCACTCGGCAAGGGCATCAGCGCGGCGTCGCTTGGCGCGTTGTTGCAGGCGCGTGGGTTCAAGGTGCGGCTGCGCAAGCTCGATCCCTACCTCAACGTCGATCCGGGGACGATGAGCCCCTATCAGCACGGCGAGGTTTTTGTCACCGATGACGGCGCCGAGACCGATCTCGACCTCGGCCACTACGAGCGTTATGTTGGCGTGGCGTCGCGCAACAGCGACAGCGTCACCACCGGGCGCATCTATTCGACCGTGATCGGGCGGGAGCGGCGCGGCGAATATCTCGGCGCGACCGTGCAGGTGATCCCGCACGTCACAGACGCGATCAAGGAATTCATCGAGGCCGACCTTTCAGACGAGGATTTCGTCCTCTGCGAGATCGGCGGCACGGTCGGCGACATCGAGAGCTTGCCGTTTCTCGAGGCCATCCGGCAGCTCGGCAACGAGCTTGGCCGCGAGCGGGCGTGTTTTGTGCACCTGACCTTGGTGCCCTGGATCAACTCCGCCGGCGAATTGAAGACCAAGCCGACCCAGCACTCGGCGAAAGAGCTGCTCGGCCTCGGCATCCAGCCCGACATTCTGTTGTGCCGCTGCGACCGGCCGATCCCGGAAGGGGCGCGCAAGAAGATCGCGCTGTTCTGCAACCTGCGTGAGTCGCGGGTGATCCCGGCGCTCGATGTCGACACGATTTACGCCGTTCCCGCTGCCTACCATGCTGAGGGCTTCGACCGCGAGGTCTGCGCGCATTTCGGCATTTCCTCGCCCGAGCCCGATCTCAGCCGCTGGCAGAACATCGTCAACGGCATCCGCAAGCCGGAAGGGCAGGTGTCGATCGCCATTGTCGGCAAGTACACACATCTCCCCGACAGCTACAAATCGCTGGCCGAGGCGATGGCGCATGGCGGCATCGCCAACAATGTGCGGGTCAAGATCGACTGGATCGATTCCGAGGTCTTCGAATCCGAGTCGGAATCGCTGCGCCAGTTGGAAGGCGTGCACGGCATCCTCGTGCCGGGCGGCTTCGGCGAGCGCGGTACCGAGGGCAAGATCGAGGCGGCGCGTTTCGCGCGTGAGCGCTCGGTGCCCTATTTCGGCATCTGCTTCGGGATGCAGATGGCGGTGATCGAGGCCGCGCGGCACCTCGCCAATCTCCCGACCGCCGGCTCGACCGAGTTCGGCCCGTGCGAGCATCCCGTGATCGGCCTGATGACCGAATGGATGCGCGGCAACGAGACGGAAATGCGCAGCGCCAATGGCGATCTCGGCGGCACGATGCGCCTCGGAGCCTATGAGGCGGCGCTCAATCCCGAAAGCCGGGTTGCGGAGATATACGGCGCCGACCGCATCAGCGAGCGGCACCGCCATCGCTACGAGGTCAACAGCGCCTACAAGGACACGCTCGAGGCGGCGGGTTTGCGCTTCTCCGGCATGTCGCCCGACGGCACGCTGCCCGAGATCGTCGAGATCCCCGACCACCCGTGGTTTATCGGCGTGCAGTTCCACCCGGAGCTCAAATCGCGCCCGTTCGAGCCACACCCGCTGTTCAAGTCGTTCGTCAAAGCGGCACTAGACCAATCCCGACTGGTCTAATTCCGTCCCGGCGAAGGCCGGGACTTGCCGTGGCAGCCTCCCCTGTGGCTTGGCGGCCTCCCGGTATCGGTTCGTTATCTCTTAGCTAGAACTACTGCTTCCCACGCGGCGCAGCTAATCCGTGCGAAGAGCTCCAAGGGCGCGATTGCCCCAAAGCCGTCGCTGACGGCGCATCCAACGTCGAATCGACAACACCGCCGTTGGTGCGATCATCGACGTTCGTAAGAACTACGTGTTTAGTCTGTACGAATTTATTTAATAGACAGCAGAATTATTAGCCATAATCTTTTTGAACTTTTCTTATGGTAATTTTGAAAATCAAGACCATGTTAAAGTTCGTCGATATTTTTTACAGGGGTCATTTTAATGTTTATTTCTTATGCAGCTAGTGCTGCAAATGGATTCAAGAAATGGTCGTCTGCACATCCCGCCGCCAAATATGCACCTAAATCTAACGAAGCGGCATCGAGTGGCCCGGCCGTTTCGGGCACAGGCTCGCCGCACGCGGCGAGCGGGGAGTCATTCCGGCCGATAACCACCTTCAGGCTCTCCGCTATCCACTTACGACGCGCCGCCCGGCTTCGGCAGACTGCCGAAGCCTCACCTGCCGGCGGTCCCCTGGAGGCGAGGCTCTTAGACCTGGCGCTTCAATACGACCGAATGGCCGCCAACTCGCGACACGGCTCACCTGAAGCTCGTCAGATGAGGGATGAATGATTACGGCGCCCCCAGCTACCGCTACGGTCGCGGGTTGGATAGGTCGAAGGCCGCCTGAGGGCGTCAAGTGCAACAAACCAAGTGGCATTTGCGGTTATCTCGACTGCGCCGAGGAGAGCCGGTGTCTGGAACGGTCGCGCGCGAAAACGTCGTCGCAGCCGGTCGCGGCGTCGCCAGCGTTAAATGACCTGCCGTGACCTCGTTGGACTGGCGCTGGCGGCGGTAGCCGCTGCCGGTTCTCTTGGAGTGTGGCTCGCGGTTTGGTCTCTCAACCGAGTGGCGAGCAAGCGATTGCGATGGTGGTGATCAGAGTACGCCGGCTGCGCTCCTTGCAGCCCGCGCTTGCGAGGAACAAAACATGAGACGCGGCTTGTATCGAATTCTTGGGACCGGCGGCCGGCCAAATGATGTCCGGGTTGATGATGAGGGCATTACCGTGCCGGTGGAGGAAGGGATTTATCGTACTCGCGGTTATCGACCGCCCGTCGACGAACTGCCATGGGAAGACGATTACCTGCGTCAACACGCGTCCGCGACGCCGTAGTCTTACTCTTCGGCCATGACCGACGATGCCGATTTTCCCTACTTCAAACCGGTAATCGAGCAATGGCGCGTTGAGTATGGCCGGATCAGAAAGCTCGGCGGCGGAGACTATTGGGTAGGATGCAGGCTACAGGAAGCCGCGGCTCGTTCTGAGATGTCCCCGTATGCTCTTGGCCTGGCCGATCATCTCTCGATGCGAGAGGCGGTAAAGCGAGGCGACAAGCTGGAGCCGTTGCCCTGTCCCTTCGATGACGGCACGCCAGAGAAGGCGGAGTACAATCGCGGTTGGGATGCCCTTCCTCCGCGCTCTTGAGAACGTTCTCGGGCCGGCGCGCTAGACTGGCCGAGCGGACAACAGTTCCAGCGATAATAGGGGCGCATGACAGGCGATTACCCGAGCACAGATTTTGAAATCTTAGAAGATGACGCCGTTCGCCGGGTCTTCCACGTGCCCTCCGGGATGACGATCGTGACATCCCGAGTGTCCCGTGATCCGGTGGCTGTTTCTTCGGCTTACACGATCGAGGCTGAGGGCTCTGGTACCTACCACCCGCAGGAGGTCGCTCAAGCGGCGCTGCGGCATCTTCGGGTCTGGTCGATGCGCCGATACGGGAATGGGCAGCGCGGACTTAAGCGGCCTTAGCAGCGCCCTCGCCGAATGGCTCGCTTGTCATCGGTGCGGAGCCGCCCAAGCGGCAGTCGCCATTAAAATCGCCACAATGACGCTGTAGCCTATTCAAGCTTTAGGGCGAGACAGGGAGAGACGCGGCGCCACCGCCTGTTATTTGCGCGTATAACAGGCGGATAACAGGCGGTAGCCGCCTGATAAAGGATGCGTCGATGCCGCCACGCCACGTTACGATCGGCAATGTCACCCTCGGCAACGATTTGCCGATGGTCTTCATCCTCGGGCCGAACACGCTGGAGTCGCGCGCCCATGCGCTCGAGACCAGCGCCGCGCTCAAGGAAATCGCCGGCAAGCTCGGCATTTCCGTGATCTACAAAAGCTCGTTCGACAAGGCCAACCGCACCTCGGTCAGCGGCGCGCGCGGCCTCGGCCTCGAAGCCAGCCTGCCGATCTTCGCCGAAATCCGTGAGACGACCGGCCTCCCGGTGCTCACCGATATCCACGCGCCCGAGCAATGCGCGCCAGTCGCCGAAGTGGTCGACGTGCTGCAGATCCCGGCTTTCCTGTTCCGCCAGACCGACCTGCTGCTGGCGGCCGGCGCGACGGGCCGGGCGATGAACATCAAGAAGGGCCAGTTCGCAGCGCCCTGGGACATGAAGAACGCCGCCGGCAAGATCGCTTCGACCGGCAACGAGCGCATCCTGCTGTGCGAGCGCGGCGCGAGCTTTGGCTACAACACGCTGGTCGTCGATATGCGCGCGCTGCCGATCATGGCGCAGACCGGCTACCCCGTGGTCATGGACGCCACCCATGCCGTCGCGACCCCCGGCGGGATGGGCGACCGTTCGGGCGGCGACCGCGAGTTCGGTCCCGTGCTGGCGCGCGCCGCGGCGGCGATCGGCGTCGCCGCGATGTTCCTTGAAGTGCATCAGGATCCCGACAATTCCGGCACCGCCGAGGCCTCGACCATGCTGCCATTGAAGGAGCTGCCGGCGCTGCTCGAAGAGCTGATCGCGCACGACCGCATCGCCAAGGCGCGGCCGCAGGCGATGTGAGCGCCATGGACGAAAACGCCGAGAGAGAGGAAGCAGAGCGGCAGGTCCTATGCTCGCGCTGCCTGGAAGTGTTTGCGGAGTCGCAGATTCACGTCATCCCCTGGTTCAACGAAACGGCCGAGCGCTATATCACGACCTATCGCTGCGAACAGTGCTGGCTGCCCTCCCTGGCGGAAACCCGCACCCGGCTCAGCGTCATGCAAGACGAAGCGGAGATCGCCGATGCGGCCGAGTTCTTCAAACGCAATGGCTATTTCATCCACGAGTACCTGCGCGGCGACCCGATGGACGTGGTGCGGCGCATCCTGGTGCACATGCTTGGCATGATGGAGCGCGGCGATATCCGCTTGTCGATCGGCCCCTCTGCGCCGTCCGCCTGATCTTCCCGCTCGGCGCGCGGCGAAGGGGCGCTTGATCCGGCCATTCGCGTCTGGCATGACGCCCGACAGCAACCAATGAGGCCCCGATGACCGCTATCGCCGACATCCATGCCCGCGAGATCCTCGACAGCCGCGGCAATCCGACGGTCGAAGTCGAGGTGACGCTCGACAGCGGCGTGATTGGCCGCGCGGCCGTCCCATCGGGCGCGTCAACTGGCGCGCACGAGGCGGTCGAAAAACGCGATGGCGGGTCGCGCTATCACGGTCGCGGCGTGCTGCAGGCGGTCGAGGCCGTCAATGGCGAGATTTTCGACACGCTGTCGGGCTTCGACGCCGCCGACCAGCTGCGCATCGACAACACGCTCATCGAATTAGACGGCACGCCCAACAAGTCGCGGCTCGGCGCGAATGCGGTGCTCGGGGTCAGCCTCGCTTGCGCCAAGGCCTCGGCCGACGATATCGGTCAGCCGCTCTACCGCTATGTCGGCGGTAGCTACGCGCACATCCTGCCGGCGCCGATGATGAACATCGTCAATGGCGGCGTGCACGCCGACAACCCGATCGACATCCAGGAATTCATGATCGTGCCCGTCGGCGCCGAGACGATGGCCGACGCGATCCGCGCGGGCTCGGAGATATTCCATGCGCTCCGGCGCAAGCTTCACGATGCCGGGCTCAACACCAATGTCGGCGACGAGGGCGGGTTCGCGCCGAACCTCGCCTCGGCCGACGCCGCGCTTGGATTCGTCATACAAGCGATCGAGGCGGCCGGCTACAAGCCGGGCGATGACGTCGTATTGGCGCTCGACCCCGCCTCGACCGAGTTTTTCGAGAACGGCAAATACAATCTGAAAGGCGAGGGGAAGGTCCTCGATTCCGCCGGCATGGTCGCCTATTACGCTGATCTCTGCGCGCGTTACCCGATCGTCTCGATCGAGGACGGCATGGCCGAGGACGATTGGGAGGGCTGGGCGCATCTGACCCGCGAACTGGGCGGGAAGGTGCAGCTTGTCGGTGACGATCTTTTTGTCACGAACCCGGCGCGCATTCACGAAGGAATTGAGAAAAAGGTCGCTAACGCCGTGCTAATCAAGGTGAATCAGATCGGCACTTTGACCGAGACCCTGGAGGCGGTGACGACCGCGCGTTACGCCGGCTACGGCGCGGTGATGTCGCACCGTTCGGGCGAGACCGAGGACACGACGATCGCCGATCTCGCCGTTGCGACCAATTGCGGACAGATCAAGACCGGCTCGCTGTCGCGCTCTGACCGGCTCGCCAAGTACAACCAGCTCATCCGCATCGAGGAGAGTCTCGGCGGCGCCGGGCGCTACGCGGGCCGTATGGCCTATCAGCGCTAGGTTGTCGCAAGGGCAAATTTCTTTCGCGACATTGACGCGCGCCGCCATGCGCGTGATCTTGTCTTGCGATGATTGTCGTTCTGCACGAGCTCCGGCGCCGCGCGCGTTTTCTTGTCGGCCCGTTGTTGGGTTTCGCGCTGACCTCGTATTTCGTCTACCACACGATCGAGGGCGACCGGGGCTTGCGTGCTTGGCGCGACATCAATCAGCAGCTTCGGGTCGCTGGCGACCAGTTCGCCACCGTCGAGGCCGAGCGCGACGCGCTGGAGCACAAGGTGGCCGGGCTCAATCCGAACCACGTCGATCCCGACCTGCTCGACCAGCAGATCCGCATGCAGCTCGACCTTGTCTCGCCGAGCGACGTCATCCTGATGCAGCCAGGCTCGCCCAACTAGCCGATCGCGCGGGCCGAAAACCCGATTGTTGACGCAGCGCTTTTCGCTGCCCTGAATTGATGCCCGGCCGGTTGCAAAGCGCGACGTTTGTCAGCATGTTTAGCGCGCAGTCCCGGAGGAATGCCTTTATGCCATCGAAGCGGTCGGCCACGTCGGTCAAGCTCGCCGAGCCTCCTGTCGCTGCGGCGACATTCAAGCAGTTCTTTGAGGAAATGTTGCTGATCCGCCGCTTTGAGGAGCGGGCCGGCCAGATGTACGGGATGCGGCTGATCGGCGGGTTCTGCCATCTTTATATCGGCCAGGAAGCCGTCGTCACTGGCGTGCAGGCGACGTTGAAAGAAGGCGACACCACCGTCACCACCTACCGCGATCATGGCCATATGCTGGCCTGTGGCATGGACCCGAAAGGCGTCATGGCCGAACTGACCGGGCGGCGTGGCGGCTATTCGCACGGCAAGGGCGGCTCGATGCACATGTTCAGCCGCGAGAAGAATTTCTTCGGCGGCCACGGCATTGTCGGCGCCTCGGTACCGATCGGCACCGGCTTGGCCTTCTCGCATCGCTATCGCAATGACGGCTTCATCTCGGTCTGCTATTTCGGCGACGGCGCGATCAACCAGGGCCAGGTCGCCGAGAGCTTCAACATGGCTTCGCTGTGGAAGCTGCCAATCGTCTATGTGATCGAGAACAACCGCTACGGCATGGGCACTTCGATCAGCCGCGCCTCGGCGCGCACCGATCTGTTCCATCGCGGCATCGCCTACGGCATCCCTGGCGAACAGGTTGACGGCATGGATGTCGGCGCGGTTTATGACGCCGCGCAAGCGGCGACCGAGCAAGCCCGTTCCGGTCAGGGGCCGATCATCCTCGAGATGCTGACCTACCGCTATCGCGGCCACTCGATGTCCGACCCGGCCAAGTACCGCACCAAGGAAGAAGTCGACAAGATGCGCTCCGAGCACGACCCGATCGATCACCTGCGCCAGCGACTGTTGCGAGAGAAGATGGCGACCGAGAACGAGATCAAGGAGATCGAGGCCAAGGTTCGCCAGGTGGTCGCCGAGGCGGCGCAGTTCGCGCAGGATTGCCCCGAGCCCGACCCCAGCGAATTGTGGACGGATGTGCTGGCCGATGCCTAAGACCAAATCATGAGCATGGACGTCCTGATGCCGGCGCTGTCGCCGACGATGACCGAGGGCAAGATCGCGCGCTGGCTCAAGGCCGAGGGTGACCACGTCCAGCCGGGCGACGCCATCGCCGAGATCGAGACCGACAAGGCGACGATGGAGGTCGAGGCGGTCGACGAGGGCGTCCTCGCCAAGCTCTTGATCCCCGAGGGCACCGAGCACGTCGCGGTCAACACGCCGATCGCGATCATCGCTGAAAATGGTGAGGACGTGTCGGCCCGGGCCGAGACAAGACCGGCCGTAAAGGCGCCGCAAGCTCCGCCGCCGCACCCCGAGCCGTCGTCCTCGCCGATGGCGCGCGACCATGCTCCGCCCCCGCCCTCCGCGCCATCACCGACACCGCCGCCCGGCGAGCCTCAATACACCGGCGCTACAGCAACGATCACCGTGCGCGAGGCGCTGCGCGACGCCATCGCCGAAGAGATGCGGCGTGACGAGAGCGTCTTCCTGATGGGTGAGGAAGTCGCCGAGTATGATGGCGCCTACAAGGTCAGCCAGGGGCTGCTGAAGGAATTCGGGCCGCGCCGGGTGATCGATACGCCGATCACCGAGCAGGGTTTTGCCGGGGTCGGGGTCGGGGCCAGCTTCGCCGGGCTCCGGCCTATCGTCGAGTTTATGACCTTCAACTTCGCGATGCAGGCGATCGACCAGATCATCAATTCCGCCGCCAAGACGCGCTACATGTCGGGCGGGCAGATGTCGTGCCCGATCGTCTTCCGCGGCCCCAACGGCATCGCCTCGCGTGTCGCCGCGCAGCATTCGCAATGCTATGCGAGCTGGTACGCGCATTGCCCCGGGCTCAAGGTCGTCGCGCCCTATACCGGCGCAGACCATAAGGGCCTGCTCAAATCGGCGATCCGCGATCCGAACCCGGTCGTCTTCCTCGAGCACGAGCTGGTCTACGGCGAGAGCTTCGAAGTGCCGACCGACCCCGAATTTATTGTTCCGATCGGCAAGGCGAGGGTGGCGCGAGAAGGTGATCAAGTCACGATCACCGCATTCTCGCGCATGGTGAAGCTGGCGTTGCAGGCCGCCGAGGAGCTGGCCAAGGACGGCATCTCCGCGGAGGTCATCGATTTGCGCTCGCTGCGCCCATTCGACGTCGCGACGATCGCCGCCTCGGTCAAGAAGACCAACCGGCTTGTCGCGGTCGAGGAAGGCTGGCCCTTCGCCGGTATCGGATCGGAGCTGGCCGCGGTGATGATGGAGGAATGCTTCGACTGGCTCGATGCGCCGGTGAAGCGGGTCGCCGGCAAGGACGTGCCGCTGCCCTACGCCGCCAATCTCGAACGCCTCGCCACCCCACAGGTCGAGGACATCGTCGCCGCGGCGCGTGAAGTGGTCTACCGCTGATGTCGATCCAGATCCTGATGCCGGCGCTGTCGCCGACGATGACCGAGGGTAGCGTCGCGCGCTGGCTCAAGAAGGAAGGCGACGAGATCCATTCCGGCGACATCATCGCCGAGATCGAGACCGATAAGGCGACGATGGAATACGAGGC
>DATMLO010000043.1:0-10063 GCA_035570495.1 Allostellaceae bacterium | reverse complement strand
CCAGGGTTCTGGCAAAGCCGTTCCACCTGCGCCATCTGATCGACGAGATCGAGGCGATGCTGCTGGAGTAGGCTCTCGGCGGCCGTCCGATGGTCTGGAGTGGACGACGATGCGTTGCCGACTGCTCGCCCTCGCTGCGGGCCTCATATTGCTTTCACCCGTCGCGTTCGCGCAGGGCGCCGACGTCGAGATCACCAATGCCTGGGCGCGCGCGACACCGGGCGGTGCGCAGACCGCCGTGGCCTATGCGACGATCGAAGCGCCCGGTGGCGACCGGCTCACCAGCGCCTCGACCCCGGCCGCGCAAAAGGCGGAAATCCATGAGATGTCGATGGACGGCAATGTCATGAAAATGCGCCTCGTCGACGGCGTCGACTTGCCGGCTGGCCAGGCGGTAGCGCTGAAGCCGGGCGGCTATCACATCATGCTCAGCGGGCTCGCGAAGCCGCTGCAGGAAGGCGACAGCTTTCCGCTGACGCTCAATTTCGCCAAGGCCGGTGCACGCCAAGTCACCGTCAACGTCGCGAAAGTCGGCGCGATGGGCCCCGCGAAAGAGTCATCGGGCGATAGCGTCGGCATGCCCGGTATGACCATGCCGACGCATCATTAGGACGCGGCATGGCGCGCGCGACAAAGCCACCGCCACCCAAGACCGGCGGCTCGCCGTCCTTCGTGCTGATCGCGACGGCATTTGCGGGAGTTCTGGTGCTGGTCGCGGGGGTGCTGATCGGGCTGGCGTTCCGCGACCAGGCGCGTGGCGTCGCCGGCAACCCGCTCGCCGGGGCGTTCGGCGGCAAGTTCAGCCTTGTCGACCAGAACGGCAAGCCCTTCACCGACGCCGACCTCCTGGGCAAATGGAACCTCGTATTCTTTGGCTACACGCACTGTCCGGATGTCTGCCCGACGGCGCTCAACGACCTGTCGCTGGCTCTCGACCAGCTCGGCGCGAAGGAAAAGGATTTCGGCATCGTCTTCATCACCGTCGATCCGGAGCGCGACACGCCGGCGGTGCTCAAATCCTATGTCGAAAGCTTTGGCGGGCCGATCGAAGCGCTGACCGGCACGCCCGATCAGGTGGCGCAGGCCGCGAAGGACTATAAGGTCTACTACGCCAAGCATCCGCTGCCCGACGGCGGCTATGACATGGACCACAGCGCGCTGATCTACATCATGGACCCGCAGGGCCACTTTACCGCGACCTTCACGCCAGACGACACCTCGGACAAGATGGTGGAGCGGCTCAAGAAGCTGGTGGGTTAGGACTAAACCACGCCCTCTTCGGCGAAGGCGGTGATTTCCGTGGTGGTGTAGCCGGCCTCGCCGAGAATCTCGGCGTTGTGCTCGCCGATCTTGGGCGGCGGCCGGTCGATGCCGCCCGTGCCGTGCGCCAAGCGGAACCCGGAGCCGATCAGCGTCAATTCGCCGTCGTCGGACGGCACCGTTTGCAGCACGTCGCGATGCGCGAGCTGCGGGTGGTGGACGATCTCGGAGATCGACCAGATGCCGGCGCAGGGCACATCCATCGCGGTGAGGCGCTGTTCCCAGTTCTTGGCGCTGTCGGCGGCGAGCGCATCCTCGATGATCGCGCGCAGTGCCGGCTCGTTCGCCGAGCGTGACGGCCAATCAGCGAAACGCGGGTCGGCGAGCGTATCCTCGCGGCCGAGGCCTTTCATCAGATTGGCGAATTGCCGTTCGGTCATCACCGCCAGCATCAGATCGCCCTCGCCCGCCTTGAAGCGGTTGCCGGTGACCTTGCCGGTCGATGAGAGATTGCCGAACTGGCGGTGGATGTGGCCGGTGACCGTGTATTCCGCGACCTGGCCGGGGATGAACGCGAGGGCCGCATCGAGCATCGCGACATCGACGAACTGGCCCTCGCCGGTCACCGTGCGCTGGTAGAGCGCGCTCGATACCGCGAAGGCCGCGGTCATCGCGCCGATCGTGTCGCACAGCGCGAAGCCGGCGCGAGTCGGGCCTTTATCCTCGTGGCCGGTGATTGACATGATGCCGCTCATCGCCTGCAGCTTGCCGTCGAACGCGGCAGTGCCGCGCTCCGGCCCGTTCTGGCCGAAGCCCGAGACCGCGCAATAGATAAGCAGCGGGTTGATGCCCTTCAGCGCCTCGTAGCCGAGGCCAAAGCGATCCATGACGCCGGGGCGGAAATTCTCCCAGACGATGTCGGCGGTCGCGACGAGGCGTTTGACGATCTCGGCGGCTTTGGGTTTTTGCAGGTCGAGCGTCAGGCTGCGCTTGTTGGAATTAATGCCCATAAAGGAGGGTCCGAGGCCCTTCGCCGCCCATTCCTTCGAGACCTGCGATTGGCGCATCTCGTCGCCGGTCTTTGGCTCGATCTTGATGACGTCCGCGCCGAGCAGCGCCAGCTGATAGGTGCCGTACGGCCCCGCGACATAACGGGTGAAATCGAGAATGCGGATGCCGGCGAAGGGTTTGGTCATAAAGCAACTCGTGTCATTGCGAGGAGCGCGACGCGCGACGTGGCAAACTCCATCGGTGGAGGGCCAAGGCGGAAGGAGATTGCTTCGCTACGCTCGCAATGACAATGAGGGG
This sequence comes from Allostellaceae bacterium, assembly GCA_035570495.1. Taxonomy (GTDB): domain Bacteria; phylum Pseudomonadota; class Alphaproteobacteria; order ATCC43930; family CGMCC-115725; genus DATARH01. Next base: position 7,495 of record DATMLO010000043.1, on the reverse strand, counting down.
CTACTCCGCGGCCGCTTTTTCGCGCACCTCGCGGGCGAGCTCCTTGTTGCGATCGAACTCGGCGCGGCGGCGCGCGATCTCCTCAGGCGACAGACGCGCGATGTTGGAGTAGTCGAGCTTCCAGTCTGGATTGTCGCTCCAGCGCAGCGGGTTTTGCACGATGGTACGCGGGCCCGGCGCGGTTTCGAGCACGCGCAGCGCGAGCTCCAAGGTCGCCTCCTGCGAAGCAATGTCATGCGGCTTGCCCGCCGAGTTGCCGAGCGGGAAGTCGTTGAACAGGAAGCGCGGCACGCCGACAAACTCGACGATATCCCGGGCGCAGCCCATCACCACCGTCGGGACGCCGTTTGCTTCGAGATAGCGGGCGGTGAGGCTGATCGTCTGGTGGCAAACCGGGCAGTTCGGCACAAGGATCACCGCATCGCAGCCGTCCTCGCGCACGCGCTCCAGCAGCTCGGGGCAATCCTGAGCGAGCGTCGTGCGGTGGCTGCGGTTGGTCGGCGCGCCATGAAAGCGCGGCGCAACCTGTTTGATCCGTCCGGCGGAAGCGGCCCGGCGCAGCGCCGGCAAGGGAAACCAAGTGCCGCTGTCGGTCGCCGTCGTGTGGATGCGGTCGTAGCCGATATGCGAGATGCGCAGATCGTGATCGACCGCGGTGTCGCCGGAATAGACCCGGTAGAACTTGGCGCCGCCGTTATAGGGCGCGCCGGGGCCCTGGTCGCCTTTGTCGGGCTGGTACGGCGCGGCCGTGGTGATGAGGCCGGTGCGGCACTCGGCGAGCGGCTTCCTCAGCGGCGTGAACGGCGCGCTCGCAAAATGCGCCCAGCGATACGGGTTGCCGTAACCGAGCGTCAGGTAATAGTCGCGGGTGCGCTGCATGTAGGGGATCGGCACGTCATGCTCGGAGGCCTGGTCGGCGCCGTCGGGACGATCGGTCATGGGCTTACCTTTGCGAAAAGTACTCGATGTCCTGCGGCCGCGGCTGCCAGTCCGGGTTGCTCGGCCATTCCTTGGTGCGGCCGGAAAATTCCTCGCCGTAGCGCACGCGGAATAGCAAGGTGCGTTGCGGCCCGGTACGCCATTCGTGCAGCTCGCCGCGCGGATGGACGACAAAGCTGCCGGGTTTGACGTCGGCCGTCTCGGCCGGCGTCTTCATCGTGCCGCCGCCTTCAAAGCAGAAATAGAGTTCGACCGCGTTGGGATGACAGTGATACGGGCTCACCTGCCCGGGCTCCCAGCAAGCGACCGTGACGTCGCCCTCGCCGGCGCTGCCGAGGATCTTCTCGACATGATGCTTTGGGTCGAACTTCTCTTCGGCCTTGAGATTGAAGCTGAGCATGTTGGCGAACCCCGGCTGATCGGCGCGGCGACGAGCTTATGTCGGCGGCGAGCCCGGCTTCAATGCCGCCATTCGTTGGGCGGCACCACGGCCTCGCCCAACGGGGGCGCCTGAGGAGGCGCGGCGAGCAGTGCCGGCGCCTCGGCGGCTTCCGGCTTCTTGGCTGCGGCGCGGCGCAGCCGCATCGCCGACCGCACCGTCAGCGGGATCGTGCCGAGATACAGCAGACCGACAAAGAACAGCGTCGGCCACGGCGCGGTCGACGCAAAGGCCGCCAGTAGCCCGACCCCGAGCAGGGTCGGTATCACGTAGTCGTGCGGCACGTGGAATTTCTTGAGCGACAAGGTCGGGATGCGGCTGACCATCAGGAACGCGACGCCCGCGACCCACACGGCCGCAAAATACGGCGAGCGAACCAGCCAATCACCCCATTCGAAGCTCGCATAGAGCGGCATCATGACCAGGCCCGCACCCCCGGGCGCCGGCACGCCGGTAAAAAAGCCGGCGGTCGCGGGGGTCGGCTCGGCGGAGAGCTGGGTGTTGAAGCGCGCCAGGCGCAGCGCGCAGCACACCGCGTAAAACAGGACGATCGCCCAGCCGAGGCTGTGCAACGCCGACATCGTCCATAGATAGAGCACCGTGGCCGGCGCGACGCCAAAGCTGATGAAATCCGACAGGCTGTCGAGCTCGGCGCCGAAATGCGAGGTGGCCTTCAGCAACCGCGCGACGCGGCCATCGAGCCCGTCGAGCACACCGGCGACGATGATCGCGTAGACCGCGCCCGGGAAATTGCCGTTGAGCGCGAAGCGCATCGCCGTCATCCCGGCGCACAGCGCGAGCAGCGTCAGGATGTTCGGCACCATCCGATTGACCGACAGCTGCTGGATGCGGCGCACCCGCATGTTGCGCATCTTCGGCCGGCGCACGCGGCCGCGCGGCGACGACGCCATCTTTTCCCGGATCGTCCTCATGGGAAGAGCTTACACCAAATCGATCGCCAACGCGCGATCGCAACCCGGGAGATGGGAGTTCATTGCGATATTGTCAATGACAAAATCGTAATATTTTTAGCTAATGACTGAACCCTTCGCGCGGCGGCTCTTTCGCATCGCGATCGGCGAGCACGGTCTCGCCGCCGACCATATGCTGACCGAGCACGACCAGCGGCACATAGGGCGGTGGCAGGTAGACATCGACCCGTGAGCCGAAGCGGATGTTGCCGATCCGCTCGCCGACGCCGACGCGCTGGCCGGCGATCAGCGGGCAGACGATGCGCCGCGCGACGAGGCCGGCGATCAGCACGCAGGCGATATCGGGCGCGTCGTCCTCGGTGCTGAGGCGCAGCGCCAGGCGCTCGTTGTCCTCGCTCGCCTTGTCGAGGCTCGCGTTGACAAAGCGCCCCGGCGTGTAATGTCTCGCGGCGAGCATGCCGCCGAGCGGCGCGCGCGCGACATGCACGTCGAGCAAGTTGAGGAAGATGCCGATCCGCGTCACCGGCTCGGCGCCCATGTCGAGCTCGGGCGGCGGCAACGCCGGCGCGATTGAGACGATAGTGCCGTCAGCCGGGCTGATGACGAGGCCGCGCCGCGTCGGCGTAACGCGCCACGGGTCGCGGAAGAAATAGACGACCCACAACGTCACGATCAGCGCCAGCCAGCCCAGCGGGTGCCACACGAGGAACAGGATCAGCGTGGCGACGACGCCGATCGCGACAAATTTCCAGCCGTCCGGATGGATGGGGGCGATGATCTGGCGAACCATGACCCTAGGTCGTCATTGCGAGGAGCCGACAGGCGACAAAGCAATCTCCCGCCGCATTAGATTCCTCGGCGAGGAGATTGCTTCGCTTCGCTCGCAATGACGATGCAAGAAGCGCCACCTCGGCAACGTCAAAGCTCGTCATAAAGGTCACGCCATTCCGGATTAAATGCTTCGATCAGCTCAATCTTCCGCGCCCGCGATCCAGCCTTGATCTGCTTCTCGCGAGCAATCGCACCGGAAATGTCTTGCCCCAATTCATAAAACACGAGCTTCGACACGTTGTAGCGATTGGTAAACCCAGGCGATAGCTTTTCCCGATGCTGATAAATCCGCGCCTTCAAATCGCTTGTCACGCCCGTGTAAAGCACCGTGTGGTGCCGGTGCGTCAAAATATAGACTGCGGGCTGTTTCGACATTTCGTTGGGGCCTAGTCGGTAGGAGATTGCGTCGCTTCGCTCGCAATGACGAGAACCTCCTAGCGCCCCTCCCGTCGCCAGGCGGCGATCAGCGCGCCGATCGCCAGAAGCAGCGCGGCGATGCCCGGCAGAAGCGGGGTCTCGTTAAAGCCGGCGATCGTGTAGTCGTCGTTTTCGCGCAGACCCATCCAGCCGTTCCCCGCCGTCGCTCGGCCGGAAGCGACGCGGCGAATCTCCGGGATGCCGTCGGCGATCCAGAAGACGCCGCCGCCGCTGGCGGTCACGACCGGCGCGAGCTTGTCTTGTGTCGCGCGCACATCGGAGAATTCGATCGGGTTGAGCGGCCCGGCGGCGGCCAAGGCCGTGCGCGTGCCGTCGCTGACCCGGTAGAGGCCCATCTGGGTTACCGTCAGCGTCCCGGTGCTGCGGCCGCCGTCTTGCGGGGCCAATTTCAGGCTCGATGTCGTGCCGTCGGGCGCGGTCACCGTCACCGGCTTGTCGTCGGGCTCGAGCGACTGCCTGGTCACCAGCAGATGGTCGCCGTCGATCGTCGCACGCAGGTCGTTTTCCTCGAGGTCGGGCTCCTTCATCAGCCAATAGGCGAGACGGCGCAGCAACTCCGCCTGCGGCCCACCACCCTCGAAGCCGCGCGCCCAGAGCCACATCTGGTCTGACAGCAGCTGCGCGACGCGGCCCTTGCCGATGCGGTCAAGCACCAGGAGAGGCTCGCCATGATCGCCGGTCATCAAGGTCGTGCCGTGATGGACATGCGCATTGACCTGACGGAACCAACGGCCCCAGCTCGGCTCGCCGCCGGGCTTGCCGGCATCCGGCAGGTCGGCCGTCACCGGATGGCGCCAGCCGTCACCGGTCAGCTCGGGCTTGAACCCTTCCTCGTCGACATTGCCAGTCGGCTCGGTCGGCAGTATCTCGCCGAGCGGCGTGCGGAAGAGGCTCATCGGCGTGCCGAAACTCGGCCCCGTCGCTTCAAGAAACGCACCGCCGTTGCGCACGTAGTTGACGACATTTTCGAGATAGCCTTGAGGGATCACACCGCGCCGGCTGTAGCGATCGAAGATGATCAGGTCGAATTCGCCGAGCTTGACGTCGAACAGCTCGCGGATCGGGAAGGCGATCAGCGACAGCTCGCGGATCGGCGTGCCGTCTTGCTTTTCGGGTGGGCGCAGGATCGTAAAATGCACCAGATCGACCGACGGGTCGGATTTGAGGATGTTGCGCCACACCCGTTCGCCGGGGTGCGGCTCGCCAGAGACCAACAGAACCTTTAACCGGTCGCGCACGCCATTGACGACAACCGCCGCGCGGTTGTTAACGAGGGTCAGCTCTCGCGGCCCCGGTTCCACCGCCAGCTCGACGACATTGGGCCCGCCATGATCGATCGGGATCGACAGCGGCACGTCGCGGCCGACCGGGATGAGCGCGATATGGCTGTCGCCGCCATCCTTGCGCCAGGTCAGCTTGGCGTCGCCCTGCACGACGTCCTTCTGCTCCGGCAGATCCTCGACGCGCACGGTCAGCGGGACGGTCTTGCCGACAAGGCCGAAGCTCGGCGCTTCCTTGACCACGAGCCGGCGGTCGCCCTCGCCGGGATGACCGGACAGCAGCACATGGAGCGGCGCGCCGAGTTGCGCCGCGGCGGCTTTCACATCGCCGGCGGGGACGTCGTGCACCTCGCCGTCGGTGATCATCATGACGCCGGCGAGGCGCTGGCGCGGCACATCGGCGAGTGCGCTATTCAGCGCCGTAAAGAGCCGCGTGCCGTCATCGCCGGCACCGGGGGTCGGCTTGCCGGCGCGTACGACGCGAACATCGAGATCGTGATCGTTCGCGAGCGCGGCCGTAACCGATTTCAGCGCCTCGGCGCTGGCGGCGCTGCGGTCGCCGATCTCCTGGCTCGGCGACTCGTCGAGGATAACGACCGCGACATCCCGTTGCGGGATGCGCTGCTCGCGCACCAGCGCCGGGTTGGCGAGGATCGCCAGCAGCATGGCAATCGCGACGCCGCGCCACACGAGGCCTCGGCCGCGTCGCCATGCGCCGAGCGCCAGGATCAGCGCGCCGACCAGCGTCAAGGCGGCGATCGCCACCCATGGGATCATCGGCGAGAAGACGACCGTGTAGGCGCTGATGCTCATTGCCCGAGCCGCTCCAGGATCGCCGGCACGTGCACCTGGTCGCTCTTGTAATTGCCGGTCAGCACGTACATCACCAGGTTGACGCCAAAGCGATCGGCCATCTCGCGCTGTCGCTCGCCACCCGGCACGCAGGGGAATTCCGGCCGGCCGTTGCCATCGACCGCCCAGGCCCCGGCCCAATCATTGCCGCCGACGATGACGCTCGACACGCCATCATTGACGCGGTCCTCGGCCGGCTCGACCCAGACCTGGCCGCTGTTCCAGCGTCCGGGAAATTCGTGCAGCAGATAGAATGACTTGGTCAGCACGTGGTCGGGCGGCATCGGCGCCAGCGGCGGGATTTTCACGCCGCCGACCAGCGCCTTGAGCTGCTCGGCGGATTGTCCGCCGCTGCCATAGGGGCCGGGCGTACTGTCGCCGGCGTCGCGCGTGTCGAACAGGATGGTGCCACCGGTTTCGATATAGCGGTTGATGCGTTCGACGGCTTGCGGCGATGGCGGCGTCTGGCCGGCCGTCACCGGCCAGTAAAGCAGCGGGAAGAAGATCAGCTCGTCGCTTTCGACATCGACCGCCATCGGCTCGGCGGTTTCGACCGCGGTGCGCTGTGCGAGAATCCGCGCCAGGCCGGTCATGCCGTCGCGGCTCTCGCTGTCGATCGCGTCGTCGCCGGTGCGGACATAGGCGAGGCGCAGATCGGACGTCGCCTGGATCACGAAACTGTCGTCGGCGCGGGCAACGCCCGGCAGCGCCAACACGAACAGCAACAACATCGCCGCGGCGCCGCGCGAGGCCCGGCGCCTTGGGCCTCGCAGCAGGCCGCGCAGCCAATAGCTCAGTAAGAGATCGACGAGCGCCAAGATCAGCGCGGCGACGAGCAACGGCGGACGGGCATCCAGCTCGACCTTGCGGGCGAGTGGTTCGCGCGCGACACCCTTCGGCAGCCCGTCGATCGGTTTCAGCTCGGCGATGCCGGAGCCGAGGTTCAGCGCGCGCTTAGCGTCGGCCGTGCCGTAGAAGCCCGGCGGATGGCGCGGCGACGCAACGGCAGTGGCGATGTCCTTGGCCGAGATCGGCTGCGCCATCGGCGCGGCGTGCTGCAGCCGGCCGTAGCCGTCAAGCGTCTCGAGCGGCGGCAGCTCGGCGTCGCCGGTCTCGGCGACACCCTCGCTGATCGCCACGACGCGGCGCAGCATCTCGACGAAGAGACCCGACAACGCCAGGTTCGACCACTCGGCATTGGCGGTCGTGTGGATCAGCACGATCCAGCCCTTGCCCTGTTTCTCGGCGGTCACCAGCGGCGTGCCGTCGGCGAGCCGCGCCCAGGTGTTGCCGGTGAGGTCGGCGTCGGGCTCGGCGAGCACCTGGCGCGAGACCGTCACGTCCTCGGGGATCGCGAGGCCGGCGAACGGGCTTTCCGCCGGGAACGGCGCGAGCTTCGCGGGCTGCTCCCAGCTCAGCGCGCCGCCGATCGTCCGCCCGCCACGGCGCAACCGCACCGGCAGCAGATGATCGTCCTGCTCGGCGAGATGCGGCCCCGCGAAGCGCAGCAAGACGCCGCCTGCGTCGATCCATTTTCGCACGCCTTCCTCTTCCGTCGCGGAATCGGAGCCGGCATCGGCGTAGACCAGCACCGCCAGCCGGCGCTTCAGCAGCTCGTCAGCCGGGCCGCGGCGAATTTCGGTGAACGGGTCGAGGGCGCGCTCAAGATAATAGGTGTCGCTGAGGAGAGGCTGGTTGCCGGGGTTAGCGGCAGCGGCGATGCCGACGGGCCGGCGGCGCCAGCGCTCGTCGACGAGCAGCGTGCCGCCAGCGGAATTCTCGCC
>DATMLO010000042.1:0-23466 GCA_035570495.1 Allostellaceae bacterium | reverse complement strand
GCACGACGAGAACCCCACCCTGTCGATGGAGCGGGACATGGAGCTGATCGAGCATCTCGACCGGCTCAACTACCACGAGGCGTGGATCGGCGAGCATCATTCGGGCGGGTTCGAGATCATCGCCTGCCCGGAGATGTTCATCGCCGCCGCCGCGCAGCGCACCCGCCACATCCGGCTCGGCACCGGCGTCGTATCGCTGCCCTACCACAACCCGTTCATGCTCGCCGACCGCATGGTGCAGCTCGATCACATGACGCGCGGCCGCGCGATGTTCGGCGTCGGCCCCGGCGCGCTGGTCCATGACGCGCTGAAGATCGGCATCGACCCCGGCGATCAGCGGCAGATGATGGAGGAGTCGTTTGACGTCATCCTCCGGCTGTTGCGTGGCGAGGAGGTCAACAAGAAGACCGACTGGTTCGACATTACCAGCGCCAAGCTTCAGCTGCGGCCGTTCACCCAGCCGACCATGGAGCTCGCGGTCGCCGCGGCGCGCTCGCCGTCGGGTTCGGTGCTCGCCGGCACGCACGGTGTTGGCATGCTGTCGATCGGCGGCACCGCGCCGGCGCAAATGGAGCGCCATACCGCGAACTGGAACCTCTACGAGGAGACCGCGCGCGCCAACGGCCACACCCCGAACCGCAAGGACTGGCGCGTCGTCGGCTTCTTCCACATCGCCGAGACACGCGAGCAGGCGATCAAGAACGTGCAGTTCGGCGTCAAGCAGTTCGCGCAGTACTTCCGCGACGTCGCGACCTTCCCGATCATCCCTGGCGATGTTGCTGATCCGGTCGAATGGCTGATGGAGACCGGCACCGCCTGCATCGGCACCCCCGACGATGCGGTCGCCTATGTCGACCGGCTGATGAAGGGTTCGGGCGGGTTCGGCGTGCTTTGTGAACTTGCGCAGAACTGGGCCGATTGGGAACAGACCAAGCGGCATTACGAGTTGATGGCTCGCTTTGTCCATCCCAAGTTCCAGCAGAGCCGCGAGCTGCTGGTCGAGAGCTACGATTACGCGACCGACCATCACGTCGAGTTTGGAGGCCAGGCGGCTGCCGCGATCCAGAAGGCCATCGACCGCCACGCTGAGCGTAGCGGCGCGGCGAAGAAAGAGGCGGCAGAGTAGGCGAAGGAGGTTCGCCATGCAGAGCCAGAACCGCTTTTTCGATGATATCGCGCGTGTCGCGAATGGCGCGATGGGAGCGCTGTCCGGGGTGCGCTCGGATATCGAGTCGCGCTTTCGCGACCAGCTCGAACGCGTGCTCGCCGGGATGGATATGGTGAGCCGCGAGGAGTTCGAGGCGGTGAAGGCGATGGCGGCGAAGGCGCGCGCGGAACAGGAAGATTTGCAGCGCCGGTTCGCCGCGCTCGAATCGCAACTCGCCGAGAGGCAAAAAGCGCCGGCGCGGCCGCGGCGACGAAAAGCGAAATCGAGCTAGGTTTCGCGGTGCTTGTCGCGTGATGCGCTAGATGTTGCCTTGCAACTGTCATTTGGGTTTGGCAGCGTAGCCTCGCCATCCCGGCTCGCGACCGTATTCTTCCGAATTTTTCGGTTGTTCCGGCCGCAAAGTTGTTAAAAGGAGCAAGCGGCCGTGGCCGCGGGGCTCCGAGGAGCGCGCAATGACATCTCTTTCTTTTGAAGAGAGCCGGCCTCATGTCGGCAATCCGATCGACTTGGTCGAGGAGATCGTTATTGCCAATGATTGGGCGCATGACCGGGCCGGCGAGGACGAGCTGATCGTCGAGATCCCCGGCCGCTGGTGCGACTACCGTCTCTATTTCCTGTGGCAGGAAGAGCTGACCGCGCTGCACTTTTCGTGTGGCTTCGACATGAAGGTGCCGAAACGCCGCCGCGGCGTGCTTTACGAGCTTTTGGCCCTGGCCAACGAGAAACTGTGGCTCGGCCATTTCGATCTGGCGGCGGGGGATAATTCGCCGTCCTTCCGCTACGCCGTGCTGATGCGTGGCCTGTCGTCCGTGAGCAGTGAGCAGGTCGAGGACGTCGTCGATATCGCGGTCTCCGAGTGCGAGCGCTTCTATCCGGCGTTCCAGCTCGTCGTTTGGGGCGGCAAGCCCGCCGACGAAGCGATGGCCGCGGCGATGATCGATCCGATCGGCGAAGCCTGATCCGTCGGAGCATCCCCAATGAGCGCCGGTACGGTTGTCCTCGTCGGCTGTGGCCAGATGGGCTCGGCCATGCTGCGCGGCTGGCTGGCGAGCGGCGCGGCATCGCGCTTTGTCGTCGTCGAGCCGGCCCACGCGCCCGAGGCGCTGGCCGCGGCGTCACGGGTCTCGTCGCATCAATCCGCCGCCGAGCTTGCTGGCGATCTGACCCCCGACGCGGTGGTGTTTGCCGTCAAGCCGCAGGGCATCAACGATATCGTGCCGGATTACCGCCGCTTCGCGCGCCCTGGAACGGTGTTCATGTCGATCGCCGCGGGCACGACGATCGCCGGTCTGGCCGGGCACCTTGGTGATGCGGCGATCGTGCGCGTGATGCCCAACACGCCGGCGGCGATCGGCCGCGCGATCAGCGTCGCCTGCGCCAATCCGCGTGTCACCGGCGAGCAGCGGCAGCTCTGTGATGCGCTGCTCGCGGCCATCGGCGAGAGCACCTGGGTCGAGGATGAGGGGTTGCTCGACGCGGTGACCGCCGTGTCGGGAAGCGGCCCGGCCTACGTCTTTCTGCTGATTGAGACGCTCGCCGCGGCTGGGGTAAATTCCGGCTTGCCACCGGAACTCGCGATGCGGCTGGCGCTGGCGACAGTGGCCGGTTCCGGCGAGCTGGCGCGGGTCTCGAAAGAAGCACCGGCGAAGCTGCGCGAGAATGTGACAAGCCCGGGCGGCACGACCCGTGCCGCGCTCGACGTTTTGATGGGCGAGCAAGGCCTCGCCGAGCTGATGGATCGCGCGATCGCTGCCGCGACGCGGCGTTCGCGCGAGCTGGCGCGCTAGGCTACGGGCGATGGCGCAAAGTCGGGGGCGGCGAGCCGAAACCGCCAATCCGGACCGCATCATCGATGCGATGGCGGCGCTGGTCGAGGCGCAGGGCTGGCGCCGGGTGTCGCTCGCCGGGATCGCCGACGAAGCCGGGCTACCTATCCTCCAGGTCTACCGTCTGTTTCCGTCGCGCACCGCCGTGCTCTGCGGGTTCCTGCGACGGGTCGATGAGGCCGTACTGGCCGCGCCGCTCGACATGGAGGTCGGAGAAAAGCTGCGCGACCGACTTTTCGATCTCCTGATGCGGCGATTCGACGCACTGGCGCCGCATCGCGCGTTTACCGTCGCGTTGCGCCGCGACCTGCCGACCGATCCGCTGACCGCCGCGGCACTCGCTGGCGCGGGATTGTGCTCGATGCGGCTGATGCTCGACGCGGCCGGAATCGCGTCGCACGGGATCGCCGGAGTTGTCGCCGTCAAGCTCACGGCCGCTGCCTATCTTGCTGCGGCGCACACCTGGTCGCGTGACGAGTCGCCAGACCTGGCGCCGACCATGGCGACGCTCGACCGGCGATTGCGCGGCATTGAGCGCTGGCTGGTTCCGCTACATTCCACCTCGCGGAATGCGGTAGAAGCCGACGCCTAACGAAAGTATTTTGTTGCAGTGCAAAATAATAAGCCTTGACTACGATCGTGCCGGGTTCCATATAGCCGATTGTGCAGTGCACAAAACGCCATTCTCCTTGAAATGGAACCCATCCATGTCCGATGCCCGCATCCCGTTTTTTGATTTCGACGTCACCAAGATGTTCGCGGATTTTCGCTTTCGCCCGTTTGACGTCGAGGCGGTCTGGGCCGCGCAGCGCCGCAACCTCGAGGCCCTGAGCCAGGCCAATCAGCTCGCCGTCGAGGGCGTTCACGCGTTCGCGAAGCGTCAGATCGAGATGACTCAGCAAGCGCTTGAGGATTTCTCGACGCATGCGCGTGAGATGACGCAGCCGACATCGACCGAAGACCGCATCGCCAAGCACACCGAGTTCACCAAGAAGATGATCGATAAGGGCCTGACGCACGGCCGCGAGGTCGCCGCGTTGGCCGCCAAGACCGGCGTCGAGACGACCGAGCTGCTGCAGAAGCGCGCTACCGAAGGCCTCGACGAGATGAAGGCCTTTACCTGCAAGTCGGCCGCCTAGCCACTGTCGCTCCCATAAAAAGGCCGCTCCAGCTGGAGCGGCCTTTTCTCATGCGCTGGCCTCGGCGGTATGATCGGCGCATGACCATCACATATGAGACCTTTGCCGAGGTCGATATCCGGGTCGGCACGGTCATCGCCGCCGACCCGTTTCCCGAGGCGCGTAAGCCGGCCTATAAGCTGACGATCGATTTCGGTCCGGAGATCGGCGCGAAGCGCTCGTCGGCTCAGCTTCCGGCCAACTACGCGCTCGAAGCGCTGATCGGACGACAGGTCGCGGCGGTGGTCAATTTTGCGCCGCGCCAGATCGGCCCCTTTATGTCCGAGGTGCTGGTGCTCGGCTTCCCAGACGCGTCGGGAGCGGTTGTCCTCGTCGCGCCTGACAAGCCCGTCGCCAACGGCGGCAGGCTGTTCTGAGCCTTTCCTATTTCGGCAGATGAACCCGGGCACGCAACCCGCCATGCGGCGAGGTTTCTAGCCGCACGTCGCCGCCATGGCTGCGCGCCACATCGCGCGCGATCGTCAGCCCGAGCCCGATGCCGCCGGTTGTCTGGTTGCGCGAGCTGTCGAGCCGGATAAACGGCTGAAACACGTGGTCGCGCTCGTCGGGTGGAATGCCCGGCCCGTCGTCATCGACGAGGATGTCGACCCCGCCTGTCGCGAGCCGGCTGGTCAACCAGACATGCGTGCCGTAGCGCGCGCCGTTGGCGATCAAATTGCCGAGACAGCGGCGCAGTGCATTCGGGCGGACCGGCACGACCAGCTCTTCCGCTTCGTCGAGCGACAGCGATGTCCCCTCGCGCGCCGCCGACACGGCGATGTCTTGCAATAGCGCCGCGATGTCGGTCTCGATCGGGGTCTCGGTGCCCTCGCCGCGCGCGAAATCGAGATAGACCTGCACCAGATGCTCCATTTCGGCGACATCCGATTTGAGTTCGGCGACCGTCGGGTTGCCTTCGCGCATCAGCTCCAGCGCGAGCTTCATGCGGGTGAGCGGGGTGCGCAGGTCGTGCGAGACACCGGCCAGCATCTCGGTGCGCTGGTGGATCTGCCGCTGGATGCGGTCGCGCATCTGGAAGAACGCCACCGCCGCTTGACGCACTTCGAGCGCGCCCTCGACCTTGGAGTAGGCGATCATCCGGCCCTTGCCAAAGTTGTCGGCGGCGGCGGCCAGGCGGCGCAGCGACTTGACCTGGTTCCGCAGGAAGATTGCGGCAACCACAAAGAAAACCACCGATGAGCCGATCATCCACAGGATGAAGATGTAGGTCGTCGAGGTGTTAAGCCGCTTATACGACATCGTTGCGTGCAGCACGCCCTCGGGAAGCTGTAGCAGCACCTGAAGATTGTTGGGGTCGCTGATCCCGTCGACCCGATAGGGCGAGCGGGCGCGCTCGCTCATCGCTTGGCGCAGGTGGTCCTCGGTCTCGCTGCCGCCGGCGGCAATCGGCGGTGGCAGTTTGCCGTCGCGTTCGAAGGCGAAGGCGACTTCGGTTTGCGACTGCGCGTCTTCCATCAACCGGGTGATTTGGCGGTCGCCGGCGGTCATCGTGATGCTCTCGCCGAGCATCACGATCTCCGACGCGACATCCGACGAAAAACGGTGCGCAACCGTCTCCCAATGCCGCGCATAGAAAACCCACGCCGAGATGAGCTGGACCAGAACAAGCGGCATGATGATAAGCAGCAGCGAGCGGCCGAACATCGTCCTCGGCAGCACCCGCTTTATCCATTTTCGCTGGCGGACCGTGAGGTCTTCGGGCCGGTCCGACAGCACGCTCGGCAGGTCGCTCATCGTGGCACGCCCGGCTCAGTCCGGCCGCAACGCATAGCCGGTGCCGCGCACGGTCTGCAAGTAGCGCGGATTGCGTGGGTCGCGCTCGACCTTTCGGCGCAGCCGGGTCATCTGCACATCGACATTGCGGACGTTTCCGCTGAACTGTGCCGACTGCGACAGTTCCTCGCGGGACACGGCCTGTGGCGCGTGTTGGGCGAGGCTCGACAGCAGCGCTATTTCCGCGGCGGTGAGGCGCACCAGTTCATCGCCGCGCAGCAGCTCGGCACGCGCCGGGTCGAAGCGGAATGCGCCAAAACGGATATCGGTCGGCGGCGTGGGTTCCTCCGAGGTGGGCCGGCGCTGCAGGATGTTGCGGATGCGCAGCACCAGCTCGCGCGGCTCGAACGGTTTTGCGAGGAAATCGTCGGCGCCCTGCTCGAGCCCGTTGACGCGGTCGCTGGGCTCGGCCATCGCGGTCAGCAGCAGTACCGGCACGGCGCTCGATCCCGCGTTTTCCGTGCGCAGCGCCCGGGTCAAGTCGAGACCGCTTTCGCCGGGCATCATCACGTCGAGCACCACCAGATCAAACGCGAAGCTCGCGAGCTGGGCGCGCGCTTCCGCGGCGTTCGACGCGCCGGTCACCCGAAACCCGCTATCCGTCAAGTAGCGGCGCAACAGATCGCGCAGCCGCGCATCGTCGTCGACCACGAGCAAATGGGGTTCGGCGTCGCTCATCGCCGCCATCATACGCGAAATGGCCGCCTACCGCTTCGGTCTACCCCGATCGAAGCGACGTCGGTCGTCGGGGCTGGCGATGATGCCGAGCAGCACCTTCCGGAAGCCGTCGACTGCCCCGGCTCCGGCCCGGCGATAGGCGCCGGCGACGCGCGCCCGCTGCGGCGCCGAGAGCTGGCGTTCGAGATCGCGGCCCTTTTCGGTCAGCTCCAGGAGCCGCTGCCGGCGATCCTGCACGCCGCGGTGCTGGACGATGAAACCCTGCCGCACTAGCTGTCCGAGGACTCGGTTGAGGCTCTGCTTGGTGATTTTGAGGATGGTCAGGAGGTCGCCCACCGTCATCTGCGGCCGCCGGCCGACAAAATGGACGACCCGGTGATGCGCGCGGCCAAACCCGTATTGCGTCAGGATCGCGTCGGGCTCGGCCGTAAAGTCGCGATAGGCGAAGAACAGTAGCTCGATTCCCTGCCGCACTTCCTCATCGGTAAGGTGGCGGGCCTCACCCGCTTCGAGAGATTTTATGTCAGTCATATTGACATATTTCGCAAGGATCGGTAGAAATCGGCGTTCGCTGCGTTATAAAGTTTCGCAAAATCCCCGGCTCGGGAGGAAATGTCCATGGCTGGTGACCTGCTCCCCTTCGACGATCGCGACGGCTTCATCTGGTATGACGGCCGCCTTGTCCCGTGGCGTGATGCCAAGCTGCATGTACTGACCCACGGCTTACACTACGCAAGTTGTGTGTTCGAAGGCGAGCGCGTCTATAACGGCAAGCCGTTCCACCTCGAAGATCACAATGCGCGGCTGATCAATTCGGCCAAGATCCTCGGCTTCGAAGTCCCGTACAGCATGGACGACCTCGCCAAGGCGACGATGGAGCTGATCAAGGCGAACAACACCGTCGACGGCTATGTCCGACCGATCGCGTGGCGCGGCGCCGAGCAGATGGGCGTGTCGGCCGAGCTGTCGAAGATCCACGTCTCGATTGCGACCTGGGCCTGGCCCTCCTACTTCGCCCCCGAGGCGCGAGCCAAGGGTATCCGCATGGTGCAGTCGAAATGGACGCGACCGCCGCCGAGCAGCGCGCCCGTGCACTCGAAGGCGTCCGGCCTCTACATGATCTGTACGCTGGCAAAGCACGAGGCGAACGCCGCCGGCTACGACGATGCGCTGATGCTCGACTGGCGCGGCCAGCTCGCCGAGGGGACCGGGGCGAACCTGTTCCTCAACTTCAATGGCGAATTGCACACGCCGACCCCCGACTGCTTCCTCAACGGCATTACCCGGCAGACCGTGATCGGCCTCGCCCGCAAGCGCGGGGTCAAGGTCGTCGAGCGCGCGATCATGCCCGAAGAGATGCACAAGGCGACCGAGATGTTCCTCACCGGCTCCGCGGCCGAGATCACCCCGGTCGGCGAGATCGACGGCGCCGTCGGCCACTACCGCTTCACCCCCGGCACGCTGTGCCAGCTGATGATCGACGAATACGACATCGCTACCGGCAAGACCGTCGGCAAGGTCGCTGCGGAGTAGCGACCGCGCACCGCGAATAGCTCCGGCAACTTTTCGCGCTAGGAGGGTTTCCGGTGCCACCCTCGTGTGAGAGAGTTTCGAGCGGCGCTCGCGGGGTGGTGATGATTGGTAGGGCTACAGTGTTGCGTTGCCTGGCGCTGTTTCTCGCCTGCGCGACATGGGCGGCGCCAGCCCTCGCTTATACCGCCTCGGGCGATCGCAATTTCGCCGCGACCTTGATCCTGCCGCAGTTCGCGCCGGGCGATGAGACGTATCTCAATTACAGCATGCAGCCGCTGCGCAACGGTGGCCCCGGCACGCCGACGAATTCGAGCAATTTCAACGTCGTGCTCGGCAAGACGATCACCGACAATTTGGGCGTCTTTATCGAGGAAACCTATAGCTGGAATAAGCTCTCGGGCGGCGGGACCGCGTACGGGTGGCAAAACCAGGACGGCTCGATCAAGTACGAGGCGGTGAACAACGTCGATCACGAGTTCATCATGTCGCTGGCCCTGGACCGCGAGACTGGCGGCACCGGCGCGGGCCGCGTTGGCTCGTCGCCCTCCGGCGCGACGTCGCCGCAGGTTTATTTCGCCAAAGGCCTGGGCGACCTCGATATCGGCTATCTTCGGCCGCTTGCGATCACGACCTTCAATGCGGTGGCGTTTGCCGACACCGCGCCGCGTCCCGACATTTCCAGCAATGGTTTCACCATCGAGTACTCGATCCCGTATCTGCAGGCGAAGGTGCAGGCCTTCGATCTGCCGGAAGTCATCAGGCAAATGACGCCGATGACCGAGGTGCTGTTCACCTCCCCGGTCGGCCGCAGCTATGGCGCGCGGACGACCGCGCTGGTCGCGCCCGGGGTGAGCTATAACGGCGGCGGCTGGGAGCTGGCCGTCGAAGCATTGGTGCCGGGAAACCGCGCGACGGGAAGCGGTGTCGGGGTTACCGCCCAGCTTCACATCGCCCTGGACTTCTTCTTCGCCGACACCCCGCTCGGCAAACCCTTGCTTTCGGATCAGTGATGCCATGAGACGACGCGACATTCTTCTGGCGGCGAGTGTGGCGGCGGCCCTGCCGCTTGCCGCGGCTCCGGGTTTTGCCGATACGGCGGCGGGGAGCGTCGTCGGACTGGTCGGGAATTGCACCGTGACGCGCGGCGGGGCCGCGATCGCGCTGAAACTGGGCGATCCGGTCGCGGTCTCCGATACGATCGATGTGCCGGCTGACGGCAAGCTCAAATTGCGCATGAGCGACGGCAGCGTCATTTCGGTGGCCGCGGCGACTCGTATGACCGTCTCCGCCTACCAGACCGACGCGGCGGGGCAACGGCAGAATGCGCAACTCAACCTGGGGCAGGGGTTGCTGCGTGCCGTCGTCGCCCCGGTTACGCATCCGGCGGCGTTCGAGGTGTCGACCGCCGTCGGCACGGCCGCGGTGCGGTCGACCGACTGGTTCGTCGAGGCGAAGCCGGGCTCGACGCAGGTTGGCGTGCTGTCGGGCACGGTCGTGCTCAACAGTGCCGCTACGGGGCGGGCCGTCACCATTCCGGCGCGATGGGGGGCGCGTGTCGAAGCGGGACGCGACCCAGTCGATGCGCGCGTCTGGGCGCCGCAGGAATTCCAGGCCGTCATTTCGCGCACGGACGTTCCCTAGGCGGTCTCGTTGGCTTGGCCGCGCGGTCTGCCGGAAGCGGGGCTGGCACTGGTCATAGCCTCTGCCGTGTTGCTGCCACTGAGCGTTACCGATTTCGGCCCGCTACGAATTCTCGAAACCGGCTCGCTCGATCTGCGCTTCAGGGTGCGGGGAACGGAGGCCCCGGGCAAGGAAGTCGCCGTCGTCCTTGTCGATGACCGCAGCCTTGCGGCGCTCGGCCGGTGGCCGATTAGTCGCCGTTATTATGCCGAGGCTGTGCGGGCGCTTGACCGCGCCGGCGCCAAGGTCATCGCATTCGATCTGTTGTTTGCCGAGCCGGAGCGGCCACTGTCGCCGCAGTTGCGCGACAGTGCCGCCGCGGCTGCGGCGGGGCTCAGCGACCCGAAAGACGCACCACTGCGCTCGGCGCTCGCACAACTCGTCGCCGACGATCCTGACGCGGAATTAGCCGCGGCCATTCGCCAGTCGGGAAAGGTACTGCTGCCGCTGGCGTTCTCCTTTGCGGGCGAAAGCGAAGCCGCGCCGCCGGCATATCTCTCCGATCAGGTGTATCAGCAGCTCGACAACAGCCCCGTCGCGCCGGTATTTCCGCTCGAGCCGCGCTCGGCCCTGGTGCCGGTTTCGCCACTAGGCGAGGTGGCCGCCGGGCTTGGTCATGTCGATGTCGCCTACGATCGTGACGGCGCGCCGCGCTATGATTATCTGGCGTTGCCGTTCAATGGCGATTTCCTGCCGTCGCTGTCGGTTCGGGCGGTGGCTGCTTATCTCGGCGTCCCGTGGAGCGATGTCAGCCTCGCGTTGGGCGCTGGCGTGCGGATCGGCGCGCGACGCATCCCGACCGACAGTGCGATGCGGCTCGTCGTCAATTATCGCGGGCCGCGGGGGACCATCCCGACCTACTCGTTAGTCGATCTTGTCCAAGGGCGGGTTAAGGCGCAGGAACTGGCCGGCCGCATCGTGCTGATCGGTGCTTCGTTTATCGGCATTCCCGACACCAACCCTGCGCCGTTTGACAACACGCCCGTCCCGGGTACCGAGCGCCTGGCGAATATCGTCGACTCTCTGATCGCCGGCGATCTCATCCAGGAAAACCCGCTGCCTTGGCCGTTGCTGACAATCGGGTTCGTGGTCTTGCTCGCGACGACGGCCGGTTGGGCGACGGCGACGATGCCGACCCGCATCGCCGCGCTGGCGGCTGCGGCACCGCTCGTTCTCTGGGCCATCGGCGCGCAGATCGCTTTCGACCGGGGTCTGTGGCTGCCCTTTGTCAACCCCGTGATCGCGCTGGCAGCTGCCGCCCTTAGTGTCCTGCTGTTCCGCTATGGCTTTGTCGATTTGCAGCGGCGCCAGGTGCAGGCCGCTTTCCGGCACTATCTGGCGCCCGAGCTTGTCAATCGGCTGGCCGCGAATCCAGGCCAACTACGGCTCGGTGGAGAGACGCGGACGATTAGCGTCATGTTCAGCGATATCCGCGGCTTTACGTCGATTTCCGAAGGTTTCAAGTCAAATCCGGAAGGGCTCAGCCGGCTGATCAACCGCGGGTTCCTGACGCCGATGACGCACCTCATCATGGCCCACCGCGGCACAATCGACAAATACATGGGCGATTGCATCATGGCGTTCTGGAACGCCCCGCTCGACGATTCCAGCCATGCCGACAATGCGTGTGCGACCGCGCTCGCGATGCACCGGGAGCTGATCCGCATCAATGCCGAGCTGGCCGTCGAAGCCGAGGCTGAGGGCCGCGTTTTTCAGCCGCTGCACATCGGCGTCGGCATCAACACCGGCGAATGCGTTGTCGGCAACATGGGTTCCGACGAGCGTTTCGCCTACACGGCGATGGGCGATGCGGTGAACCTCGCCTCGCGTCTCGAAGGCCAGACCAAGACCTACCACGTAGGAATTATTCTCGGTGAAGTGACACATGCGGCGGCGCCGTCATGGCCGGCACTCGAGCTCGACCTGATCGCGGTCAAAGGCAAACAGGAAGCCGTACGCATCTATACGCTGCTCGGCGACCCCGAACTTGCCCGATCCGACGAGTTCTCAGCCCATATGGCGTGCCACCAGCGCATGCTGTCGGCATATCGCATGCAGAACTGGGTCGACGCCCGCGCGGCCATCGCCGAATGCCGCGCCTATGATCCGGCGCTGGCCGGCTTCTACGACCTTTATGCAGAACGCATTGGCTATTTCGAGACGAACCCGCCCGGTCCGGACTGGGACGGCGTTTTCACTGCCGAGACCAAGTGAGGTGCTAACCTTTCCCAGAGACTTTCCAGCGCCTCGTCGCCTCATCGTCTTCCTTGCGTGCGGTGACCCAGCGCTCGCCTTGCGGCGTCTCTTCGCTTTTCCAGAACGGCGCGTCGGTCTTGAGCCAATCGATGAGGAAATGGCAGGCCGCGAGCGCGGCCTCGCGGTGCGGCGATGCCGTAGCCACCAGCACGATCCGGTCGCCCGGCTCGAGCCTTCCGTAGCGGTGGATGATGAGGCTCGCGTCGAGCGGCCAGCGCCGGTTGGCCACGGCCTCGATCTCGGCGAGCTTCCTTTCGGTCATACCGGGGTAGTGTTCGAGGCTCAGCGCCTCGACCCGATCACTGCCGCCCATGTCGCGCACGAGGCCGATAAAGCTCGCGACACCGCCGATGCGCGGATTGCCCCGGGTCAGCGCGTCGAGCTCGCGCCCGACGTCGAAATCCTCGCGCTGCACCTTGATCATCGTCAGCCTCCGGTGACCGGCGGAAAGACCGCGATCTCGTCGCCATTGTGCACAGGGTGTTCGGGCCCGACATAATCCTGGTTGACTGCAACCCGCACCGTCGAGAGATCCTTCAGCGCCTCGGCATATCCGGGGCCGCGCGCCTTCAGCCATTCGAGCAACGACTTGACGTCATGAACCTGCGGTGGCAGCGCAAGTTCCTCCTCGGCGGTGCCGATCTTGGCGCGCAACCAGGCGAAGTACAAAAGCCTCATGCGATGAGGCCGGCGAACGGGAGGAAGTCGACAATTGTGCCGGGCGCCAGTTGGGTGACGGTCTCGTCGATGATCGCGAAGCCGTCGCAATTGACCACCGACGACAAGATGCCGGCGCCGTCTTTTGGGTATTTACACACTGTCAGGGTGCCGCCGTCGCGGACCAGCGTCACCCGGACATACTCGCGGCGTCCTGCCCGTTTCTTGTAGGCAAACGCCGCGGCCACTGGAAAGGTTTGCGGCGCCGGCTCGACCGCGCCGGCGAGGCGCAGGATCAGCGGCCGTGCGAGGATCGCGAACGTTAGCGCCGCGGCGACGGGGTTGCCCGGCAGCCCCACCAGCGGCACGCCCTTGACCTGACCAAGCGCCACTGGCCGACCCGGCTTGATCGCCAGCCGCCAGAAATCGAGTCGGCCGAGCTGCTCGATTGCCGTTTTCACGTGGTCTTCTTCACCGGTCGAAACGCCGCCGGAGGTGATGATGAGGTCGTGCTCCGCCGCCGCCTTCGACAGGATATTGGTGAGTGCCACCTTTCGGTCGGCGATGATGCCGAGATCGTTGACGGCGCAGCCTAGTCCGGTGATGAGCGAGGCGAGCATCACCCGGTTGGCATCGTAGATCGCGCCCGTCGGCAACGCGGTGCCGGGATCGCGAACCTCGTCACCGGTCGAGATCAGCGCGACGCGCAGCCGTTGTCGCACATGTAGCCGGTCGTGGCCGAGCGCCGCCGCGAGGCCGAGATCGGCGGGCGTTAGCCGTCGTCCGGCCATTTGCGCAACCCCGCCTTTGGCGACATCTTCGCCGGCGAAGCGGCGATTGGCGCCTTGCTTGATGCCGGGCTTCATCGTGACCTTGCCGCCATACAAGGTGCAGTCTTCCTGCATCATGACCGTATCGGCGCCTTCGGGCATCGGCGCGCCGGTGAAGATGCGGATCGCCTCGCCGCGTTCGATCGCGCGCCCCAGAGGGTGCCCTGCCGCGGCGCGTCCGGTAACCGGCAGCACCGTGTCGCTGTCGGGCGACAGATCGGCATGGGTGATCGCGTAGCCATCGACCGCGCTGTTGGCGTGCGGTGGCAAGTCCATCTCGGCCACGAGATCATGCGCTAGAATGCGCCCCATCGCCTCGCGCAACAGCACCGTCTCGTCGCCGACGACCGGGACAACGCGCTCGGCGATCAGCGCCAACGCCGCATCGACGCTGAGCAGCGTGCCGCCAAACGCAAAACAATCGTCGCTCAGCTGCGCCATTCACCGAGTCCCGGCACCAAATCCCGCCCCACCGAGTATGAAATCGGCAATCCGCGCGGCATCGGCAAGGGGGAGCACCGGCAAGGGCGCGGTTATCAGCTCGTCCGAGGCCAGTGCGACGATATGCGGATCGTCGGGATAGAGGAACGGTTTTCCGACCGATGGGCGGTGCACTTCAAGCTTTGGATGAGCATGCGCCTTGAAGCCCTCGACGAGCAGCAGATCGACCGGCGCCATGCGCGCGACCAGTTCGTCGAGCGACGGTTCGGGCGCGTCGCGCAGTTCGTGCATCAGCGCAAAACGGCGCGACGAAGCGACCATCACCTCGCTCGCGCCGGCTTGACGGTGCAGCCAGGAATCCTTGCCGGGTTTGTCGATATCGAATTCGTGGTGCGCGTGCTTGATGGTCGAGACCGTGATGCCGCGCCCGATCACCTCGGGGATCAGCTTGGTCAGCAGGGTCGTCTTGCCGCTACCGCTCCACCCGGCAAGGCCAAAGACACGCATTCCCTCACGCGAGACGCTGGGTCTTGCCGCCGGCCGCGCGCGGGGCGGCGATATGCGCCAACCCGGCGCGCAGATAATCGTAGCCGGTGACGATCGTCAGGATCGCGGCAAGCCATAACAGCGTCGCCCCGATCGTCATCACGGGGATCGCGTGCCACCCCGCATCGCCGACGATCAGCCAGCCGATCGCCATCATCTGAATAAACGTCTTCCATTTCGCCAAGCGCGACACCGGCATGCCGACCCGCAACCCCGCCAGGTACTCGCGCAGCCCGGAAACGAGAATTTCGCGGCATAAGATGACTAAAGCCGGCAGCAAGGCGTTACCCGGCAGTCTGCCGGTAGCGGTCAGCATGAACAGGGTCGCGGACACCAGCAGCTTGTCGGCGATCGGGTCGAGGAAACGGCCGATCTCGGATTGCTGCTCCCAGCGGCGCGCCACGTGACCGTCGAGCCAGTCGGTGATCCCGGCGGCGGAAAACAGCGCGCAGCAGAACCACCGCGCCGAATCACCTGCGAGATAAAACGTCAGCACCACCACCGGGATTGCCAGGATTCGCGACAGGGTCAGCAGGTTGGGCAGGCTGGTCAGCGGCACGCTCATCTCCGGGCGAGAGGCCGGGCGGATAGGAGACAATCTTATCCAACCCCATGAAAATGGTCATAAACCTTTTTTGCGACAGTCTTGCTGATGCCGGGCACGCGCTCGATCTCCGCAAGGCCCGCGCGCGCGACCGTGCGTGCCGAGCCGAAATGATGGAGCAGCGCCTGCTTGCGCCGTGCGCCGATTCCGGCGATTTCGTCAAGCGGCGACTGGCTGAGCGACTTGGCGTGCCGCGCCCGGTAGGTGCCGATCGCGAAGCGGTGCGCCTCATCGCGTAGCCGCTGCAGGAAATAGAGAACGGGATCGCGCGGCTCCAACGAGAATGACGCCCGCCCAGGGATGAAGAATCGCTCGCGCCCGGCATTGCGGTCGGGGCCCTTGGCGATGCCGACGACCGGCACATCGGCGATGCCGAGCTCGTCGAAGACGCCCTGCGCAACGCCGAGCTGCCCCAACCCGCCGTCGATCAGCACGAGGTCGGGCCAGGCGCCGCTGGTCCGTTCGGGATCTTCTTTGACCGCCCGGGCAAATCGGCGGTGCAGCATTTCACGCATCATCGCGTAGTCATCGCCACCGATGCCGTCGGCCTCATCGGCGGCCGTTACGGGCTGTGGTTCGGCGTCCGTCTTCCGCTCACCACGAATCGTGAACTTGCGGTACTGGTTCTTCATCAACCCGTCGGGGCCGGCGACGATCATCGCGCCGACCGCGTTGGCGCCCTGATTGTGGCTGTTGTCGTAGACCTCGATGCGATTGAGCGGCCCCGGAAGACCCAGCGCCGTCGCGACGCCTTCGAGCAGCTGGCGCTGCGTGCTGCTTTCGGCGAGGCGGCGGCCGAGCGCTTCGCGCGCGGCGGCGACGATGCGGTCGACGAGCTTCTTCTTGTCGCCGCGCTGCGGCACCTGCAGCGTGACCTTGCGGCCTCCAAGCGACAGCGCCTCGGCGACCAGCCCCTGCTCGACGAGCTTGTGGCTCAATAGCACCAAAGGCGGCTTCAGCCGATTGTCGTAGAATTGGCCGACAAAGCTCGTCAGTACGTCTTCGACCGACATCTGCCGGTCGTGGCTCGGAAAATAGGCGCGATTGCCCCAGTTCTGCCCGCCGCGAAAAAAGAACACCTGGACGCAGGTGTGCCCGCCGGCTTGATGCGCGGCGATGATGTCGGCGTCGTCGATGCCGGGCGTGTAGATGTCCTGATGCCCCTGGACTACCGACAGCGCCCGGATGCGGTCCCGCATGATCGCCGCGGCCTCGAAGTCGAGCGCCGCGGAAGCCGCCTCCATCTCGACCGCAAGTCGCGCCTGAACATCGGCGCTGCGGCCTTTGAGGAAGGTTTTCGCCTCCTCGATCAGCGCCGCATAATCCTCCGGCGTGGTGCGGCCGACGCAAGGCGCGCTGCATCGCTTGATCTGGTAGAGCAGGCAGGGGCGGGTGCGATTGGCGAAATAGCTGTCGCTGCACGAGCGCAACAGAAACGCCTTCTGCAACGTGATCAGCGTGCGATTGACCGCGCCGGCCGAAGCGAACGGGCCGAAATAGTCGCCGTCATCGGCGCGCGCGCCACGGTGCTTGGTGAGCTGCGGAAATTCCTGGCCGGCGGTGATGTGGATCAGCGGGAAGGACTTGTCATCGCGCAGCAGCACATTAAAGCGCGGCAGCAAGCGCTTGATCATGTTGCATTCGAGCAGCAGCGCCTCGGCCTCGGTCTGGGTGACCACGATCTCCAGCGCTGCGGTGTCCGCCACCATGCGACGGGTGCGGTTGGAGAGGCCGAGCGGGTGCGTGTAGCTCTGCACCCGCGCCTTCAGATTGCGCGCCTTGCCGACATAGATCGCGTCGCCCTTGCGGTCGAGCATGCGGTAGACGCCCGGCGCGGCGGGTACGTTCTTCAGCACGGCGCGAATGATCGCGGCGCCGTTGGCGATCCCGCCGCTCGGCAGCGACGCACTTTCCGGTTGCGCTGCGGGCGCGACATCGATCCCGCCCGGCCCGCGGCGAGGGTCGAACGACTCGGGCGCCGGCTGGCGCGCGCGGCGCGGCGTGCGTCGAACTGACACTGTTTCAAGACTATTTCCGGCGCTTTCGGGCATATCCACTAAACCTGGGGATAACTCTGTCGAAAAGCCATGCCGCAAAGAACCGCAACCGAGCCAGATCCTGAGCTTTCGATCTGCTGCCTAAAAAGAAGGCAATTTACTAAACGTTTGAATTCACAGTGCGTTTCTAGCCGTTTTGGTTAACATCTTGTCTCGAATCAAGCCTTTAAGACAAACAGCATGATGTCATCGTTAGGTCACACGCGATGTGAACAACTTTAGGAGCGCGCCCTAGACCCATGACGAATCTGAGGCTTATCCGTGACATTATGTCACCCAACGAGACGCTGCTAAGACCGCACATTACTCGACCACGGCGTTCTGCCTCGGCTGTGCCCAGCCGAGATGCTGCCCGCCATCGAGCGCGATCATCTGCCCGGTCATCGCCGGCGCGTCGAGGATGAAGCGCATCGCCGCGGCCACTTCCTCCGGCGCGGTGCCGCGCCGCAAGGGCATAGACCGGCATTGCTCAAGAAACTGCTCATGACTCTGACGCGGGCTGGGCAGTGTCGGGCCGGGGCCGATGCCGTTCACCCGGATGCGCGGCGCCAGCGCCAGCGCCATTGTTTGCGTCAATGTCCAAAGCGCCGACTTTGTCAGCGTATAGGACACGAAATAGGGCGTCAGGCTCCAAACCCGCTCATCCAACAGATTGATGATATTGCCGCGAGCCTCACGCGGCAGCTGGCGCGCAAACTCCTGGGTCAGCACGAACGGCGCCCGCAGATTGACCGCCATATGCGTGTCCCAGCTGTCGCGAGTCGCCGTGTCGATCGTGTCGCCCTCGAAGATCGAGGCGTTGTTCACCAGCACGCCGATCGGCCCGAGCGCCTCCGAGGCGCGCGGCAGTAGCGTCTTGACCGCATTCTCGTCGGTGAGATCGCCCGCGAGCGTCACGGCCTTGCCGCCGGTGTCGCGGATTGCCACCGCGGTCGCTTCCGCCTCCGCGCGCGAACCGCGGTAATGCACCGCTACCGCGTAGCCCGCTTCGGCGAGCGCCAGACAACAGGCGCGGCCGATGCGCTGGCCGCCGCCGGTGACGAGCGCCGTCTTTGGGACGGGTGGGGCAGGGAAGGCGCCGGTCGGCATCGTGTCAGAATCTTCGCGCACGGCGTTCTTTCTTTTGGCGCATCTTGGCGCGCATCACGTCGCGCGCCGAGACGCCGGCGCGCCCGGCTTGCGAGCGCCCGCGGACGCCCTCAGCGCGGCCGATCCCTGCGGGCACCGTGCTGGCGGCAAGTCCGAGATCGGCCTGCTCCAGCCGCTTGATCTCGTCGCGCAACCGCGCCGCCTCCTCGAATTCGAGGTCGGCCGCGGCCGCGCGCATGCGCTTTTCGAGATCGGCGATGATCGATTTGAGGTCTTTGCCCTGATAGTGCGCCGCATCGCTCTCGCCGAGGCCGACGGTGACGTGGTCGCTCTCATAGGCGCTATTGAGGATGTCGGTGATGCCGCGGCGAATGCTCTCCGGGGTGATGCCGTGCGCGGCATTGTATTCCTGTTGTTTTTCGCGCCGCCGGCCGGTCTCGGCGAGCGCCGCCTTCAGGCTTTCGGTCATGTGATCGGCGTAGAGGATTGCGCGGCCCTCGATGTGGCGCGCGGCCCGGCCGATCGTCTGGATCAGCGACGTCCGTGAGCGCAGATAACCTTCCTTGTCCGCATCGAGAATCGCGACCAGCGCGCATTCGGGAATATCAAGGCCTTCACGCAAAAGGTTGATGCCGATCAGAATGTCGAACACACCAAGCCGCAGATCGCGAATGATTTCGATGCGCTCGATCGTGTCGACATCCGAGTGCATATAGCGCACCCGCAACCCGGCCTCGTGCAGGTATTCGGTCAGCGCTTCGGCCATCCGCTTGGTGAGCGTCGTGACCAGCGCGCGCTGCCCCTTTGCCGCGATCTCGCGGCACTCGGCCATTAGATCGTCGACTTGATTCTCGATCGGCCGGATGATGCAGGGCGGATCGATGAGGCCGGTCGGCCGCACGATCTGCTCGACAAAGACGCCGCCCGCGCGCTCCATTTCCCAGCGCCCCGGCGTTGCCGAGACGAACACGGTCTGGCCGCGCAGCGTATCCCATTCCTCGAATTTCAGCGGCCGGTTGTCGGTGCAGGACGGCAGCCGGAAGCCGTATTCGGCGAGCGTCGTCTTGCGAGTCCAGTCGCCGCCGAACATGCCGCCAAGCTGCGGCACGGTCACGTGGCACTCGTCGACGATGACCAGTGCGTCGCGCGACATATATTCGAAAAAAGTTGGCGGCGGCTCGCCGGGCGCACGGCCGGTAAGGTAGCGCGAATAGTTCTCGATCCCGGCGCAGCTTCCGGTCGCCTCGATCATCTCGACATCAAAAATCGTGCGCTGCTCGAGCCGCTGCGCTTCCAAGAGCCGCCCGGCCGAATGCAGCTCGTCCAGGCGAATCTTCAGGTCGCGCTTGATCTGCTCAATCGCCTGCAGCAGCGTTGGCCGCGGCGTCACATAATGGCTGTTGGCGTAGACTTTGATCGATTGCAGCGTCGCGAGCTTCTCGCCGGTCAGCGGGTCGATCTCGTGGATGCCCTCGACCTCGTCGCCAAACATCGAGACGCGCCAGGCGCGGTCTTCGTAATGCGCCGGGAAGATCTCGATCGTGTCGCCGCGCACGCGAAAGGTGCCGCGCACGAAATTATGGTCGTTGCGGCGGTACTGCATCTCGACGAAATGCGCGAGCATCTGGTTGCGGTTGACCCGCTCGCCAGTGGTCACGGTTTCGGTCATCTGCGAATAGGTCTCGACCGAACCGATACCGTAGATGCACGAGACCGAGGCCACGACCACGACGTCGCGCCGCTCGAGGATCGCCCGCGTCGCCGAGTGGCGCATGCGGTCGATTTGCTCGTTGAGCGACGACTCCTTCTCGACATAGGTGTCGGACCGCGGAACGTAGGCTTCCGGCTGGTAGTAGTCGTAATACGAGACGAAATACTCGACCGCATTCTCCGGGAAGAAGCTCTTCATCTCGCCGTAGAGCTGCGCGGCCAGCGTCTTGTTCGGCGCGAGCACGATGGCCGGGCGCTGCAGGCGCTGAATGACATGCGCCATTGTAAAGGTCTTGCCCGACCCGGTGACGCCGAGCAGCACCTGGTCCTTCTCGCCGCGCGCCAGTCCCTCGCACAGTTCGTCGATCGCCTGCGGCTGGTCGCCGGCAGGCTGGAATTCGGAGGACAGCTGAAACGGCTTGCCGACATCGCCCGTCGGGCGCTCGGCGATAAACAACGGCTCAAGCATGGGCTTAAAGATAAGCCCGCATGCCCCGCGATACCAGCGCAGCCGTACGCTCTTTAGCGCTGCGGCGTGACGTCCTCGGCGATGGGCCGCGCGTCGTCGGTCAGGAGCAGCGCCGCGCGCATCCAGCGTGGACGCTCGCGCTCGGGAACGCCGAGTCGCATCGTCGACAGCCCGCTATCGGGCGCTGCGTGCTGGGCCGAGGCGATCCAGCCGTCAAGCCCGGTCTTTTCGGCAAGCGCGGCGACTTCGTCTCGCACCATCGTCGGGTTGATCGCGACATAGATCGCGATCAAGGCGCAGGCGGCGGCGACCGCAACCCCAAACCCGCGCCACGAGAATCCAATCCATCCGCGCGCCGGCCCAGGGTTGGGAGCGGTTCGGCCGATTCGCTGCTCGATGCGGCGCCAGACATAAGCCGGCGGGGTCTCGTCCGCGGTCATCGAATCGAGCGTGCCGAGCCGTTCGCTCCAAAACGCGGTCGAGGCGGCGAGCGTCGCGTTGCCCGCCATCGCGCGCTCGAAGCGCTGCCGCGCGCGCACCGGCATCAGGCCGAGCGCGTAATCTGCGGCGAGGCGCTCGCCGAGTTCGGGGCGGGTGTAATTCATGATCCGAGGCACCGTTGCAGCCGTTCCAGGCTGCGCCACAGCGAGCTTTTGACCGTACCGACCGGCACTTTGAGCTTCGCGGCGATCTCGTCGCGCGTCAGACCGTAAAGATATGCGAGCAGCACCGCGCGCCGCGGTTGCGGGTCGAGTTCGTCGAGGCAGCGCTGTAACGCGCGCAACTCGGCTCCCGTATCCGACCGGCTGGTGGCGATGAAACTCGACAATAATTCCTCCGGCGCGCTGTGCCCTTCCGGGCGGCTCTGCTGGTGGCGAAGCTGATCGATCGCGCAATGGCGAACGATGGTAACTAGCCATGTCATCACCGACCCGCGCACCGGGTCGTAATCCTTGGCTCGTCCCCAGACCGCGACAAAGGCCTCTTGCAGGACCTCCTCGGCGATCTCCCTCCGCCCACATATTCGCAGCGCGACGCCAAATAGTTTCGCAGAGGTGGCATGATAAAGCTCGCCGTAGGCGGCTTTATCGCCGGTGGCGGTTCGGTGCATCAGCTCCGGCAGCTTCGTCGGGGTCAGTGGAGGCACGCGCCGGGCCAAGATGCGGTAGTGGGCATTCGCCCCTTCATAGGCGAGCGCGCGACGTCGCGCCAGTTCGCCATTGCTGGGTCGCGCCCCCGGCATATTCACATTCGTCGGCTTCGGCCTTAATATCCGTCGGTAATTTCCCGGAAAGATAAGAGACATGGGTTTTCTTGCCGACCGCCTCGCGCGGGTCAAAGCCTCGCCCACGATGGCCATCACGGCGCTCGCCACCGAGTTGAAGGCGGCGGGCCGCGACATTATCAGCCTGTCGGTCGGCGAGCCTGATTTCGACACGCCCGACAACATCAAGGAAGCGGCGATCGCGGCGATCCGCGCCGGCGACACCAAATACACCGTGTTCGACGGCCGCATGGAGCTGAAAGAGGCGATCGCCGCCAAGTTCAAGCGCGAGAACGGGCTCGATTACGAGCCGACCCAGGTGAGCGTGTCGAGCGGCGGCAAGCAGGTGCTCTACAACGCCATGGTCGCGACCTTGTCGCCGGGCGACGAGGTCGTCATCCCGGCGCCCTATTGGGTGTCGTATCCCGAGATGGTGCTGCTCGCCGACGGCAACCCGGTGCCGGTGGCCTGCCCGCAGAATTACGGCTTCAAGCTGCGCCCCGAGGATCTCGACGCGGCGATCACGCCCAAAACCAAGTGGGTGATCCTCAACTCGCCATCGAACCCGACTGGGGCGGCCTATACCGAAGCCGACCTGCGCGCCGTCGCCGACGTCCTGCTCAAGCACCCGCATGTGTGGGTGATGACCGACGACATGTACGAGCACCTCGTCTACGACGACTTCGAGTACAAGACGATCGCCCAGATCGAGCCGCGCCTCTACGAGCGCACGCTGACTGTCAACGGCGTCTCCAAAGCCTATTGCATGACCGGCTGGCGCATCGGTTACGGCGCCGGGCCCAAGCATCTCATCAAGGCGATGGGCGCGATCCAGTCGAACTCGACCGCCAACCCGTGCTCAATCAGCCAGGCCGCGGCGATCGAGGCGCTTAACGGGCCGCAGGACTTCATCGCGCCGAACAATGCCAAGTTCAAGGAGCGGCGTGACCTGGTCGTCGAGGCGCTCAACAAGGTTCCCGGGCTTTATTGCCCGCGGCCGGAAGGGGCGTTCTACGTCTATCCGTCGGTCGCCGGGCTCATTGGCAAGAAGACGCCGCAGGGCGAGACGATCCGCAGCGACGAGGATTTCACCAAGTATCTCCTCGCCGCCGAAGGCGTCGCGGTGGTGCATGGCGATGCCTTTGGCCTCGCGCCGCACATCCGCATCTCCTACGCGACCTCGAACGAGATTCTGGAGGAAGCCTGCAGGCGCATCGAACGCGCCTGCCTGGCGCTTACCTAGCCGGATGGCGGCGGGTTTCGGCCGCCAAATCTTGCTCTTTCCCGTAAATGCGGGAGCACGGCCGCGCATCGCCTACCAGGCCGCGATCCTCGTCGCCGAGCGCCCGCGATAAGCCCGTTGCGCCGCTAAGCGGCGGCTTTCCAGATTCCGGTTGCCTTCGATAGGGGCGGCGCGTCACGATCCCGTCACAACGCGGGGCTGCCGCGGCGGCCCTTAGGGATGGAATGGAGACGCCTATGGCTGATATTGGCCATCGCTGTGTCGTTCTGGTAGGCCCCTATCTCTCGGGCAAGACCTCGCTGATGGAGGCAATGCTGCATTCGAGCGGCACCACCGCCCGTCGCGGCACCATTCGCGACGGCACCACCGTCGGCGATCACGCCGCCGAGGCGCGCGCGCGGCAGATGTCGACCGAGATGAACGCCGCTGAGGCGACCTATCTC
>DATMLO010000041.1:0-24354 GCA_035570495.1 Allostellaceae bacterium | reverse complement strand
ACCTTTGGCTTCGCTAAGACCACGCTGCGTTCTTGGCCCTTTTAATCAGTGATACTGGCGCCCCACGCGCGTGGCGATCAGTGGCACCAAGTTTTTGGTCGCTACATGATCCAATTCGCAGCGTATCTTGTCGCGTTCGTTTTCTGTTTAGCCCTACTGGTTTTAGCGATCGACCTTTTAATCCTGCTTTATCGGCTGGATTCCAAATCGCTTTCGATACTCATCGTTGCGATTTTCCTTTTTGCGTCACGCAGAAAAACGGATTAGCTCCGTCTTCGCCACGCGCTGATCTGTTCGAGCGATGAGTGGACGTGCACCACGACCGGCTGGTGCTTGACCGAAAGCGCCTCCGCGATGGTGTCTGCGACCTCGCTTTCCTCGCGGATCGTGTAGCCCTTGGCGCCAAAGGCGGTGGCCCATAGCGCGAAATCGGGGTTGGTGAGCTGGGTCGCGGCCTGATAGGGGCGGCCGGGATAGCGGATGTCGTGGTGCTGGGTGATGGTGCCGTAGCAGCCATTGTCGGAGATGACAAAGACCGGGTTGACGCCGTATTGCCGCGCGGTCGCCAGCTCGTTGCCGGTCATCAGCGCGCCACCGTCACCGGCGAAGCCGATGACCTGGGTATTCGGGCGGCGCAGCGCGGCGGCGACCGCCATCGGCATCCCCGCGCCCATCGCGCCGACCACCGAGTTCAGATACATCTGCCCCGGCCTCACCGGCAGGAAGCGCTGCACAAAGGACGAGAAATTGCCGGCGTCGGTGGTCACGGTCGCGTCGTCGGCGAGATGGCGGCCGATCGCGGCGATGACGGCGGAGAAACTGACGCCGTCGGTTGTGGGCTGCCACTCGGGCTTGGTGATCTTGTGGTGCAGCACATGCAGCCGTTCGACCCAAGCTTGACGCTTGACGGCGCCGGCGGGGGCGCCCTTAGCGAGCAGCGCGCCGACGACGGAAGCCGGCTCGCAGGCCATGCCGAGATCGGCGCGGAAGGTCTTGCCGACTTCCTCGGGGCCTGGCCAGACGTGGACGAGCGGCATTTGCGGGTCGGGGGCCTGCGGGAACGCAAAACCCTGCGAGGTGCTGACGGTCAGCCGCTCGCCAAGCGCCACGAGCAGATCGGTCTCTTTCCACGCATCCATCACCTCGCGCGGCGGGCGGCCGCTGGCATAGCCGCCGTAATTCGGGTGGGAGGGATCGAAGAGGTGCGGGCGGCGATGCGTCGGCATCACCGGCAGCACCCAGCTTTCGGCGAGCTCCGCGACATCGGCGACATCGGCCGGGTGCACCGCGCCGCCGGCCCAGACGATGGGGCGTTCTGCGTTGGCGAGCATGTCGGCAAGGCGGTCGAGGTCTTCCACGCGCGGGCCGGCGAGCGCCGCCGGGCGCGGCTTGGCGGCGGGTGCGTCGGTCTCGGCGTCGAACACGTCCTCCGGCACGATCACCGCGACCGGGCCCGGCGTACCGCTTTCGGCGACGTGGAAGGCGCGGGCCATGGCTTCGGACGCCAGGTTCGGGTCGTTGACCTCGATGACCAGCTTGGTCACGTCGGAGAGCAGGCGGCTGTAATTCTGCTCCTGGAGCGCCATGCGCCCCGCCTCCCAGCGCTCGACCTGGCCGATCAGCACGACCAGCGGCGTCGCGTCGTGCCAGGCGGTGTGGAGGCCGATCATCGCGTTCGACAGACCCGGCCCGCGCGACACCACCAGCACTCCCGCGCGCCCGCCGCGCATCCGCCCATCGGCCGCGGCCATGAATGCCGCTCCGCCCTCATGCCGGCAGACGATCAGCCGCATGCGGTTGTTGTCGGCCATCGCATTGGTGAAGCCGAGATAGCTTTCACCCGGCACGCAATAGACGAGGTCGATGTCGTGCGCTTCGAGGCTGTCGACGATGGCGCGGCCGACGGTATGGGGCATGGGGGCTCTCCCGAATTTCACGCGGAGGTTACACAGATCACACGGACACAGCATACAACAGGGCAGTGCCGCCGCGACGGCACGCAACGATGGAAGAAATCCATGAAACACACACCGATCGCCGCTGTCTGGCTGGCCTCGACAATTATTCTTGCGGGCGGCATGGCGGCCGCCGAGGAACCGAAGAACCCGCCTCACCCGGCCCCGGCCGCGCACGCCCCCGCCGGCGAGCCGCACCCGGCGGTGAAGGGCTATACGCGCGTCGCGCCGCCCGCGGGGTGGGACGCACGGCCGCAAACGGTCGACCGCGCCTCGTACCAGCACAATTACCAGGCGCCGCGCAGCTTCCAGATCGGGCCCTATCATCCGCCCGCCGGGTGGAGCGCGCGCCAGTGGGCGTATGGCCAGACTCTGCCGCGCGCTTATTGGGCGGCGTCGTACCTGGTCGCCGATTACTGGCTCTTCGGGCTCGAAGTGCCGCCGGTCGGCTATGAATGGGTGCGCGACGGGGCGGACGCGATCCTCGTCAACGTCACGAACGGGGAAATCCTGCAGGTCGAATACGGCGTCTTCGCCTGAGGTCTTTTTATCCTGAGCCGCGCAAACGAAAACGGCCGCGGATGAACCGGCGGCCGTTTCGTTAGAAGGTGCCGACCGGGACGAACCCGGCCCGAAGGGCGGCTTTAGCGCCCGGCGAGAACGCGCGCCAGCTGGCTGACGGCTTCCTGATGCTTCTCGTTCTGGATCTCGGCGAAATTGCGCGCGATCTCGAGGAGCATGCGCTGATGAGGCGCCACCGGCCGCGGCGCTTCCTCGCCGAGGCCCTCGTAGAAATACGCGATCGACGCGTTCAAGACGCGGGCGATCTCGTAAAGCCGGCCGGCCGAGACGCGATTGATGCCGCGCTCGTATTTGTGCGCCTGCTGATAGGTCACGCCGATCATCTCGGCGAGCTGCTGCTGGGTCAGACCAAGCATGATGCGACGTTCGCGGATACGCCCGCCAACATAGTCATCGATCGCTCCGGTCGAACGCCCTCTTCTCGGTTTTGCCATGTATGTCACCCATTGTCTGTCTTGCCCCGGGCCGATAATCGACACCGCGAGCCACTGGAATTCCCTGCGAACGCCAAAAAGTTGCAGGAATTCCCGTCCGCTCAATGTAATCGCCAACAAAGCGAAAATCAATGCCGCGGTGAACACAGACGGGTGACCTCGTAGGTTTGTCGCGATTTTTAACTTATGACAAGATACCACGAAGGGGTGTGGTGACGAAAATACGTCATCGTGATTTTAATGACACAGTTGGCCGCGCTTGCCCGCGCGAAGCTTGCGGGTCAAGCTGGGCAAAGTTCGCGCGGAGAGGAACGAGATGAGCGACAAACATGGGCTGAGCGTCGGGCTGACAAATTACGGCGACCCCGATTTTGCGCTTTACCTGCGACGTTCTTTCGCGCGCTCGATGGGCTACTCGCTCGACATGCTGTCGCGCCCGGTGATCGGCATCGCCGACACGCATTCGGGCTTCAACAATTGCCACCGCCAGGTTCCCGAGCTGATCGAGGCGGTGAAGCGCGGTGTGCTGGCGGCCGGCGGATTGCCGATGGTGTTTCCGACGATCTCGCTGGGTGAGGTGTTCCTCAGCCCGACCAGCCTGATGTTCCGCAATCTGATGGCGATCGACACCGAGGAGATGATCCGCGCCCAGCCGATGGACGCGGTGGTGCTGATCGGCGGCTGCGACAAGACCGTTCCGGCGCAACTGATGGGCGCGATCTCGGCCAACCGCCCGGCGATCAACCTCGTCACCGGGCCGATGATGACCTCGCGCTGGCATGGCGAGCGGCTGGGCGCCTGCACCGACTGCCGGCGCTTTTGGGCGAAATACCGCGCCGGAGAGATCGACAACGACACGATCAACGAGGTCGAGGGCAATCTCGCGACCACCGCCGGGACCTGCGCGGTGATGGGCACGGCATCGACGATGGCGTCGATCAGCGAGGCGCTCGGCATGATCCTGCCGGGGAGCGCGGCGATCCCGGCGGTACATGCCGACCGGCTGCGCGCCGCCGAAGCCACCGGCCGCGCGGCGATGATGCTGGCAGCGAAGAAGATCACGCCGGACAAGATCGTCACGCCAAAATCGGTGGAGAACGCGCTGCGCGTGCTGATGGCGATCGGCGGCTCGACCAACGCCGTCCTGCATCTGACCGCGGTCGCCGGGCGCGCCGGGATCGATATCGACCTCAACCGGCTCAATGCGATCAGCGACGAGACACCGGTGCTGGTCGATCTGAAGCCGACGGGGCCGCATTACATGGAGGATCTGTTTGCCGCGGGCGGGATTGGCGCGGTGCTGCGCGAGCTGCAGCCGATGCTGCATCTCGATTGTCTGACAGTGGCGGGCGAGACGCTGGGCGAGCGGTTGGCGCAGCCGGCCGGCCCGGTCGACCGCGAGGTGGTGAAGCCGCTCAATGACCCGCTGCTGCCCTATGGCGGGCTCGTCGCGTTGTTTGGTTCGCTGGCGCCAAAAGGGGCGATCTTCAAGCGCTCGGCGGCCGACCCCAAGCTCTTCGAGAAAGAAGGGCGCGCGGTGGTGTTCGATTCGCTCGAGGATTTGTCGGCGCGGATCGACGACCCTGCGCTCGACGTGACCCCGGACGATTTCCTGGTGCTGCAGAATGCCGGGCCGCTATCGCCGTCGGGGATGCCCGAGGCGGGCTATCTGCCGATCCCGCAAAAGCTGGCGCGCGCCGGGGTCAAGGACATGGTGCGCATCTCCGACGCGCGGATGAGCGGCACGGCGTATGGCTCGATTGTGCTGCATGTGACGCCCGACGCGGCGTCGGGTGGACCGCTGGCGAAGGTGCGGAACGGCGACCGCATCCGGCTGTCGGTCAAGGACCGGCAGATCGACCTGCTCGTCCCGCCCGACGAGCTGGCGCGCCGTCCCGCCGCGCCGCCGCCGGTGCCCGAGCGCGGGTATGCGCGGCTCTACCGCAACCAGGTGCTGCAGGCCGACAAAGGCTGCGATTTCGACTTCCTGCGCAAGCACCCGACAGGGGTGAGCATGGTTTGATCGGTACCCAAACTGTGGGTCTGACAGCATGATATACAACTGATGGTTGACTACTCGTGCTCACGTTTTAGAATCGTCGCTGAACGCAGAAAGGAATGGCGACGATGCCGTTATCGACCGCGCAGCGATGGTTCTACGGCTGTTTGGGAGGATTGTGCCCGTTTATCATAATGGCGGCATCGCTCAACTTTGATACCTGGGACTCGTTCGCGACGGAACTCCATGACCCGCTCCACGTCGTTGGCATTGCCATCCGGTTGGTAGCATGCACCTTTCTCGGCGGCTTAGCCGTCTGGCTGTTTTTATCTGCAAACGAGAGCAATAAGGGGCAAGCGTTCGGACTTGGCATCAGCGCGCCGGCGCTGTTTTCAACGTTTTTGGCCGGGTCTGGGAATGCTGTGCTTTCGACAAAGCATTCTGAGTTGCTTCTGATACCGAGAGCTGTTGCGGCAACCATTCCCGGGCCACCACCCATTTACGATATGTGTCTTCCTCGGCGGTCGGAGACCACTCGCATCATCGGGGGGATTTTCGGTCGATCAACCAGCACACTTCCGCTGTTTTGGTTCGTAACGAAGCCGCTGCAGACCAAAGCTGATGCATTAGCCGCGTTTTCCGCCTACTCAAGCATTGCAAGTCAAAAAGATTATAAGCCGAAGATTTTTGCTATTCCGGGGAACGATGCTCCGGACCATCAATTTATAGTCGCGATAGAAATAAATCTTTCAGGTGATGATGTTGCTGAAGCACATTCGGCAAATTGGTCTCAATTTCAATACCCTGTGACGACGACATCACTTACCGACCTCTTGAAAAAAAATAATATTGATCCATCAACTTTAGATACATGTCATTTCATTTAATAATATCTGTGAATCAAAGGGCCTTCGACTTTATCTTACCTTCCGTTCGTCCAATCGAGTCTCTTTGAAGCTTCCTCCAGCAAGCGGGCCATGCGGTAGGCCCAGGCGGACTGGCCGGCGGGATCGGCGATCAGATCTTGGCGGATTTCGATCTCGACATGGGGAAGGGCGCGGCCCTCGCCGTGCACCGGCACGGTGTAGTCGCTGTCGTCGGTGATCGCGTAGGGCTCGTTGGCGCCGACGACGAGGTCGCCCTCGGCCCGCAGCAGGTCGAGCATGAGGCGCGAGAGCGGGGTCTCGTGGTGATAGAGGACGCCCACCTCGACCGCGCGGGCGACGCCCTTGAAGACCGGCGTAAAGCTGTGCATCGCGACAAGGATGGTACGCCGGCCGGCCGCCTCGCGCGCGTCGAGCAGTCGGGTGAGCGCAGCGTGGTAGGGACCGAAGATCGCGTGACGGCGGGCGGCGCGGTCTTCGCCGCTGAGGTTTTCGTTGCCGGGGATCGGGGTTGTCTCGCTGACAGGGGGGATCGAAGTCGGGTGGCCGGGCGCGCGATTGCAGTCGATCACCAGCCGCGAATAGGTCTGGAGGACGGCGGTCGCATCGAGCCGCGCGGCGAGCTCCTCGGTGACCGCTGCGATGCCGATATCCCAGGCGATGTGGCGGCTACGCTCGGTCTCGTCGAGGCCGAGCGCGCCGAGAGTGCGCGGGATGAGCCGCCCGGCATGATCGGCGGCGAGCAGGAAACCCGACGCACCTTCCGGCCGCAGAATGCGGACGGGAGCGGGTTCGTCGGGGGTGAGGAGTGAGGTCATAACGGCATATTAGCAAGCGAGCGGCAGCCCCTCACCCGCCTCGCTATGCTCGGCACCCTCTCCCCGCTCGCGGGGCGAGGGGATTAATAGACTTCGGCGTATTTTGCGCAGATTTCGGCCGGGGCGAGGCCTTCGACCGCTTTCAGCTCCGAGCGTTTGAAGCGCAGGTAGGCCTCGAACAGCTCGTCGCCGAGCCACTCGCGCGCGGCGGTGCTGGCGGCGAACAGATCGAGCGCTTCGGCGAGCGAACGCGGCAGCGGCTTTATGCCCCAGGCCACGCGCTCATCATCGCTCATGTCCCAGAACGAGCGCTCGGTGTGCTCGGGCAGCACGAGCCGGCGGCGCAGCCCGTCGATCCCGGCCCAGATCAGCGCGCCGAGCACCAGATAGGGGCAGGCGGTCGCGTCGGCGACGCGGTACTCGACATTGAAGTTGCGGTTGGCCGGTGGGCCGAAAATCGGGCAGACGCGCAGCGCGGCGCCGCGATCCTGCACGCCGATATTGGCCCAGGTCGGCGCCCAGCGATCGGGCTGCAGGCGATAATACGAGGCGACCGACGGCGCGGTGATCGCGCAGAGCATCGGC
This sequence comes from Allostellaceae bacterium, assembly GCA_035570495.1. Lineage (GTDB taxonomy): Bacteria > Pseudomonadota > Alphaproteobacteria > ATCC43930 > CGMCC-115725 > DATARH01. Next base: position 17,097 of record DATMLO010000041.1, on the reverse strand, counting down.
AGATGCGCGAGGATGCCGGCGCAGAAATGCTCGCCGACCGGGCTCATGCGCCACGGCCGGTCCGCGGCGAACATGACCGGCTGGTCATTTCTGTCCACCAGACTGAAATGCACGTGGGTGCCGTTGCCGATGCCGTCGGGATCGAGGATCGGCGCGAAGATCGCGCGCTGGCCCATGCGATGCGAGACGGCGCGCGCCATCTCGCGGGAGACGACGGCGTTGTCGGCGGCGCGCAGCCCGTTTGCCGGGCTGACCGTCATCTCGTACTGGCGCGGCCCGTATTCCGGCAGGAAGCTGTCGGGCTCGAGCCCGGCGGTGCGCAGCACCGCGAGCAGATGCTCGCCAAACCCGCCCTGGCGACGCCAGGCGTCGAGCGAATAGGTCGCGCCAAGGCGATGCTCGACCCCGGTATAGGTGAATTCCTGCTCAAAGGCGGCGACCGGCAAAAGCCCGGCCTCGGTGTTGAGCTTGGCCAGGGCGCGGCGCAGAAAATTGCGTGGGCAGCACTGCCAGAACTGGCCGGAGAGCATCTGGATGTCGCCGAGATAAAAGCGCTCGGCGTCGCCATAGTCGAACTCGACCTCGACATAGGTCGAGGGGTCGGGCACCAGGATCAGATCGCCCGTCGTACCATAGGGCGTGTCGTAGATCGGCCCGAACGCCGACATCATGATGTTCGAGGGCGCGAGGCCGACACCCTGGCGCAGGCGCTGCGACAGCGCCGTTTCGGGAAAGCCCTTGCCGCGGACAAGCCCCGCCAGATCGCAGGCGCCGACAAAGATCAGCCGTTCGCGTTCCACAGAGCCAAACCTCAACATTTCGCGCCGGGCGATTAAAATCGTCGCTGGTTAATTTTCCGGAAGGATATTCGCGAAAAAGCTAAACGCGGATTTCCTCGCGTTCGCGGCCGGGGACGTCAGGTGGGATGTCGACGCGGAAGCCGCCCGACTGGCGGCGCCACAGCGCCGCGTAGGTCCCGCCACGCGCCAGAAGCTGCTCGTGCGAGCCTTCCTCGACGAGGCGGCCGCGGTCGAGCACGACGACCCGGTCCATCCGGCAGATCGTCGACAGGCGGTGGGCGATGGCAATGACCGTGCGGCCTTCCATCAGCGCGTCGAGCTGCTCCTGGATCGCCGCCTCGACCTCGCTGTCGAGCGCCGAGGTGGCCTCGTCGAGCACCAGGATCGGCGCATCCTTGAGGATCACCCGCGCCAAGGCGATGCGCTGCCGCTGGCCGCCCGACAATTTGACGCCGCGCTCGCCGACATGCGCGTCGAACGCCGTGCGGCCGTGCCAGTCTTCGAGGGTATCGATGAATTCGGTCGCGTGCGCGCGCCGCGCGGCGTCCTGGATGTCGGCCTCGCTCGCCTCGGGCCGGCCGTAGCGGATGTTGTCACGGATCGAGCGGTGCAAGAGCGAGGTGTCCTGCGTCACCATGCCGATCTGCGCGCGCAGGCTTTCCTGGGTCAGCCCGGCGACGTCCTTGCCGTCGATGAGGATGCGGCCGTCTTCCGGCCGGTAGAAGCCGAGGAGCAGGTGCACCAGCGTCGATTTGCCGGCGCCCGAGCGGCCGACGAGGCCGACCCGCTCGCCCGGCGCGATATCGAGATCGAGCCCGCGCAGCACCCCGCCGAGGCGCTTCGAACGGCCGTAGTCGAAATGCACGTTCTCGAAACGCACCGCGCCCATCGCGCGCGGCAGCTCGACCGCGCCGGGCTCATCGGGCATCTGCCGCGTCACGGCGATCGAGCGCATGCCGTCCTGCACCTGGCCGATGCTGTCAAAGACATTGGCGATCTGCTGCGCCACCCAGCCGGCGATATTGCCGATCTGCCAGGCCATCGGGATCGCCATCGCCACCGTGCCGATCGGCACCCGGCCATTGACCCACAGCGCGATCGCCAGCCCGCCGGTGCCGGTCAAGAGCGCCGCGTTCATCAGGATGAGCGAGATGCCCCAGCCCGAGGTCATGCGCAGCTGGCGGCGATAGGCGCGGGTGTGCTCGTCGACTGCTTCCTTGACAAAGGCGTCCTCGTCGCGCGCCCGGGCGAAAAGCTTGACGGTGAGGATGTTGGTGTAGCTGTCGACGACGCGGCCGGTGACCTCGGAGCGCATCTCCGACATGCGGCGCGAACGCTCGCGCATATGCGGCAGAAAGGTGCGCAGTACGACGGCGTAGCTGGCGAACCACAGGAGGATCGGCAGCGCCAATCGCCAATCGGCGCGGCCCAGCAGCAACATCGCGCTGGTGCCGTAGACGAGGATGTACCAGATCGCGTTGATGCTCATCGTCACGCTTTCGCGCAACGCCGGGCCGGTCTGCATCACGCGGTTGGCGATGCGCCCCGCGAAATCGTTCTGAAAGAACACCCAGCCCTGGCGCACGACATGCCAATGGTTCTGCCAGCGCACGAGATTGGTGAGGCCGGGGATCAGCGCCTGGTTGGTGACGAGCGCCTGGCTGAAATACGCCGCCGGGCGGATGACCAGCAGCAACACCGCCATACCCAGCAGTTGCCAGCCGGCGACCTGCCATATCGTCTCCGGCTGCTGCGCCGAGACGAGCGTTACGATGCGGCCGATAAAGACCGGGATCGCCGCGTCGCACATCGCAACGATAAAGCCGGCGACAAAGAGCAGCGCGAGCAGCCCCGGCACCTGACGCACGAAATGCCAATAGAAGCGGATCAGCGCGTGCGGGCTGCCGAGTTCCGGCGGCGGCGCTTCGGGCGGCTTTTCGGTCGGCTCGATAAGGCGTTCGAAGAACGAGAACATCTATGTCCTAGATGACGGTCAACCCGCGCCGGGTCAACCGCGTGTGCATTATTTTAGGGCAGGAATGCCGGACGCAGCCCCTCACCTGTCCATCGCTTCGCGATGTCCACCCTCTCCCTGCTCGCGGGGCGAGGGATATCCGAACGTCATCTAAGTTCCGGGAAATCCTCCTCCCAGAACTCGACCTCGACGCGGGTGCCGGCGGCGCGGCGCTCGGCCTCGGTGGCGCGCAGCTCGACGCGGCGGATCTTGCCCGAGATGGTCTTGGGCAGCTCGGCGAATTCGAGCCGGCGCACGCGCTTGAACGGCGCGAGCGTCGCACGGCAATGGCGGAAGATTTCGAGCGCGGTCTCGCGGGTCGCGGTGTGGTTGCCGGCGAGCGCGACAAAAGCCTTGGGCACTGCGAGCCGCATCGGATCGGGTGACGGCACCACCGCCGCCTCGGCGACCGCGGCATGCTCGATCAGCGCGCTTTCCAATTCGAACGGGCTGATCCGGTAGTCGGCGGCTTTGAACACGTCGTCGGCGCGGCCGACATAGGTGAAATAGCCGTCGGGGTCGCGGGTCGCGACATCGCCGGTATGGTAGGCGGCGCCTGTCACCGGTACGACATCGCCGTCATCGCCCTGGTAGCCCATCATCAGCCCCAGAGGCGCAGGATCGAGCGCGAGGCACACCTCCGCCTCGTCCTGCTCGGCGCCGTCGGGGGCGAGAAGTTGCACCCGGTAACCCGGCGCCACCTTGCCCATGGCTCCCGGCTTGACGGCCTGGCCGGGAAAATTGGCGATCTGCAGCGTCGTCTCGGTCTGGCCGTAACCGTCGCGGATCGTCAGCCCCCAGGCGGACTCAATCTGTTCGATGATCTCGGGGTTGAGCGGTTCGCCGGCGCCGACCACTTCGCGCAGCGCCATCTTGTAGGCGGTGAAGTCTTCCTGGATCACCATGCGCCACACGGTCGGCGGCGCGCAGAATGTCGTGACCTTGTAGCGCTGCAGCGCGTCGAGCAGGTTTTTCGCGTTGAAGCGCGGCTGGTTGAGCATAAAGACGCAGGCTTCGGCGTTCCATGGGGCGAAAAAACAGCTATAGGCGTGCTTGGCCCAGCCGGGCGAAGAGATGTTGAGGTGGATGTCGCCGGGCTGAAGGCCGAGCCAATACATCGTCGCCAGATGGCCGACCGGGTAGCTCTGGTGGCTGTGCAGCACCAGTTTCGGCCGCGACGTGGTGCCCGAGGTAAAATAGAGCAGCAGCGGATCGGTGGCCTTGGTCTCGCCATCGGGCGCGAAGCGTGCCGGCGCATCGGCGGCCTCGGCGTAATCGCGCCAACCCGGCGCCGCGCCAGTGCAGATGCGGGTGTAGTCGCCGGGGATGTCGGCGAACTTCGCCGCGTGCTCGGGGCTCGTGATGACGTGGCGGGCGCGGCCGCGGTCGAAGCGGTCGATCAGGTCGTCGCGGGTGAGCAAGGTCGAGGCGGGAATTGTCACGGCGCCCAGTTTCATCGCCGCGAGCATCACCTCCCACAGCGGCACGACGTTGCCGAGCATCAACAGGATGCGGTCGCCGCGCCTGACACCAAGCCCGCGCAGGTAATTGGCGACACGGCTCGACCGCTCGGCCATCTCGGCGAAGGTGATCTTTTCCTCGCCGCCACCTTCATTGACGATCCATAGCGCCGGCTTGTCGTTGCCGTAGGCCATGCGATCGAAATAATCGAGCGCCCAGTTGAACTTATCGAGCTGGGGCCAGCGGAAATCGCAGTAGGCGGTGTCGTAATCGGTGCGGTGTTTCCAGAGAAATTCCCGCGCTTCCAAAAATGCTTCTGCCGACATGGCGCCCCTCCCCGGCTTCCCTGACGGAACGCGGCCTATGCTCGACGAAGCGCGCGCCGCTGTCGAGGGCGCTGCGAACCCAGCCGGCGCCGCCGGAGGTTGCCGGAACCCGCGCCGCCGCCGATACTCGGCAAAAGCCTTTCGGAGGATGCGCATGGGTCAGCGTCACGCCGTTTTTGCCGCCGCTATCGCTCTGACCTGGGCCGCGATCTGCGCCGCCGCCATGCCGGCGGGCGCGCAGGCGCAAGCGCAGGGCTCCACCGCCCAGGGCCAGGGACAAGCCCCGGGAGCCGACTCGCTCGCCACCGCCGAAGCCAGCAACATGGAGATCATCGGCCGCAACGATCTCGGCGGCGCGGGCAAGGGCGGTGAAGGCCTGGCGCTGACGCAATACGCGGGCGGCAAGCGCGTGCTGTTCCTCGCGCATGAATCGGCGCCGATGTGCGTCAGCATCCTCGACGTCACCGACCCGACAAAGCCGACGATCATCAAGCAGATCCCGGTCGAGGCGGATTTCGTGCGGTGCAACTCGCTGGGGCTGTCGGGGACGACGCTCGTCGTCGCGCACCAGACCGAAAAGCAGGGCCAGCAATACGCCGGCATCGACATTTACGATGTCGCCGACCCGGCCAACCCGCAAAAGCTGTCGCATTTCGACACGTCGGGGCCGCATTCGCGCGGCGTGCATTATCTGTGGTTCACCGACGGCCACTACGCCTACATCTCGACCGGCGCCAAGGATTTCGAGCCGCGCAATCAGGAAGACGATCAATTCCTGATGATCGTCGACGTGTCGAACCCGAAGGAGCCAAAAGAGGCCGGGCGCTGGTGGCTGCCCGGCACGCGGGTCGGCGACGCCGCCGAGCCGCCGCCGCGGGTCGAGGTGCTCGATGCCGGGATGCGGCTGCACACGCCGACGGTGCCGGCCGACCAGCCTAATCGGCTTTATGCCGGCTGGATCGACGGCGGCTGGGTGATCCTCGATATCAGCGACAAGGCGCATCCGAAGATCGTCGTCCGCCGCTCGTGGCAATCGATGGGCGAGGGCTTCGCGCACACGGTCACGGCGATCCCGTCGCGCGGCATCGCGATCCAGACCGAGGAGGCGATCGGCAATCTGTGCAGCGACTGGCCCAAGCGCAACTGGGTGTGGGACATCTCGAACGAGCGCCACCCGTTCGCGCTGGCGACGATGCCGCCGCCGCACGATCAGGCCGATTTGTGCAAGGCGGGCGGCCGCTTCGGCGCGCACAACATCAACATGAACCGGCCTTCGCCTTATGAGATGACTCTGAAGAACGTCGTGGTCGGCAGCTATTTCAACGGCGGGGTGCGCGCTTATTCGATCGCCGACCCGAGCCGCCCGGCCGAGATCGGCTATGTGATCCCGAAAGCGCCGCCCGGCAACACGATGAAGACGATCCAGATCAACGACGTCTATGTCGATGAAAAGGGGCTGATCTATGCCAATGACCGGTTTTCGGGCGGGCTCTACATCATCAAATACACCGGCAGCACGCCGCTGAATTGATAAGGCGCCGTATTCGGGCCGCGCCGGTTGGGTAAGCCGTTGCCCGAGTGCGGGCAACCAGAGCAGGATGCGGCTCGATTCACGTATTCGAGGGGGAGCGAAGATGGCTGCGATTGAAAACATCATCGCCTGGGCCCAGCAGGAACAGGTTCGCCTCACCCAGCAACTCGCGGAGCTGCAGGCGGGCCGCCTGCGCACCTGCGAGAAGCATGCGCAGGCGCCGGGCTGGCTCGAAGTCGACACGACCGAGCACACGATCGAACACTGCCGGCATTACCTCAGCGAGCTGAGCGCGATCATCGCGCTGCACCCGGCCGTCGTGCCGACCGAGCCCGCCGCGCCGCCGCCAACGCCGCAATTCATCCCGCCGCGGCCACAGCCCGCCGAGGAGCATCCGGGCCATCCCGAAATTCACGGGCATCTGCAGCAGGCGATCCACGCCGATTGGGTCGTCGGCTGGGGCGTCGTCAAGGGACAGCCGCCGCGCTGGACCTTCGCCGGCATCTACCCGACCCATGCCGAGGCCAACGAAGCCGCGGCCGAGGCCGGCGCCGGCTACTACGCACGCTGGGGCAGCTATAACGAGCGCCGCAAGGAATTCACCAGCGGGCCGTCATTCGCCCGGCCCGGCGCGCTGTAGGGCTACGCCGCTCCTAGAGGAAGCCGATCGACAGCCAGGGGATCGCCGCGATGATCAGCAGCGATACCACCAGCGCGCCGATATAGGGCCAGATGCGCCATAGCGAGTCGTCGGGGTTGGTGCGGCCGATCGCGCAAGCGCCGTAAAAACCGACGCCGAAGGGCGGCGCGAAGAGGCCGATCCCCATCGCGAGGATCACCACCATCGCGTAGTGCACTGGGTGCACGCCCATTGCCTTGGCGACCGGGAACAGCAGCGGCCCAAACAGCACGATCGCCGGCAACCCCTCGAGCACGCTGCCAAGGATGATGAAAGCGACGATCGTCACCGCGAGGAAGCCCCAGCTGCCGCCCGGCACCGAGGCCATCACCGATACCAGCCACAGCGAGAAGCCGGATTGGGTGAGCGCCCAGGCCATCGCGGTCGCGGTGCCGATGATCATCATCACCGCGCCGGTCAGCGACACGGTCTCGATCAGGATCGGGTAGATCCGCCGCCAGTCGAACTGGCGATAGACGAGAAGCCCCAACATCGCGGTGTAGACGACGCCGATGGTCGACACCTCGGTCGCGGTCGCCGCGCCGATGATGACGGTGTAACGGATCACAAAGGGGAGGGTCAGACCGGGCAGGGCGATGACCAGGGTGCGCAGCATCAGCGAGACCGGCGCGCGCTCACCGGCGCCTTTGTCTTCGCTGCGCGACCGCCACCAGGCGACGGCAACCAGGGCCAGCGCCGCGACAAAGGCCGGCAGCAGGCCGCCGGTGAACAGCGCGGCGATCGACAGCCCCGGCACCACCGAGCCGATCGTGATCAGCACCAGGCTTGGCGGGATCGTCTCGGACATCGCGCTCGATGTCGCGAGCAGCGACGACAGCTCGCCGGGGTGCATGCCGCGCTTTTGCATCTCGGGGAAGAGGATCGGCGCGACGGCGGCCATGTCGGCGGCCTTCGAGCCGGAAATCCCCGACACCAGATACATCGCGCCGAGCAGCACGTAGCTGAGGCCGCCTTTCACATGCCCGACCAGCGCGGCGAGGAAATTGACCATCACCCGCGCGATCCCGGTCATCTCCATCAAGAGGCCGAGGAAGACGAACATCGGCACCGCGAGCAGCAACAGGTTCGAGATGCCGTCATCCATGCGGTTGATGACGATGGTCGCCGGCATGTTCGTCGTCAGGCTCAGATAGGACAGCGTCGCGATGCCAAAGGTAAAGGCGATCGGCACGCCGATGAAAACGCAGACGGCGACGATAACGACAAAGAACAGCACCAGACTGCCGACGCCCATCGCGACCAGCGCCGGCTGTGCCAGCCACAACCCGGCGGCGATCACCCCGACGACGGCAAGCGCCGACAGAAAGCCGCGCAGGGTGGTGGTCTCCAGCATCCGCAGCAGCGCGACGATCGAAATCAGCCCGGTCCCGACCAGGAGCGCGACGACCCGGTACCAATCCGAGATGTGCAGCGTGATCAACTCGGTCGACGCCTGGACCTTCATATAGGCGGTGATCGGGGCGATGATCTCGAGGACGAAGACGATGACCACCAGCTCGGCGACCGTGCCGAGCCAATTGCCGACGCTCGGCGCGACCCAATTGACAAAGGTCGTCAGCCGCATATGTCCGTCGCGGCGCACCGCGACCACCGCGCCGAACATCGCCAGCCACAGGAACAGGAAGGTGGCGAGCTCGTCGGTCCAGATGATCGGGCTGTTGAAGACATAGCGCGAGACCACGCCGGCAAAGAGAATACAGGTCTCGGCCACCACGAGCGCGGCGCCGATAAACTCGGCGATGCGCCCGATCAGCATGTCGAGGGCGAAGGCGGTACGGCGCAAGCCCGCCCAGGAAGGTGCGGTCGGCGCCGTTTCCGCTGCTGAATGGCTCACGCGCTACATCTCCTGATGTTCAGGGGGTCAGGGAATGGATCCAGGCAATGAACTAGGCGAGGGGGCCGACATATTTCTCCAAGAGTGCCCAGGCCTTGTCGCCCGACTTCGTCTTCATCTGGCCATAGAAGCCGGCCTTCTTCAGCACCTCCTGGAAGGGCTTCACGTCCGGGTTGTTGAAGACCATGCCCTTGCCGGTGAGGTTTTTCTGCTCGTCGGCCGTCATCTTCTGCCAGTCGTCGCGCTCGGTCATCGCCGCGGCGGTGAAGTGCTTGGTCGAGAGATCCTTCAAGTCGTTCGGCAGCTTGTCCCAGTAGGTGTTGCCGAACGAATAGTGGATGCACGCCCAGACGTGGTTGGTGATGCTGCAGTATTTCTGCACCTCGTAGAGCTTGGCGGTGTCGATCAGGATCAGCGGGTTTTCCTGGCCGTCGACGAGGCCGGTCTGCAACGCGCTGTAGACCTCGCCAAAATTGATCGGCGTCGGCGAGGCGCCGAGCGCCTGGAACAGTGCGATCAGGTACGGCGAGACCGGCAAGCGGATCTTGATGCCCTTGAGGTCGTCCGGGCTGTTGATCGGCTTCGACTTCATGGTGATCTGGCGGAAGCCATGATCGGGCGTCTTTTCGATACAGTGAAAGCCGATCCCCTTGGCGATGTCGCGCAGGTAGTCGCCGAGATCGCCGTCCATCGCCTCCCAGGCGTGGGTGTAGCCGTCAAAGGCAAAACCGACGCCGAACACGCCGCACGCCTCGTTCTTTGGCGCCAAAAGGTCGATCGGCAGGCAGTACATTTCCAGGGCGCCGGCGATGGCCTGCGAGATCATCGCCGTGTCCTGGCCGAGCACGCTGTTGGTGTAGAAGGTGATGTCGAGCCGCCCCCCGCTCTCGTCCTTGATCTTCGCCGCAGCTTCCTTGCCACGGATGCACAACGGATGGCCGTCGGGCAGCGCGGTGCCGCATTTGTAGGTGAATTCGGCCGCATAAGCCGGCCAATGCAGGATGGCCGGCGCGGCGAGAGTGGCGCCAGCAGCGGCCGAGGCGCGGGTAAGCAACGTACGACGGGTCAGAGACAAGACATTCCTCCGCTAGGTTTCTTGGAACTGCGACGCGCTCATTAAACGAGCGCGCCGGTGTACTTCTCGAGCAGACCCCAGGCTTCGTCGCCCATCTGCTTCTTGCAGTCGGGGTAGAAGCCGGACTTCTTGAGCGCCTCCTGGAAAGGCTTAGTGTCGGGGTGGTTAAAGGTCAGCCCACCCTTGGTCATCTTGTCGATCTCGCCCTTGTCCATGACCTGCCAGTCGTCGCGCTCGGCGAGGGCGGCTGCACTGAAATGCTTGTGAGTCAGCTCCTGCAAATCGGCGGGCAGCTTTTTCCAGGCGTCGTTGTTGAACGCGATATGCAGCCCGACCCAGATGTGGTTGGTCATGCTGCAGTATTTCTGCACCTCGAAGAGCTTGGCGGTGTCGATCAGGATCAGCGGGTTTTCCTGGCCGTCGACGAGGCCGGTTTGCAGGGCGCTGTAGACCTCGCCGAAATTGATCGGCGTCGGCGATGCGCCGAGATGCTGGAACAGCGAGATAAAGAGCGGCGCGACCGGCAGGCGGATCTTCACGCCCTTAAGGTCCTCCGGCACGTTGATCGGCTTCGACTTCATGGTGATCTGGCGGAAGCCATGGTCGAACGCCTGGTCGAGGCAATAGAGCCCGGCCTTTTCACTGAGGCCGCGGCAGTAATTGCCGAGGTCGCCATCCATCGCCTTCCAGGCGGTCGGGTAATCGGGGAACGCGAAGCCGACGCCGAAGATCGCCGCGGACGGGCTCTTCTGCGCCAGGATGTCGAGCGACATGCCGTAAATCTCGAGCGCGCCGGCGATCGCCTGCGACATCATCGCGGTGTCCTGACCGAGGACGCTCGATGGATAGAGCGTGATATCGAGCCGGCCGTTGCTCTCTTCCTTGATCTTGGCCGCCGCTTCCTTGGAGCGGATCACCATCGGATGGCCGTCGGGCAGCGCGGTGCCGTATTTGTAGGCGAACTCCGCGGCGGCATGGGCCGGCCAGCGCAATACAAACGGCGCGGCGACAGCGGTTGTCGCAGCGACCGAGGCACGCGACAAAACGGTGCGGCGGGTAAGGTTCATTGACGTATCTCCCCTGTCCATTATCGATTGGCGGCGGCGCACAATGCCACCCGTCCGCGACAACCCCAACTGCGTAGAAGTGATTGCTCCCTTGTCGGAATGCCGCACCCCGACCCAACGGCATGGAAAATGAAACTAGATGATGAATCTATCTTATTCAGAAAAGCGAAGATAATCGCAACTCGGCTTTTGCTTAAGGCGACGGTATTTGCCGCTCGCGCAAGCCGCGCCCGCCGAGGCAGACTGACGCGACAACACGGAGACGCCTTATGCAGTACGGCTTCAACCTGCCCAATAGCGGCGCCTTGGCGCAGCCCGACATCATGGCGCGCATCGCCCGCGAGGGTGAGGTGATGGGCTACGATTACCTTACCGTCACCGACCATGTGACGCTGCCCGACATGGCCGAGCCCGGCTATCCCTATTCCGAGAGCGGCGCGTTTTATTCTACCGACAGCGCGCATCGCCACGAAATGCTGACCCTGGCCGCGTGGCTCGCCGCGGTGACGAGCCGGGTGCGGCTGGTGCTGGCGGTGCTGGTCGTGCCGCATCGCCCGGCCGTGCTGGCCGCGAAGCAGCTCGCGACGGTCGATGTGCTATCGGGTGGCCGGCTCACGGTCGGGATCGGCGCCGGCTGGCTCAAGGCCGAATTCGACGCGGTGGTGACGACGCCCTTCGCCGAGCGCGGCGCGGTGACAGACGAATATGTCGCCGCGTTCAAGACGCTGTGGACCGAGAAGAAGCCGGTGATCGAGGGCAAATATGTCCATTACGACCGGCTGCTATTGGAGCCGAAGCCGACGCAGAAGCCGCACCCGCCGATCTGGGTCGGTGGCGAGAGCGGGCCGTCGCTGCGCCGCGCCGCGAGGCTCGGCGACGCCTGGTACCCGATCGGCACCAACAACGCCGCGCCCTATGACAGCCTGCCGCGCTATCGGGCCGGCGTTGCGCGGCTGCGGCAGCTGACCGCGGCGGCCGGCCGCGACGCGCAAGCGGTCGCCCTCACCTATCGCGTCAAGCGCTACGGGGGCGACCTCCCGGCTCAAGCCGGCGACGGCGAGCGGCGGCTGTTCTCGGGCAGCGACGGCGACATCGTCGGCGATATCCACGCGCTCGAGGATATCGGGGTCAGCGCAATCGACTTCGATTTCGAGCGTCCCCAGGAAAGCGCCGTCCTATCCGAGATGCGCGCCTTCCGCGAGCGGGTGCTGGCGAAGGCCTAGCGGCGGTGAACCACCGGAGCCCTAAGCCCGTATCCTTTGCGGCGGGGACATTGTCGCAAGGCTGGGTAGCGTGGGCATCGGACGAACGTTGCGGAAATTGGCCCTGGCGCTCGCCGTGCTGCTCGCGCCTTTGGTCGCGGCACAAGCCGCCGCCGGTAACGACCGAGGATTCACCGGTGAGGTTCCCGGCGTCGCCGGCAAGAGCTGGATCGACCTGCTGTCGCAAATCTTCCCCGACATCGCCGCATCGGACGGCGGCGGCGCCACGGCCAGCGACATCAATGACCTGCGCTCGATTGGCCCAGGCGACGATGCCCGGGTCAAATGTGTCGACAACATTCGTCTCAGCGACCGCGATGCAAAGCCGATCCATCTCGCCGGTGGGGGCTATGTCGTCGTCACGGTGACGATCGAGGACGAGTGCGTAGGGCTGATCGCGCTGTTCGACGGCGCCGGCAAGCTTGTCGATGCGGTCAATATCCGCGGCGATGTTCATGTCTCGTTTTCGGACGATTATGTGCGCCCGCTCGGCACCGAGGGCGCGCTCGTGATCGCCACGCTGTGGCACGACAATTCGAGCCAAAGCTACGACCGTACGGCGCTGGTCCTGGCGCGCGTGGGCGGCTTGTCGGCGATCGGCAATATGCGGGCGTTTGGTGAGCGCATGTGTGGCGAGAACGGCAAGCCGGGTCAGCTTTTGAACGAGGAAAGCAAGGTGAAGGTGACGCCGAACGGCGACCCGTTCGCGCGGATCGAGGTCACCGTGACGCGCAGCCTGCAAAATCTCGCGGCCAAAGATTGCGAGACCGCGCGCGGCCCGGTGGCAAAGACAAATTTCACCGGTTCTTGGCGCTGGAATACGCAGAAAAACACCTATGAGGCACACACCCCCGCGCTCGACAGCCTCTCAAAGTGGAACGAAAAGCATTTCTGACCCGCTGATCGGACGGATACCTGCCTTGCACCTTCCCGCTGCATTCCGTCGCTATCTCGCGGTCTTCACGCTCGCCGTCGCGAGCGCGTTCGCGACAATACCGGCCGGCGCCCAATCCATCGACGACCTGACGGAAGCAGTGCCCGACATACCGGGCAAGAAGTGGCTCGATCTGCTGCGCCAGCTCTTCCCCGGTGCGGTGGCGTCCGACCCGTACCCGAACCGGCTCAAAGTTCACCGCATAATCGCGGTGCGCTCGCTCGGCTTCACCAGCGACCAATGGATGATGTGCGGCGAGGACTGGGATGTCGGGGGGGATTTCGGGGTTGAGGCTCAGTCCTATCGCCTGGCGGGCAAGACCCGGACCGTCCTGCTCAAGGGTGGCGATGACTGCGCCGACATCGCCGCGCTGTTCGACGAGAAAGGCAAGTTGGTCGACGCGGTCAACGTCAAGGGCGAGCGCTACACCGTCATGATGATCGGCGAGGTGCGCCCGCTCGGCCGCCTCGGCGCCCTACTCACGGTCGAGAGCGGGCCGGAGGTCACCGGCAAGGCCGGCAGCGACACCGCATTCATCCTCATCCGGGCCGGCGGGTTCGCGGCGATCGGCACCGTACATCGAACGAATTCGCGGACCTGCCGCGAGGAGGTCGGCGAAGGCATCAGCATCGACGTCGTGCCCGAAGGCGGACCGATGGCGCGGATAAATGTCGAGCAGCAGCGCTTCATCCAGCAATTCGCGGAGGACTGCAAAACCAAACTCGACAATGAGGCCGGCGCGATCTTCAAGGGCTATTGGCGCTGGGACGCGGCGAAGGGCGCCTACGAGCCGCATCTGGATGAGCTCAAGACGCTCGCCGACTGGAACGAAAAGCATTTCTGACCCGCTTGGTTGGGGGTCGTCAAAACCATGGCGTTCGTCAGCCCGCCGTCACAAAGTCTCATCAATCGCCTTCCGGGAGAAAAATCATGCGGATCGGCGCGGCGCTCTTAGCAATTCTCGGACTGATGGGTACGGCGATGGCGGATGAGCCGCATTACCGCCCGGCCGTTGGCACCATCGCGACTTTCAGAACGCTCTACACGATCCACATCGGCGGCAAAGAGACAGTGTTCGGCTACATCCACCGGCTGACCACGACCGCGTCGAGTGACACCGGTTTCGAAGCAACGCTCACCCCCTTGGCGTTGCTTTATCGCTGCCCTGAAGACGAAACGGAGAACAACTGCAAGCAGGCGCGCAACTACCCCGATATCACGCATGACGGCGACCTGATTATCGTTCCGATCCCGCCGGAGATTTCCGCCAATCTCGCCAAGATCGGCAAAGTCACCGGACGCGATTTCATCCGCGTGTCGCAGGCCTTCCCGATCCCGGGGCCCGAGGATGCCGGGGAGACCGACAAACCCCGGATCGGCGCGACGCCGGTGTTTGTTCAGACCAACACGATCGATTGCGATGACGCGGCGATCAAGGCGTTCTTTCCGCTTGGCGCGACGGCTACCCTGTCGGTGCCGTGCAAGGTCACGTCAGAACGCTCGCAAAGCCGGTGGGACCTCATCAAGGACATGAGCTCCACCGAGAACGCGACATACGATCTGACTTTCGCTGGACGCGACCACATCGCCGTGCCCGCCGGCGATTTCGATGTCGCTTCGGTCAAATACAAAGTCACGCCCGCGGGGCCGAACAGCCCGACCATCGAGGGCGATTGGGAGGTTCTCGAAAGTAGCGGGGTCGTCGCGCGCGGGGCAGTGCTGGTGCACCTCCCCAATTCCACCAACACCACTCACATCCTCCGCGAGCTTATCAAGCTCGGGTCGTAGCCGGCGTGCGACGGCCCTGCGCATTCGCGCCTTGCGCGGTTTGGCGCGGCCGTCGCAGACTTGCGAAAATTCTTCGCAAAAATCCTCTGCCCCCGGGAGGAACTCCTATGCAATCGTCGAGCGCCGCGCCTCAGCGTCATCTGCCGATCCGCAAGGACTGGCTCGCCGCGACCCAGGAAAAGGCGCTCGAGCCCGACCGGCCGATCATCGATCCGCACCATCATCTGTGGGACCGCCCGGGCAATCGCTATCTGCTGCACGATCTCGTCGAAGACACCTCGAGCGGCCACAACATCCGCGCCACGGTGTTTCTCGAATGCCGCGAGATGTACCGCGCCGACGGCCCGCCGGACACGCGCTCCCTGGGCGAAACCGAATTTGTCGCCGGGGTCGCGGCGATGAGCGAGAGCGGCAAGTACGGCGCGACCAAGCACTGCGCCGGGATCATCGGCAATGTCGATCTGCGCGCGGTCGGCGGGCGGGCCAAGGGTATTCTGGAGCAGCACATCGTCGCCTCGGGCCGTCGGTTCCGCGGCATCCGCAACGGCGCGACATGGCACAGCGATCCGTCGCTGCGCGTATTCACCTCCGGCTCGGGCGAGGGGCTTTACGTCGACCGCAGTTTCCGCGAGGGCTTCGCGGCGCTGGCGGCGCTCAACCTCAGTTTCGAGGCGTGGATGTTCCACACACAGCTCGGCGACCTCGTGAGCCTCGCCGCCGCCTTTCCGGAAACCAAGATCGTGCTCAACCATATCGGCGGCGCGCTCGGGGTCGGCCCCTTCGCCGGCAAGCAGGACGAGGTGTTCAAGGAATGGCGCGGGCAGATCCAGAAGCTCGGCCAGTTCCCCAATGTCTATATGAAATTGGGCGGGCTCGGCATGCCGTCGCTATCGGGCTTTGAGATGGGACAGCAGGAATCTGCCCCGTCCTCCGAACAGCTGGCCAAGGCCTGGGGGCCGACGCTGAACGCCTGCATCGACGCGTTTGGCCCCGACCGTTCGATGTTCGAAAGCAACTTCCCGGTCGACAAGGGGATGTGCAGCTATTCGAACCTCTGGAACGCGTTCAAGCGCGTCTCGGAGCCCTATTCGAATGACGAGAAGAACGCGATGTTCCACAACACCGCGCTGAAGTTCTATCGATTGTACTGATCCCGATTGCTTTCACACCGTCATGCCCGGGCTTGACCCGGGCATCCACGAAAGCTGCCATGGACTAAGACGTGGATGGCCGGAACAAGTCCGGCCATGACGACCGAAGAGGAGGAAACGAAAGTGCCCCTACCCAGACAAGAGGTCGACGGCACCACGCCGAAATACCTGCGCGACAAATACGCGATCGTCGGGGTCGGCGAGACCACCTATACCCGCGGCTCGGGCATCTCGACCCGCGCGCTCGGCACCTGGGCGGTGCGCAACGCGATCCTCGACGCCGGGCTTCAACCCGGCGACGTCGACGGCATGCTCGATTATTCGGGCGGTGACTCGACAAGCGCGACCTTCATTGCCGGCGATCTGGGCCTTCGGCTCAATTTCTACATGGATTGCGTCGGCGGCGGCTCGTCGACCGAGGCGCTGATCGGCATCGCGATCGGCATCATGGAAGCTGGCTTATGCAAATGCGTCGCGATTTTCCGCGCGATGAACGGATTCAGCCAAGTGCGCATCGGCGGCACGGGTGCTCGATCCGCGGCACCTGTGTCAGGAGATATGCTGCACAACCGCGCCTACGGCTGGCAGAGCGCCGGGCAGAGCTTCGCGCCGACTTTCATGCGCCACATGTACGATTTCGGCACGACGCCGGAGCAGGTGGCGCATGTGAAGATGTTCCATTCGCGCCACGCGTCGAACAACCCGAAGGCCTATTACAAGAAGCGCTTCACGGTCGAGGACGTGGTCAACAGCCGGTTTATCTGCAAGCCGCTGCACCTCTTGGATTGCTGCGTCGAGACCGATAACGGCACCTGCGTCATCGTCACCCGCGCCGACCGCGCCAAGGACATGAAGCAGCCGCTGGTGCTGATCCGCGGCGTCGTCGGTCGCTGCAACAAGCCGCGGCTCGACATGCACTATCAGCACGGCCCGATCTCGCGCGTCGGCGGCTATTACGCCAAGGACATTTTGTGGCCGAACTCGGGGGTCGGGCCGGAGGATGTCGACGTCACCGGCTCCTACGACGCCTTCACCTTTACGACGATGCTGCAGCTCGAGGATTACGGCTTCTTGCAGAAGCCGTAATCCTCGAGCTGCAGCATCGTCGTAAAGGTGAAGGCGTCGTAGGAGCCGGTGACATCGACATCCTCAGG
>DATMLO010000040.1:0-24488 GCA_035570495.1 Allostellaceae bacterium | reverse complement strand
TGCCGCAAGGGCGACGGCGAGAGGAATGGCGAAAACCAGACGGCGCATGGGGTTACTACGCAAGTGATAATCGTTCTCAACATATGTGCAGCTACGAATAGTTCGCAAGCGCAATTTGACGTATACCCTCGATTCAGCCGGCTGGAGGCGGAAGCACGTTGCTCTCGGCAACGCCGCGGACTGCGCTATAACAACGCCATCCGCCAGGCCGCTTATGCCGTCATCGGGAGGAAGAACATGCTGGATCTGAAAATCAAGGGTAAGAAGGCGATCGTCTGCGCGGCGAGCAAAGGGCTGGGCCGCGCCTGCGCGATGTCGTTGGGCCGCGCCGGGGTCGACCTCGTCATCACCGCGCGCACCAAGGAAACGCTGGAGGCGACAGCCGAGGAGATCCGCCGGGAGACTGGCGCCAAGGTAACCGCGGTGGCCGGCGATATCGGCACCGAGGAGGGACGCCAGGCCGCACTCGCCGCCTGCCCCAACCCGGACATCCTGGTCAACAATTGCGGCGGCCCGCCGCACGGCGATTTCCGCGACTGGTCGGTCGAGGACTGGCAGAAGGCGGTCAACAACAACATGCTGACCCCGATCATGCTGATCAAGGCGACGGTCGACGGCATGTGCGAGCGCAAGTTCGGGCGCATCGTCAACATCACCTCGGGCTCGGTGAAGTCGCCGATACCCAATCTCGGCATGTCGAACGGCGCGCGCGCCGGCCTCACCGCATTCTGCGCCGGGCTCGCGCGTCAGGTCGCCAAATACAACGTGACGATCAACGGCATCCTGCCTGGCCCGTTTCTGACCGACCGGCTGAAGAGCGGCATCGCCTACGAAGCGCAGCGGCTGAACATCTCGTTCGAGGAACAGCTGGCGAAGACCGGCCAGCGGACACCGGCCAACCGGGTCGGCGACCCGGCGGAATTCGGCGACGCCTGCGCGTTTTTGTGCGCCGCCTCGTCGGGCTTTATCGTCGGCCAGAACCTGCTGCTCGACGGCGGCGCGTTCAACTCGACGATGGGGTAGGCATGAAGCGCCTCGTTCTCGCCGCATTGCTCGCACCGCTGCTTTGGGCCGGTGCAGCGGGCGCGGCCGATCTCAATCCGGCGGCGGTCAAATACACGCTGCCGGACAAGATCGACTGGAAGGTCAACCCCAACGGCGCCGACAACGCGGTGCTGGCCGGCGACCCGAGCAAGGAGGGGCTCTACATCGTCTTGGTGCGTTGGCATGCCGGCCATATGAGCCACCCACATTTCCACCCCAACGACCGCTTCATCACCGTGCTCTCGGGAACCTGGTGGGTTGGCACCGGCACCAAGTTCGATCCCGACGCGACCGTGCCGATGCCAGCCGGCAGCTATGTCGTGCATTACGGCAAGCAGGTGCATTACGACGGCGCCAAGGATGGCGACTGCACGCTGGAGATTGTCGGTATGGGTCCGGCCACCGCGACCTCAGCGGAAGGCCACGAAGGCCACTAGGCTGCGAGCCTGGCGTTCGCTTCCTGGAAGCGGCGCATGTACTTGTCGATGTCGTAGGCCCGTTCTCGCAGCGTCTCGGGGTCCCATTCGCTGCGTTTGACGGCGAAGAAATCGCCGCCATAGACGTGGATCGCGCCGGTGAGCTTTTCGATCGGGTTGGTTACCGAATGGACGATGTCGCGGCCCAGCGGCTCGGCGTTGCCGACGCGCAGCGAGCAGGCGCCCGCCGCCTCGACCCTGGTCGCGCCCGGCTCGCCGACCCGGCGCCAGAACATGTTGTCCTCGGCGCCGCTATAGACACCGATCACCGCCCACATCCGGTGCTCGTGCGGCATGATCGTGAAAAGCGGCGGCCAGACGACATTGAGGATCGTCACATCGTCGCCGCGATAAAGCGCCTCGACATGGCCGAGTTTCGGCTCGCCGACGCTCTTGAGCACCGAGGCCGGGTCGGCGACGGCGCGCGCGACGACCTCACGCGCGAGCTTGTGGCTCGGGTCCTCGGCCACCGCGGCACGGCAATCGGCGATGAACTGGTCCAGATCGAACATGTTCTTCTCCGTCAGACAGTGCCGACCGCGTTGGCCGGCGAGCCGACCGCGCCCGGCAGGCGCAACGGCGGCGCGGTCAACAGAAACCGCGAGCGGCCGTTTTCGCGCAGCCAATCGGCGAGCTCGGAGAGATACCAGATTTCGCCGAGATAGACGCCGAGCTTGAACAGGCAATGCGCGTGCAGCGGTAAGGAGGCGCAGACATCCTCGCCCTCGCAGGGCCGCGACGGCATCTGTTCGACCGCGCGGTTATCGGAGATCAGCGCGACAACCCCCGATTTGGTGATCCAATTGAGCAGCCGCTCGTCACGCCCGTCGAGCCCGGCGCCGGGATTGGCGGCGAGGATCGCAGGGTCGAGCTGCTTGTTCCCATCGAGGATTACCCGGTCGTAGCCGGTGCGGAAGCAGAGAAGGTCACCCTCTTCGACCTCGACTTTGTCCTTTTCCATGATGCGCATCAGCGCGTCATAGCCGACAAAAACCTCGCCGCGGCCGCAATGCGCTTCGAGGTCGATCATCACGCCGCGCCCCTGTACTGGGTGCGCCGCGAGATTTTCGATCCCGAGCGCCAGCGCGCCGACATGCTCGCCGCGCTCGATCGCCTGACTGTCGCGGTAATCGACCGGGCCGATGATGTGCTCGCCGGCACGATAACCGTTGTAGAAGACGATTTCCGGCTTGCCGTCGCCATCAGCGTCAAACAGCTGACCGACATGGGCAAGGCTGTCCCACTGCGTCGAATATTGCAGCGTCATCTCGACCACGTCGTCGCAGATCACGTCGACGAATTGCGGGTTCTCGCGCGCCAGCGGATAGGCGATGTATGGCATGCCGTCGCGCTTGTTGGCGATGAGGCGCGGCGGATGGCGGCGCGGGTTGACCACCGTGCCGCCGGGATAATCGAGCGGCAGCGACAGGCAGAACGCTTTGCCTTCCCTGACCTCGGCGACACCCTGCTTGACCTTCGCCGGGGTCAGCAGATTGAGCCGGCCAAGCTGATCGTCCGGCCCCCAATCGCCCCAGGTCGAGCCGGGCGGACGGCGTTTCCAGCGCGGGTTATCGGGCATGGCTATTCCACCTTCACCAGTTTCTGCAGGCTCCTGAGACCCGGCGGGATTTCCTCGCCCTTGGCGCGGACGCGGCGGCCCCAATTGGTGTAGCTGACCTCGCCGACATAGATATCGCCTCGGCTGTCCACGGCAATGCCGTGCGGCGAGATGAACTGGCCGGAGTTGAGCCCGGCATGGAGGTCGCCGAGCCGCGCCAGCAGCTCGCCCATATGGGTGTAGATGCTGACCCGCGGGCCGCAATTCGGCAGTTCGATATTGACCGCCATGTCGGGGCCGATCTCGCCGACATAAAACCGCGGGTGGTTGGTGCCGGTTTCCATGCACAGGCCGGAGGGCCGGTGCATATTGTTCCATTGGCCCGCGTACTTGCCGTTGCCGTCGAACACCTGGACGCGGTGGTTTTCGCGGTCGGCGACATAGACCCAGCCCTCGGGGTCGCAGCAGATATTGTGGGCGATGTTGAACTGCCCTGGGTCGGTGCCGGGTTCGCCCCACGACGTCACCAGCTTGCCATCGGGGGTGTATTTGTGGACGCGCGAATTACCGTAGCCGTCGGAAACGTAGAGATGGTCGCATTGCGGCGACAGCGCGGTATGGGTGCAGCGGTGAAACGGCTCGCCGCTCATGTAGGGCGACGGCTTGCCGGGGATGCCAATAGTCAGCAGCACCTTGCCCTCAGGCGTGCATTGGCGGACCGTGTGGTCGCCGTCATCGGTCAGCCAGATCGTGCCGTCAGGCGCCATGTGGATGCCGTGCGCGCGAGGAAACAGACCCTCGCCCCAGGTGCGCAGGAGATTGCCCTCGCGGTCGAACACGCACATCGGGTGCTCGCCGCGGTTGAAGGCGTAGACATTATTGTTCGCGTCGACGCCGACCGCGGCGACGTCGGCGTTGAACTCCATACCCGGCGGCAATTTCGCCCAGTTGTCCTGAACCTCGTAACGATACCCGTCAGTGCCCAGCACGACCGCCGCCATAGCATTCCTCCTGAGATCGGTTTTCCGTAGGATAGGGGCATGGCAAGGCTCAGCGTCAACCTCAACAAGATCGCGCTGCTACGCAATTCACGGCGGACCGGAGTCCCGGACGTGCTCGAATTCGCGCGGCTGGCGTATGAGGCCGGCGCGCAGGGCATCACGGTGCACCCACGGCCCGACGAGCGGCACATTCGCGGCAGCGATGTGCCGGCGCTCGCCGAGCTGATGGCCGATTGGCGCCCGGCTTGCGAGCTCAACATCGAAGGCTACCCGGACGAGCGGCTGTTCGCGATTTGCGACGCGATACGACCCGAGCAGTGCACGCTGGTGCCGGACGGGCCAGGGGTGCTGACGTCGGAAGAGGGCTGGAAGCTCGATAATCGCGATACGCCGCTGGTCAACAGTTCGGTGGCGCGTCTTAAGGCCCTGGGCGCCCGGGTGATCCTCTTTATCGACCCCGACCCGGGCGTCATCGACCGTGTGCCCGGTACGGGGGCGGACGGGGTCGAGCTCTACACCGGCAGCTATGCCGATGCTTTCCGCCAGGGCGAGCCCGATGCGATGCGCAAGGCCTGCGCGGCCACCGCGGCACGCGCGGCTGAGAGCGGGCTTGTCGTCAATGCCGGGCACGACCTCAATCTCGACAACCTACCGGCGCTGGTCGCGGCGATGCCGAGCCTGGCGGAAGCCTCCATCGGGCACGAACTTACGGCCGATGCGCTGAAGATGGGATGGCAGGCGGCGGTGAGAGCTTACAAGGCGGCGCTGTCGGGCGCCTAGAAGCGGCTATTCGGCCGGCTGCTCGCGTTTCAGCAGTGTGCGGACGGGGCTGAGCCGCGCCGGCAGCAGCAGGGTCGCCAGCAACGTCATCGCGGCGATCACGAAGGCCAAGAGAAACGCGTTGTGCGCGGCGATCCCCACAGCATCGGCAAGCTTGGTGAGCGCGTCGGCGCCGAGGCTTTCGCGCATTGCCGGCTCGAGCATCCGATTGACCAGCCCGCCCTGCCCCGGCAGCAGCCGGTCGACGCCATAATTGATGATCGCGCCAAACGACGCCGCACCCACCGACATGCCGAGCATCCGCATGAACATCTGCGAGCTGGTGCCGATGCCGCGCTCGTGAAACCCGACGGTCGCTTGGATCGCCACCAGATAGGTCGTGTTGCAAAAGCCCATGCCAATGCCCATCACGAACCCGGCCGTGGCGGGCCATAACCAATGACTTTCCGGTCCGAGCATCGCCAGCATCGCCACGCCGGCGACCAGCGTCGCGGCGCCGCTCGCCGCGGTGAGCCGATAGGAGGTGCGGATCATCAGCCGGCCGGCGACGAACGCGGCGAACATCCAACTGACCGATTGGGCGCTGATCACCAGCCCGGCGATCGCCGGGCTCTTGCCCATGACGCCCTGGACATAGATCGGCAGCAGCGCCGACACCGCCATCGATGCCGCCGACCCGCCAAACCCGGCGAAATTGCACAGCGCCACGACGCGCCGGCGCCATAATTCGAGCGGCAGCATCGGCTCGGGTATTCGCCGCTCGTGCCAGTACAGAACACCGAGCGAGACGACGCCGAGCCCGATCAGCGAGTCGAGCCCGGCAACATCGAGCGTGCGCGCCTGCACCAGCGCCAACATCAGCGAGCCGATTCCAAGCACCAGAAGGATACCACCCAGATAATCGATCCGATGCGCGCGCCGCTCGATCCGCTCGGGTAGGAACACCGCGAACATCGTGATCGCCAGCACGCCGATGGGCAAATTGACCCAGAACACCACCGACCATTGGACATGCTGCACCAGAAACGCGCCAAGCGCCGGCCCGACCACCGCCGCGAGGCCGAACACCGCCGAGCTCCAGCCCTGAACGCGCGCGCGCTCCGCCGGCGTGTAGATATCGCCGACGATGGTCATCGCGATCGGCTGAATCGCCCCGGAGCCGAGCCCCTGGATCGCCCGGAAGCAGATCAGCACCTCGATCGACCGGGCAAAGCCGCACAGCGTCGTGCCGATGAGAAAGACACCGGTACCGAAGAAGAATACACGCTTGCGGCCGTAAATATCGGCGAGCCGGCCATAAAGCGGGATCGTCACCGCCATGGTCAGCAGCGGTACCGCAAAGACCCAGCTGATCAGGCTGAAACCATTCAGGTTGCCGACGATCGTCGGCATCGCGGTGGCGACGATGCTGGATTCGACCGCCGGGATGAAGGTCGCGATGAGGGCAGCGATAAACACCACCGTGCGATGCGGCACGATGACGGCCGGCCGCTCTGCGACGGTCTGGTCCACGCGCTCCCTCCCATGCCTGCCTTTTGGGCAGGGGCGCGGAGAGTAGGGCGATCATCCGACACGGACAATCGACGCTCGACGCGAGGCAGCCTTGCAAGCTTTCGCCATCGGCCGCCCGGAATGACATTCATTTTTGCTTTCGTTACGCTCGCGGCGACAGATGCGATGGGAGGGACCGGCGATGCTCTACGATCTGCTGCTGACCGACGGCGAGGTGCTCGACCCGGGCGCCGGGCTCAAAGGGCGCATGGATGTCGGCATCGCCGGCGGCAAGATCGTCGCCGTCGGCCCCAACCTGCCGCAAAACGAGGCACGGCGGACGATCAGCGCCAAGGGCCATTACGTGACCCCGGGCCTGGTCGACATTCACGCCCATGTCTTTGTCAACGCGCACGACATGGGCCACCACACCGACGGGTTCTGCCGCGCCAGCGGCGTCACGACGCTGTGCGACGCAGGCAGCACCGGCTCGGCCGGGTTTGCCGGATTGCGCAACATGCTCGACCATCATGTCCACACGCGGGTGCGAGCCTTCGTGAACCTGTCGGCGATCGGCATCATCGGCGGCGCGCGCGGCACCGGCGAATTACATCATTTTCCCTATGCCGACCCGGAAGGCTGTGCCCGCACGATCAGCGAGAACCCCGATCTGGCGATCGGCGTCAAGCTGCGCTTCGGGCCGGGGCTGGTTTGGGAATACTCGAACGAGCCGGTCAAGCTCGCGCGCAAGACCGCCGACATGGCAGGCGGTGTGCCGATGATGATGCACATCACGGATTCGCCGATTCCGCTGCCCGATCTGATCGAGCCGATGAAGCCGGGCGATATCGTCACCCACTGCTATCACGGCCGCGCCAACGGCATCATGGGCCAGGAGAAGCAGTTCGTGCTCAAGGAGGTGGTCGAGGCGCAGCGCCACGGCATCATCTTCGACTGCGCGCATGGCCGGAACCACTTCAACTTCCGCATGATCGAGAAAGCGCTCGACCAGGGCTTCCTGCCCGACACGATCTCGACCGACCTCACGACAACCAGCGCGACGCGCGGGCCGGTGTGGGACATGCCGACGACGATGTCGAAGCTGCTGCATTTCGGCATGTCGCTCGACGACATCATCCTGCGCTCGACGGCGCGGCCCGCGAAGATCCTCGGCTACGAGGGCACGGTCGGCACGCTGAAGCCGGGCGCCAACGCCGACATCGCGGTGTTCGAGCTGCGCGATGGCAATTTCCCGCTGACCGACAGCGATGGCGAGACCATCACCGCGAAGCGCCGGCTGCTCGCGCAGATGACGCTGCGCGACGGCCGTGTCTGCTACGAGCGGCCGGCCGAGTAAGGGGTTCCGCTGCGGCGGCACCGTGAATTCGGCGCGATCATGGCCCGCGGTGATAGCGGCCGTAACCGGCAGCGTGATGGTCGGGTTCATGCCGATCATGGCGCGCCACCTTTATGCCGACGGGCTCGACGCGCCGTCGATGCTGTTCTGGCGCTACACGATCGCGCTGCCCGTGCTGCTGATCGCGGCGATGGCGACCCGGCTCGACCTGATCCGGGCGTGGCGCGGTGGCGCGTGGAAGATCGCGCTGGTCGGCGCGACGCTCGGGGTTGGCCAGACGATCTGCTTCTGGGAAAGCATCCGGTTTATCGATACCGGCCTCGCCGATTTGTTGTTCTACACCTATCCGGGGCTGACGCTGCTGCTTGACCGGCTGTTGTTCGGGCGGACGATCCGCGCCAAGGCGGTGCTGTGCGTCGCGATCATCCTGTTGGGCGCCGCGCTGATCACGGTGCCGGGGCTGCGCGGCGGCTCGATCGACCTGCGTGGGCTGCTCTGGGCGATCCCGTCGCCGTTGATCTATGTCTTCTACCTCGCGGCCAATTCGGTGCTGCTACGCGGGCAGAAGCCGCTCACCGGCGCGCTCTGCCTTTATTCCGGGATGGCGCTGGCGTTTGCCGCGGCCTGCGCGGTCGGCGGGCTCGACGTGCCGGCCAACGCCGATACCTGGGCGCTGATGGTGCTGGCCGCGCTCGGCCCCGGGGCGCTGACCATCACCCTCTTTTCGTACAGCGTGCCCCGGCTTGGGCCATCGAGCTACGCGATCATCGCCAATATGGAGCTGGTGACGGTGGTGACCGTCGGCGTGACCTTGCTCGGCGAGAAGATGACGGCCGAACGCGCAATGGGCGGCGCGCTGATTGTCGCCGGGATCGTGGGATATGGGCTGCTGCGGACGCTGGTCACATCATCCTCCCTCTCCACCCCCGGGGGTGGAGAGGGCCGGGGTGAGGCGGGGGATTCCAGCGGCGTCGGAGCACGCCCACCTCACCCTCCCAGCGCTGCGCGCTGGGCCCCACCCTCTCCCCCAATGGGCGGAGAGGGAAAATGGGGGCTACGCCGCCTTGAGCAACCCGCGCAGCACGTATTGTAGGATGCCGCCGTGGCGGAAGTATTCGACCTCGTCGAGCGTGTCGATGCGGCAGGTCAGCGGGACGGTCTCGGTCTTGCCGTCGGCGCGGTGGATGGTGAGGGTCACGTCCATGCGCGGCTTGATGCCGTCCTTGACGCCGGTGACGTCGAGCAATTCGGTGCCGTCAAGCTTCAATGTCTGGCGCGTTGTGCCGTCCTTAAAGGTGAGCGGCAGAACACCCATGCCGACCAGGTTCGAGCGGTGGATGCGCTCGAAACTCTCGACGATCACGGCTTTGACGCCCAGCAGCAGCGTACCCTTGGCCGCCCAGTCGCGCGACGAGCCGGTGCCGTATTCCTTGCCGCCGAAGATGACGAGCGGCACGCCGCGCTTCTTGTATTCCATCGCCGCGTCGTAGATCGCCATCACCGTGCCGTCGGGTTGCAGCTTGGTCATGCCGCCCTCGACCCCCGGCACCATCTCGTTCTTGATGCGAATGTTGGCGAAGGTGCCGCGCATCATCATGTTGTGGTTGCCGCGGCGGGCGCCGTAGGTGTTGAAGTCGGTCGGCCGCACCTGATAGCTGATGAGATATTCGCCGCCGGGGCTCTCGACCTTGATGCTGCCGGCGGGCGAGATGTGGTCGGTGGTGATGCTGTCGCCGAAAATCGCCAACTCGCGAGCGCCGATCACGTCGGCGAGCGCCCCCGGCTCTTTCGGCATGTTCTCGAAATACGGCGGCAGCGCCAGATAAGTCGAGCGGTCTTCGAAATCATAGGTCATGCCGGCTGGGGCGGTGACGGCGCGCCATTGCGGCGGGCCTTCGAAGACATTGCCGTAGCGGCTCTTGAAGCTGTCGCGCTTCACCGCGCTGCGCACCGTGTCGGCGACCTCCTGGTTGGTCGGCCAGATGTCCTTGAGATAGACAGGCTTGCCGTCGCTGCCGGTGCCGAGCGGGTCGGTCGCGAGGTTGATGCGCATCGTGCCGGCCAGCGCATAGGCGACCACGAGCGGCGGCGAGGCGAGGTAGTTTGCCCGCACCAGCGCGTGGATACGGCCCTCGAAATTGCGGTTGCCGGAGAGCACCGCGGCGACCGCGAGGTCGCCGTCCTCGATCGACTCGGCGATCGGTTCGGGCAAGGGCCCGGAATTGCCGATACACGTCGTGCAGCCATAGCCGACGAGGTTGAAGCCGACCTTGTCGAGATATTCCTGCAAGCCGGCGGCGGCGTAATAGTCGCTGACCACCTGGCTGCCCGGCGCGAGGCTGGTCTTGACCCAGGGCTTTGCCTTGAGACCCTTCTCGGCCGCCTTCTTGGCGACAAGACCGGCGGCAAGCATGACGCTCGGGTTCGAGGTGTTGGTGCAGGAGGTAATCGCGGCGATCACCACATCGCCGTCATGCAGCTGGTAATCGGCGCCCTCGACCTTCTGCGAGCGGGCGGCCAAAACGCCGGGCGCGAGGCGCGGCAGCTCGGTATCAAAAGATTTGCCGGTGTCCCCGAGCGCGATGCGGTCTTGCGGGCGGCGTGGCCCGGCAAGCGACGGCTCGACGGTCGCGAGGTCGAGCTCCAGCGTATCGGTGAAGACCGGCTCGGGGCTCGACTTGTCGTGCCACAGGCCCTGTGCCTTGGCGTAGGCCTCGACCAGCTTGACCTGCGCCGGGTCACGCGCGCTGAGCGTCAGATAGCGGATCGTTTCGGCGTCGACCGGGAAGAAGCCGCAGGTCGCGCCGTATTCGGGGGCCATGTTGCCGATCGTCGCGCGGTCGGCGAGCGCCAGCTCGGCGATACCAGGCCCGTAAAATTCGACAAACCGGCCGACCACGCCGCGCCGGCGCAGCATCTGCGTCACCGTCAGCACTAGGTCGGTCGCGGTCGCGCCCTCTCGCAGCTTGCCGGTCAGCTTCATGCCAACGACCTCAGGGATCAGCATCGAGATCGGCTGACCGAGCATCGCCGCCTCGGCCTCGATACCGCCGACGCCCCAGCCCAGCACGCTGAGGCCGTTGACCATCGTCGTATGGCTGTCGGTGCCGACAAGCGTATCCGGGTAGGCGATAATCTTGCCGCCCTCGGGCGTGGTCCACACGACCTGCGACAAATATTCGAGGTTCACCTGATGGCAGATGCCGGTGCCCGGCGGGACGAGACGGAAATTCTCGAACGCCTGCTGACCCCAGCTGAGGAAGCGGTAGCGCTCGCCATTGCGCTCGAACTCGATCTTGACGTTCTCGTCGAAGGCCTTGGCGGTGGCGAAATTGTCGATCTGCACCGAATGGTCGATCACGAGATCGACCGGCGACAGCGGGTTGATCTTCTTGGGATCGCCGCCGAGATCGACCATCGCCTGACGCATCGCCGCGAGGTCGACGACCGCCGGCACGCCGGTCAAATCCTGCATGAGCACGCGCGCCGGGCGGAATGCAATCTCACGGTCGGAACTCTTGTTTTCCAGCCAGGCGCCGAGCGCCTTGATGTCGTCGACCGTGACGGTGCGGCCATTTTCCAGCCGCACCAGGTTTTCGAGCAGCACCTTCAGCGAAAACGGCAGGCGCGACACGTCGCCGAGCCCCGCCGCCTGCGCCGCGACGCCAATGTCGAAATAATCATACGACTTGCCGTCGACATTGAGGGTACGGCGGGTCTTCAGGGTGTCGTTAC
Organism: Allostellaceae bacterium; assembly: GCA_035570495.1. Classification (GTDB taxonomy): domain Bacteria; phylum Pseudomonadota; class Alphaproteobacteria; order ATCC43930; family CGMCC-115725; genus DATARH01. The sequence continues at coordinate 13,046 of DATMLO010000040.1, read as the reverse complement.
CGGTGACGCTCACGGGCGCTCTCCAGGGTGCTGAGGGTTGGCGGCTACGATAGCGTTCCGCGCCGCACGATCAAGGCCGCGTGGCGGCGACGATGGCGACCGGGTAGGCGTAATGAATTGCTTCGTCGTCGAGGCGGATGGGGATGCCGAGACTGTCGTCGCCGGCCGAGGCGCGGAACATCGCGATGATCTTCTTGTCGTCGCCGGGATCGGGATAGGAGCGCGCCAGCAGGTTGCTGACGATATCGCGGGTTTCGCTGAAGCGAACGCTCGGCTCGCCGAGTCCCGCGGCGGCGAACAGGTCTTGCATCTCGGAGAGCGGCAAGGCCCGCGTATGCGACGGATCGCGCAGTAATTCGAGCCGGTTGAAGGCCGCGGCCTTTGCCTTGTCTTCCGACGGGCAGCTATCGGCGACGACAATGCGGCCGCCCGGCGCGCAGACCCGCACCATCTCCTTCAAGACCGCGAGTGGGTCGAGGAAGTGGTGAAACGAAAAGCGCGTCGCGACGATCGTAAAGGCGCCGTCGGCATAGGGCAGCGTGGTGACGTCGCCCTGATCCCAGGTGACGTTGGTCAGCGCTTTCTCGGCCGCGGCCTGGCGCGCGGTGTCGAGCATCGCCGGGGTCACGTCGATCCCGGTCGCATGCCGGACATGCGGCGCGAAGGCGCGCGCGACGAGACCGCCGCCGCAGGCGACATCGAGCACCGTATCGTCGCGGCCGGGGCTGGCGGCATCGACGATCAGCTTCAGCTGATCCTCGTTGGCGATCGGCGCCGCGGCGTTGAACACCTGCGACTGCCGGGTGAACTGGTCGCGGATCAGCTCATCATGGGCGGAATCGGTCATGCGGCGCACTCCAGGCGGGCGCGGCCGGCCGCGGTCAGAACGACCCGGCCGTCACGGCTGAGCGCCACCATATTGTCGGCCAGCGCATCTTCCCAGGCGCAATTCAAGGGGCAAGTGCTGCTCCACGCGGCCCGTACCTCTGCAACGCCGCGCGGCCGAGCGTCAATCCATTGGAGGAATTGCGCCATCAGGAATTTGGCTTCGCTGGCCATGCCGTACCTCTTCCGCAAAGAGAGCACCACCCCGGCGGAGGCCGGGGCCTATCTTCCCGCTGCTCGAACGGCCGAAGCATGGGTCCCGGCCTTCGCCGGGATGAACATGTTGATGCGTGGCGATCCTCATGTCTAATATATGGAATACGATTTTCTGATATGTTTTACATATGGAATTGCGCCATCTCCGCTATTTTGTCGCGGTCGCCGAGGAGGGCCACGTCACCCGCGCGGCGGAGCGGCTCGGCATTCAGCAGCCGCCGCTGTCGCAGCAGATCCAGGCGTTGGAGCGCGAGCTCGACGCGCAGCTGTTCCGCAGGAAGCCGCGCGGCGTCGAGCTGACCCCGGCGGGGCGGGCGCTGTATGACGAGGCCCGGGCGATCCTCGCACGCACCCAAGAGGCGGTCGCCGCCACCAAGCGCGCCGCGCAGGGCGAGGCGGGGCGGATCGGCATCGGCTTTACCAGCTCGGCCTCGTTCCATCCGTTTGTGCCGCGCGCGATCCGCGCGTTTCGCGAGGCGCACCCGCTGGTCGCGCTGGCGCTCGAGGAAAGCGGCACGACCGAGCTGGTCGCGGCACTGCGGTCCAAGCAAATAGACGCCGCCTTTGTCCGCTCGCCGGTCGGCGAGAGTACGGATTTGTTCGTGCGGCCGCTGTTCGACGAGCCGATGGTCGCCGCGCTGCCAAGCGGGCATGCGCTGACCGCGAGCGACACGCTGCCGCTGGCGGCGCTCGCCGGCGAGACCTTCATCCTCTACCGGCGGCCGGTCGGGCCGGGGCTGCACGACGCGATCATCGCGGCCTGCGACCGCGCCGGGTTCAGTCCGAAAATCGGCCAGGAGGCGCCACGCATGCTGTCGACCTTGAGCCTCGTCGCCGCCGGTCTCGGGGTCACCGTCGTGCCGGCGTCGATGAGCCGGCTCGAAGCCGAGGGGGTCGTCTATCGGCCGATCGACCCGCGCACAGAGTTGACCGCGCCCCTCAACCTGGCCTACCGACGGGACGAAATTTCGGCCGCGGTGCGCCGTTTTGTGGCGCTCGTCCAGCGCAGCGCGGCCGGCTGAGAGCAGCGGAGGCAGAGCATGGCGCGCGGCAACCAGATGCTGAATGGCGGACAGGTCATCGTCGATTACCTGATCCGTGAGAAGGTGCCCTATGCGTTCGGGCTGTGCGGCCACGGCAATATCGGTCTGATCGACGCGCTTTATGAGCGGGCGGACGAGATCAAGACGATCTCGTCGCGGCACGAGACCGTGTCGGGGTTTATGGCCGACGTCTATTACCGGGTGTCCGGTCAGCCGACCGCGACCTTCACCAGCTGCGGGCCGGGTTCGGTCAATTTGCCGATCGCGCTTGCCAACGCCTATCTCGACTCGGTGCCGTTCCTCGCGGTCACCGGCAACATTCCGACCTCGCAATTCGGGCGCGGCGCGTTTCAGGAGCTCTACCGGCAATACCAGGCCGATTTTCCCTCGACCGTGCGGCCGATGTGCAAGCGCGTGTTCCAGCCAACGCGCGGCGAGCAGGTGCCGCTGATGGTGCGCCAGGCGTGGAAGACCATGGTCACCGGCCGCCCGGGACCGGTGGTGCTCGACGTGCCGTTCGACATCTTCAAGGAGGACGCAGCACCCGAAGTGCCCGACCCGCGTGAGTGGAGCGCCAACATCTCGTCGCGCTGTGGCGCCGACCCGGAGGGCGTTGCCAAAGCGGCCGAGATGCTGATCAACGCGAAGCGGCCGGCGATCCTTGTCGGCCAGGGTGTGCGCTATGGCGGCGCGGCGGCGGATTTGCTGCGCCTCGCGGAGCGGCTCAACATCCCGGTCGGGGCGTCGGCGAGCGGATTGGGCGCGATCGACACGCAGCACCCGTTGTCGCTCGGGCTGGTCTCGCGCGGCGGCCTGTACCAGGCGAACGGCGCGATGCGCGAGGCCGATGTGCTGCTGGCGCTCGGCGTGCGGTTTGACGACCGCACCTCGTCGTCGTGGATCCAGGGCTACTCGTTCACGATCCCGCCGACCAAGCTGATCCATATCGATATCGACCCCGACGAGATCGGCCGCAACTACCCGGTCGCGCTCGGGCTGATGGCCGATGTACGAACCTTCCTGCGCCAGTTGCTGGCCGAGATCGAGATGCGGAAGGCGCCGCAGACGAATCCGGCGCGCGAGGCTTGGCTCGGCAAGATCGCCGGTTGGCGCAAGGAATGGGACGCTGCGACGGCGCCCGGCTACACCGACGACGCGACGCCGATCAACCCGCAGCGCGCGGCGCACGAGATCGACAAGGCTCTGCCGGAGGACGCGATCCTCGTCAGCGATATCGGCGTCCACCACAACTGGCTCTTGCAGTTTTGTACGCCAAAGCGGCCGGACTCGCTGATCGGCTGTATGGGGTTCGGGCCGATGGGGTTTGGCGTCGCGGGCGTGCTCGGCGCCAAGCTCGCCGCGCCCGACCGGCCCTGCGTCTCGGTGTGCGGCGACGGCGCGTTCTTCATGCACGCCAATGTGCTCGGCACCGCGGTCGAATACGGTATTCCGGCGGTGTGGGTGGTGTGGAACAACTACTCCTACGCGTCGATCCGCGGGCTGCAGCGCGGCTATCTCGACGGACGGGTGCTCGCGACCGATTTCCACCATCCCGAGACCGGCGAGCCCTATAACCCGGATTTCGCCGCGCTCGCGCGCTCGTGCGGGGTCGAGGGGGTGCGGATCGACCGCGCCGGCGATCTCGGCGACGCGGTCAAGGCGGCGATCGCCAGCGGCAAGCCGTATCTGATCGACGCCAATATCAGCGCCGACCTCAACCCCGGCGGCGCCGGGGTGTGGGAATTGCCGAAGCACGGGATCAGCCGGCCGTTTATCGGCGGGCGGTATGAGCCGGGCGTGTCGTGACGCGAGGCGGCGCGCGGCACGCAGCAGGCGACGGACCCAGCCTGTCGCCCTTGTCTTGATGTCTGCCAACCCGCAAAGCATGTCGATCACATGTCTTGTTGCGAGCCTACATGTTCATGTAACGTTCCGATTTCAAGAGGTGCAGATCGCCGCCGTTTTGACACTTCGGGCGATCGGCCCATATCATCCCATTGCCAGACGGTCGGATGGCCGCTCTTTCGGCAACGAAGGGGAGGAAAGTCCGGGCTCCACGGAAAGCACGGTGCCGGTTAACGGCCGGCGGGGGCGACCCCAGGGACAGTGCCACAGAAAACACACCGCCAACCTCACGGGTTTCCATGGGCGGCAAGGGTGAAATGGTGCGGTAAGAGCGCACCGCGTCGCTAGCGATAGGGACGGCAGGGAAAACCCCACCGGGAGCAAGACCAAGTAGGAGCGGCAGGCACGGCCTTAAAACCGTGCCGGGCGTGCTTTCGAGCCGCCGCTCGGGTCGGTCGCGCGAGGCGTTCGGCAACGGACGTCCCAGATGAATGGCCATCCCCATCTTCGGGTGGGACAGAACCCGGCTTACAGACCGTCTGGCCTTAGTTTTTTATATTCCCCTTCCCGCGGGCTTGACCCGCGGGTCTGCGTCTTCGTGTGAGACCGGCACCGTGAAGACGTGGGTGGCCGGGTCAACCCGCGCGGATCAAGTCCGCGGGCTAACGGCCCAGCGGCCAAGGCGAGAAGCGGTTTAGCCCCGGCTGATGCCGCTCAATCCCAAATTTTCCCAACGGCGACCGCCGGAACGCGCCGCGGCAGGCGTTCAACCTTAGGTGAACAAATTGAGAACAAGAATTCATTCAGTAGCGCTCTAGACTACATGATGTGTCCGACTCGTGATTTTCCATCGAACATTTTGAATCGATCCACAAGCATTGCTTTTACTAGAATATCGACTTGACGGCCCATTATATCCCATGCTATCCCAATGATACCCAAGACGAGCATCGGTGTTGGGGGGAACTCATCGATGCAACCGGGCCAACCCCTTGCCGGACGGACTTGGGTGAGCGTTGGGGGAAGTGAGTGGAACTGTTTCTGTCCACTTTCGTGAACAAGGTCGACCGCAAGGGGCGTGTTTCTGTGCCGGCGACCTTTCGCTCCGCGCTTCAGGCGCATCGCCACCCCAATCAGGTGGTGCTGATCCCTTCCTTCAAATATGAAGCACTCGACGGCACGGGCAGCGATCACCTGGCCGAAATGATGGAGGGTCTGAGCACCCTCGATCAATATTCGGACAGAAGAGACGATCTTTCCTTGGTATTCGCCGAGTCGCGTTCCTTGCTGATGGACGCGGAAGGGCGAATCGTCCTGCCCGACGAGTTGAAAGACCACGCTCATATCGGCGAAGAGGTGGCGTTTGTCGGGCTCGGCACGATGTTCCAGCTGTGGGAGCCGGGGCGCTTTACCCGGCACCGCGCCGAGGCGCGCGAGCGCTCGCGCCGCAGCGGCATGACGCTGCCGCCCTCCGGCAACTCCCGCTAACCCGCCATGACCGCCATGTCCCCTGTGCCACAGCATATTCCCGTGCTTGTCGATGCGGTGCTGGCCGCGCTGTCGCCGCGCGACGACGCGGTCTATGTCGACGCCACCTTTGGCGCCGGCGGCTACAGCGAGGCGATCCTCGGCGCCGCGCGTTGCCGGGTCTTCGGCATCGATCGCGACCCCGATGCCGTCGCGCGCGGACGCGCGCTCGCCGAGAAGCACGGCGGCCGGCTGACGCTGATCGCCGGGCCGTTTGGCGATATGGAGCGACTGATCGGACCGTTCTCGCCGGGGCCGATCGCCGGCATCGCGTTTGACCTCGGCGTGTCGTCGATGCAGCTGGACGAAGGCGAGCGCGGGTTTTCGTTTCGCCAGGACGGGCCGCTCGACATGCGGATGAGCCGCGGCGGCGAGACCGCCGCCGACCTTATCGCGCGGCTGTCGGAGCGCGAGCTTTCCGCGCTGATCCAAGCGCTGGGCGAAGAACGTTTCGCGCGGCGCATCGCGCGGGCAGTCGCCGCCACGCAGCGGCGCCAGCCGCTTGCGACGACAAGCGAGCTGGCGGATGTCGTCCGCGCCGCTATTCCGAAGCGCGAACCCGGGCTCGACCCGGCGACGCGGACGTTTCAGGCGCTGCGCATCGCGGTCAATGACGAGCTCGGCGAGCTCGACCGCGGCCTCGCCGCCGCGGAGCGGCTGCTGATGCCGGGCGGGCGGCTCGCGGTCGTGTCGTTCCACTCGCTCGAGGACGTGCGGGTCAAGTCGTTCCTGCGCCAACGCAGCGAGACCGCGCGCGGCTCGCGGCATCTACCGCCGCGACCGGGCACGCCGTCGCCGAGCTTTGCGGTGCAGCAGCGCCGGCCGGTGCGGCCGAGCGCCGAGGAGATCGCCCGCAACCCGCGTGCCCGCTCGGCGCGGCTGCGCTTCGCGGAGCGCACCGCAGCCCCGGCATTTAACTCCCTTGGCGCGGAGGCCGGACGATGAGCCGGCTCGGCGGCGCCTTCTGGTTTGCCCTCGTCGTCGCGGCGGGGATGACCAATTTCCTCGTCAAACAGAATGTGCAGAGCCTCGACGACCAGCTGACGCAGGTGCGCAAGAAGACCATCGAGGACCAGAAGAAGATCCACGACCTGGCCGCTGACTGGACTTTCCTCACCCAGCCGGAGCTGCTCGCCGACCTCAATAACCGCTATGTCCACCTCGAGCCGATGTCGCCAAGGCAGATGGTGTCCGGCCTCGACGGCATTCCGATGCGTCCGGCGACGCCGCTCGAAGATGTCGCGCCGCCGATGGCCGCGGCCCCGCCGCCCGCGCCAGCTGCAGCACCGGCCACGACTATCGCTTCCGCGGCGCCGCCAACCGCCGCCAGCGCACCGGCTCAGCCGCTGTCGCTGATCTCCACCGCGCATGCCGCGACGATGCCAGCCCCGGCACCTGCCGCCCCCCCTGCCGTTGCCGTTGCGCCGCCGCGTCCGCAGCAACCCGCGCCGGCCGCGCCGCCAGCCTCGCTTGACGGCATTTTCGCGCAAGTGACCGGGAGCCGCTGATGCTGTCGGCCCAGCGCCTCGACGACAATCCGTGCCGGCCACGGCATTTCAAGCCGCCGCCCTGCGCGCCGGTGGTCGCCGATCCGGTGGTCGCGCAGCTGCTCGAATCGACGCGGACGCGGCTGCTGCTCGCGCTGTCCTGCTTCGCGCTGATCTTTCTCGTCGTGGTCGGCCGGATGGTCGATGTCGTCGAGCTTGGCGGCGATCGCCTCGACCCGCACGCGGCACGCGCGCGGCTTGTCGCGCCGCCCCCGCCGCTGCGCGCCGACATCGTCGACCGCAACGGCACGCTGCTCGCGACCAATCTCGACAGCCCGGCGCTCTATGTCGATTCGAAGGAAATGCTGCAATCGGGCGAGAACCCCGATGAGGCGGCGCAGCGGATCGCCAAGGCGATGCCTAACCTCTCACTGGGCGAGATCCGCGGGAAGCTCGCCTCGGGCCGCAGCTTTACCTATCTGAAGCGCTCGCTGACCCCGGATCAGGAGTTCGCGGTCAACAATCTCGGTATTCCCGGCATCGAGTTCAGCGCGGCCGAGCGGCGCATCTACCCGCTGGGCGACCTGGTGGCGCACACGGTCGGCTATTGCAACATCGACAATATCGGCGAGGCCGGGATCGAGCGCGGGCTCAACAAAACGATCCGCGGCGCGACCGAGCCGGTCGCCCTGTCGATTGATGCTCGCGTGCAATTCGTCCTTAAGGACGAATTGCAGCACGTCGTCGATCAGTTCGGGGCCAGAGGCGCCGCCGGCATCATCATGAACGTCAACACCGGCGAGATCGTGGCGATGGCCTCGCTGCCAGATTTCGACCCGAACCACCCGCCCACGACCAACCCGAAACGCGAGACCGACGACGATAAGGCCCGGATCTTCAACAAGATCACCTCGGGCGAGTACGAGCTCGGCTCGGTGTTCAAGATCTTCAACACCGCGATGGCGCTCGACAGCGGTGTTTCGACGATGAGTTCGGTCTATGACGCGCGCAACGACATCCAGGTCGATCGCTTCACGATCTCGGACTATCACGGCAAACACAGCTGGCTGAGCGTGCCGGAAATCTTCGCCTATTCGTCGAACATCGGCTCCGCGCGCATGGCGATGGCTGCCGGCGGCGAGCGGCAGAGAACGTTTCTCTCCAGGCTCGGCCTGCTAAGTCCGGTGCCGACGATCCAGTTTTCGCCGGAAGAGGTCGGCAGGCCGCACTTCCCGTCGGTCTGGCGGCCGATCAATGTCATGACGATCGCCTTTGGCCACGGCATCGCGGTGACGCCGCTGCACATGATCACGGCGACTGCGGCGATGGTAAACGGCGGCATCCTGCGGCCGCCGACGATGCTCAAGGTACCCGAGGGGGAGCAGGTGCCGGGGGTGCGCGTGATTTCGCCCAAGACCTCGGAGCAGATGCGCAAGCTGTTCCGGCTGGTGGTCGAAGACGGCACCGCCAAGCAGGCCGAGGCGCAGGGCTATGTGGTCGGCGGCAAAACCGGAACCGCGGAAAAGAACGAGCACGGGCATTATGAGGAGAAAAAGCTCGTGTCGTCGTTTATGGGAGCGTTCCCGATCAACAATCCGCAGTATGCGATCTTCACCCTCGTCGACGAGCCGCACGGCAACAAGGAAAGCCACGGCTACGCGACCGCCGGCTGGACCGTCGTTCCGGCGACCAGCCGCATCATCGAGCGCATCGCGCCGTTGCTTGGCGTGGCGCCGCAAGACGAGAATGCGCCGGAGATTAAAAACGCCCTGCAGATCGAGAGCCTCGTAGGCAAGAAGCTTGAATATCACTGAGCTGGTTGATCTCGACGCCGCCCCCACGGCACAGCCTGATCACCTGCACGGGGTCGCGCCGCTCACAAATCCGGACATCGCCGGACTCACTGCCGATTCACGCCAGGTCAAGCCGGGTTATCTGTTCGCGGCGCTGAGAGGGGTCGCGACCGACGGCCGGCGCTTCGCCGGCGAGGCGGTGGCGAAAGGCGCGGTCGCGATCCTCACCGACGACGCGGCCGCGCTGACGCTCGACGACGCGGCGCGGCAGCGGGTCAGGATCATCACCGACCCCAATCCGCAACGCCGGCTGGCGCTGCTGGCCTCGCGCTTCTACCCGCGGCGGCCGGCGACCATCGCAGGGGTCACCGGCACCAACGGCAAGACTTCGGTCGCGCATTTCACACGCGAGATCTGGCAGGCGCTGGGCCGTAAATCGGCGAGCCTCGGCACGCTTGGCTGGATTGCCGGCGCCGATCGCCATCCCGGCGCACTGACCACACCCGATCCCGTCGCGCTGCACCAGACCTTGAGCGAGCTCACCGAACGCGGCATCGACTGCGCGGCAATCGAGGCATCGAGCCACGGGCTCGCGCAATACCGGCTCGACGGCATCAGTTTCGCTGCCGCGGCCTTTACCAACCTGACCCGCGACCATCTCGACTATCACGGCGACATGGCGACCTATCGCGCCGCCAAAGCGCGCCTGTTCACCGATCTCCTGGCGCCCGGCGGGACCGCGGTGCTCAATGCCGACAGCCCGGAATATCCGCATTTTGCCGGGCTGATGACCGCGCGCGGCGGGAAGGTGATCGGCTACGGCAACGCCGCCGACGCCGAGATGCGGCTGGTCAACCGGGAGACGCAGCCCGACGGGCAGCGGATCAGCATCAGCCTCTTCGGCATGCTGCAGCGCGTCGAGCTAAAGCTGATCGGCGAATTCCAGGCGATGAACGTGCTGGCGGCGCTCGGCCTCGCGATCGCCACCGGCAGCGATGTCGCCAAAGCGGTCGCGGCGCTCGATGCGCTGACTCCGGTGCCGGGCCGCATGCAGCTCGTCGGCGAGGTGAATAGCGCCGCGATCTTTGTCGATTATGCCCATACGCCCGATGCGCTGGAGACGGTGCTCGCCGCGGCGCGGCCGCACGTGACCGGGCGGCTGGCGGTGGTATTCGGCGCGGGTGGCGACCGCGATCGCGGCAAGCGCCCGCTGATGGGCCGCGCGACGACGGCGCATGCCGACCTTGTCTACGTCACCGACGATAATCCACGCAGCGAGGACGCCGCCGCGATTCGCCGCGCGATCCTAGACGCGGCGCCCGGCGCGAGCGAAATCGGCGACCGCCGCAAGGCGATTTTCGCCGCTGTCGCGGCGCTGAAGCCTGGCGACGTCTTGGTGATCGCCGGCAAAGGACACGAGACCGGACAGATCATCGGCCGAGAAACCCTGCCGTTCGACGATGCCGTCGTCGCCGCCGAGGCGATCGACGCGGCAACCGTCCGGCGAACGGCGACATGAGGCCGGCGCATGACGGGTTGTGGCGCCACGGCGATACGGCTATGCGTTACCCCTCACCTTTTCGCGCGGCGTCGGCCGCAGCTGTACCTTAAAGAAAACCGACCGCATGCTTTATCTGCTGCTCTATCCGCTTGCCGACGACTTCCATGCGTTCAATCTGTTTCGCTACATCACCTTCCGCTCGGGCGGGGCGGTCGTCACCGCGCTGCTGATCAGCTTTATCTGCGGCCCGCCGATCATCGCCTGGCTCAAGGCCAAACAGGGCGAGGGCCAACCGATCCGCGACGACGGCCCGCAAAGCCACATCATCAGCAAGAAGGGCACGCCGACGATGGGCGGCTTCCTGATCTTGCTGGCGCTGACCATCTCGACGCTGTTGTGGGCCGATCTGGCGAACGCCTATGTCTGGCTGGCCCTGATCGTCACAGTGTGCTTTGGGCTGATCGGGTTTTTCGACGACTACCGCAAGCTGACCCGCCGTTCGCACCGCGGCGTGTCCGGCCGCACCAAGCTGCTGCTCGAAATCGTCATCGCGGTGGCGGCGTGCATCGTGCTGGCGGGGTTCATCCATCAGCCTTACGCCAACGATGTCGCGGTGCCGTTCTTCAAGAACGCGCTGCTGGCGCTCGGCTGGTTCTACGTGCCGTTCGGCGTGCTGGTGATCGTCGGCGCATCGAATTCGGTCAATCTGACGGACGGGCTCGACGGGCTGGCGATCGTGCCGACGATGATCGCGGCAGGCTGTTTCGCGTTTATCGCGTATCTGGTGGGAAACGCGACTTTCGCCGCGTATCTGCAGCTCTACCACATCCCGCATGCCGACGAGCTGAGCGTTTTCTGCGCCGCGATGATCGGGGCCGGGCTCGGCTTTTTGTGGTTCAACGCACCGCCGGCGATGGTGTTCATGGGCGACACCGGTTCGCTGTCATTGGGCGGCGCGCTGGGTACGATCAGCGTCATCACCAAGCACGAGCTGGTGCTGGCCATCGTCGGCGGGCTGTTCGTACTCGAGGCGGTGTCGGTCATCGTCCAGGTGGCCAGCTTCAAGCTGACCGGGAAGCGTGTCTTTCGCATGGCGCCACTGCACCATCATTTCGAGCAGAAAGGCTGGTCAGAGCCGACCATCGTCATCCGCTTTTGGATCATTGCCGCGATCCTCGCCCTTGTCGGGCTGTCGACGCTGAAATTGCGGTGACGCGATGATCGTGGCGCCCGGATTTGAGGGTCGTAAGGTCGCGGTGCTCGGCCTCGCCCGGTCCGGGCGGGCTGCGGCGGCGGCACTGCTGGCCGGCGGGGCAGAAGTGCTCGCCTGGGACGACAGCGAGAAGACCCGGTCGGGGATCGCAGCCCAACTGCCGCTCGCCGATTTGATGCGGATCGATTGGCGCGGCGTCGCCGCGCTCGTGCTGTCGCCCGGCATCCCGCACAGCTTCCCGCAGCCGCATCCGGCAGTGCTGGCGGCGCGCGCCGCTGGCGTACCGATCATCGGCGACATCGAGCTTTTGGCGCGGGCCGAACGCCAGGCGCGCTTTATCGGCATTACCGGCACCAACGGCAAATCGACGACCACGGCGCTGATCAGCCACATCCTCGCGACGGCGGGCAAGGCGGTCGAGGTCGGCGGCAATCTCGGGCCGCCGGCGCTGGGCTTGAAGCCGCTCGGCGCGGATGGGAGCTATGTGCTGGAAATGAGCTCGTTCCAGCTCGAGCTGATCGACACGCTCATCTTCGACATCGCCGTGCTGCTCAACATCACCCCCGATCACCTCGACCGGCACGGCGACATGGCGGGCTATGTCGCCGCCAAGAAGCGCATCTTCGCCAGCCAGGGCGAGAACGCGACGGCGGTGATCGGTGTCGATGACGAGATCTGCCGCGACATCGCGGCCGGGCTGCGCCGCGACGGCAAGGCGCGGGTGCTTCCGATTTCGGTGCAAGGCGAAGCGGCAGGCGGGGTTTATGTCGAGGAGGGCTGGCTGGTCGACGCGCTCGACGGCGCGCCGGCACGCGTCTTTGATCTGAAAGAGGCGCCGCGCCTGCCGGGAACACACAACGCGCAGAACGCCGCAGCGGCCTATGCCGTGGCTCGCCGCGCCGGGGTGTCGGCCGAAGCCGTGATCGCCGGGATTCGCACCTTTCCAGGCCTCGCTCACCGTCAAGAACTGGTAGATACGATTGACGGCGTACGCTATATCAATGATTCGAAGGCCACCAACGCCGACGCCACCGAAAAGGCGCTCGCGTGCTACGAAGCGATCTACTGGATCGCCGGCGGTCTTCCAAAGGCGGGTGGGATCACGTCGCTGGCGCCGTACTTCAAGCGCTTGCGGCATGCGTTCCTGATCGGGAACGCGACGGGGGAGTTCGCGGCGACGCTCGAGGGCAAAGCTTCCTATTCCCGCTGCGGCGATCTAGCGACCGCCTTGGCGGCGGCTTCGGAGCGGGCGCGCGGCGAGCATGTCCCCGACGCGGTCGTACTGCTGTCGCCCGCCTGCGCGTCCTACGACCAGTTCCCCAATTTCGAGGTGCGCGGCGATACCTTCCGCGCCCTCGTCGGCGCGTTGCCCGGGGCGCATTTGCTATGAGATTTGCTCGGGTCGATCAGAGCCCGGTGGCGCGCTGGTGGTGGACGGTGGACCGCTGGACGCTGGGCGCGCTTTTGGCGCTGATCGCGATCGGCGCGATGCTCAGCATGACCGCGAGCCCGGCGGTCGCGGTGCGCATCGGCTTC
>DATMLO010000039.1:0-16843 GCA_035570495.1 Allostellaceae bacterium | reverse complement strand
GCCCCAGCCAATGCCGCCGATGCAGGCGATGGCGCCGACACAGGCGCCGCCGGACGAAGTCGATTATTACGCCGACGAGCCGAAGGCGGAGCCTGGCGACTTCAACTGGTCGGCACGGCAGAACGTGGCTGACAGCCAGCGTTACGAGACGCTGTTGCACACCAACCCGGCCTTTCGTGCAGCTCGCATCCGCCAGGAATGCGGCTCGATCACCGAGCCAGGCCTCTATCAGCAGTGCGTGGCGTCGTTCGACGAGTAGAAGCGCCTAGCTGAGAATGTATTGGTCGATCGCCCCGGCCCAGCCATCTTCGTCGTTGGTGCCGGGTGCGATACCCTTGGCCGCCGCCTTGACGTGATCGGGCGCGTTGCCCATCGCGATCGGAAACCCGGCGGCGGTGAACATCTCTAGATCATTGGTCATATCGCCGAGCACCGCGATCTCGTCTTTCGCGATGCCGAGCCGCTTGCTCAGGACTTCGACGATGCGGCCCTTGTCGATCCCGGGCGCGATCACGTCGCAGTAATAGGCTTGGCTGCGCGCCGCATGGGCGGAATGGCCGAGCGCCTCCTTCATGATGCCCTCGACCTTGGCGATCAGCGGATGGTCATTGCTGGCGCCGACAATCTTGCCGACCGCACTGAAATGATAGTCGGTGTAACGGTCGACGACGGTCGGCCCCACGTCGATCGTATGGGTCTCGTGGTCGACATGGTCGCCCTGGCGGTCGAGGATCACCCATTCGTTGCCGACAAAGACCCAGGTGCCGACGCCGTTTGCGTGAAACGTATCGACCGCTTTCCGCGCGACGTCGGGCGGAATGCAAACCTGCTCGATGACCGTCAGATCCGGCTCGACGATCGAGCCGCCGTTGTAGCCGCCGAAGGGCAGCGTGATCTGCAGCGCATCGCGCATTGTCGTGAGTCCGAAAGGCGGCCGGCTACTGCAGATCGTAAAGCCGATGCCGGCGTCGTGCAGCTTGCGCACGGCGGCGACGGCGCTCGGCCGCAATGACTTCTCAGTGGTGACGAGCGTGCCGTCGACATCGGTGATGACGAGCTTGATCTTGCTCATGAATGTTCCCCTGTATTACCCGCCGTCAGGGCGCGTTCATGACGTGAATGCCGTCGGTCGCGGCGACGATGACCGCCGAGGCACGGCCGATAAAGAGGCCGCAATCGACCACGCCGACAATCGAGATGATCTGGCGCTCGAGCTCCTTCGGATCGTCGATGCGCGTGAAGCGGCAATCGAGCGTGTAGTTGCCGCCATCGGTGATAAAGGGGTGGTCCTCATGCGCGTGGCGCAGCACCGGTTCGGCACCGAGCCGGGCGAGGGCCGCGGCGGTCGCCTGCCAGCCGAACTGCGTGACCTCAACCGGCACGGGGGTATGGTCGCCAAGCCGGTCGACCAGCTTTTCCTCGTCGACCACGATGACCAGCCGCTTGCTCGCCGCGGCGACGATCTTCTCGCGCAACAGCGCGCCGCCCAGCCCTTTGATGAGGCCTAGGGTGCTGCGCTCGACCTCGTCGGCACCGTCGATCGTCAGATCGATCTGTGGGTGCTCGGCGAAGGTCGCGAGCTGGATGCCGAGGCCGCGCGCCTGCGTCGCGGTGCGTTCCGAGGTCGGAATGCCGGTGATCTTGAGCCCTTTGGCCACGCGTTCGCCAAGCCCTTCGACAACGAAATATGCCGTCGAGCCAGTGCCGAGACCGACGGTCATCCCGTCTTCGACAAATTCGATCGCGCGGTAGGCTGCGGCGCGCTTCAATTCATCGCGGGCGGACAACGCCATGGTTCACCCCTCCCCGCGCGCGGCGCGGTCGACAAACCACACCAGCTCGCCGACCGGAGAAATCCGCGCCGATGGCAATTCCCGGTCACCGGCGAGCGCCCGGTTCATCATCGCGGTCTTGTCGGCTCCGGCGGCGACAAAGGCGGTCGATTTCGCACTGTGCAGCGCCGGATAGGTCAGGGTGATGCGCGGCACCATCGGGTTGAGCCCGGGCACGGGAACGTCAGTGACCCAACGATCCATCACGTCGAGCGCCGGCTTGCCGGGAAACAGCGAGGCGGTATGGCCATCGGGCCCCATGCCAAGCAGTACCACATCGAATAATGGGCGCGCCGGATCGAGCTTGTCGCTCCCGTAATAGCTTTTCAGCCGCGCCTCGTATTTCGCGGCAGCATTGGCGGCGGCGCCCTCATGGACGATGGGGTAGACATTTGCCGCCGGGATCGGCACATGCGAAATCACCGCCTCGCGCGCCATGCCAAAATTGCTGTTGGCATCGTCCCAGGCCACAAAGCGGTCGTCGCCGAGAAACAGATGCACCCGCTCCCACGGCATCGCGTCGACAAGCGGCGCGGCGGCAAGAAGTTGATAAAGCCGTTTCGGGGTCGAGCCGCCCGACAGCGCGATCGCGAACCGCCCTGGCGTCGCGCAGGCTAGATCGGTGATCCACTGCGCGACGCGACGTGCGAGCCCTTCGAAATCGGGCGAAATATCGATGCGCGGTTGGCTGGCCATCCCTTGCCCCTGATCCTAGCGCCCGGGCCGCTTCGAGTTGCGGATCGCGGCGATCGCCTTGGCATAGTCCGGTGCGTGGAACACTGCCGAACCGGCGACGATGGCCGTGGCGCCCGCCTCGATGACTTCCCAGGCATTGTCGCCGCCGACGCCGCCGTCGACCTCGATTATGACATCGAGGCCGCGCTTCTCGCACATTTCCCACAGCGTGCTGATCTTCGGCAGCATCGTCGGGATAAACTTCTGCCCGCCAAACCCCGGATTGACGGTCATGATCAGCACGATATCGACCAGATCGAGCACGTATTCGATCTGCGCGAGCGAGGTACCCGGGTTGAGCACCACTCCGGGTTTTTTCCCCAGCCCGCGAATATGCGACAGCGTGCGATGCAGATGGATCGTCGCGCTCTGCTCGCAATGTACCAGGATATGATCGGCGCCTGCCTCGGCGAAGTCATCGAGGTAGCGCTCCGGCTCGACGATCATCAAATGCACGTCGAGCGGCTTTTTCGTCACCTTGCGCAGCGCCGACACGATGAGTGGGCCGATCGTCATGTTCGGCACAAAACGGCCGTCCATCACATCGACATGGATCCAGTCGCCGCCGGCCACGTCGACTGCTTGCACGTCCTCGCCTAGCCGCAAAAAATCGGCCGAGAGGATCGACGGCGCGACAATGACCGGCTTGGCCATCCCGGCTGGACTCAGTCGAGCGGACGCCAGGCGCGGCCGCTGCGCCACAGCATCTGGTCAGCGCCATCCGGCCCAGCGCTGCCCGCCGGGTAGAATTCGAGCGGTGCGGTGCGGTCGTTCTTCCACAGGTCGAAGATCGGCTGCACCACGCTCCATCCCGCCTCGACCGAGTCCGCGCGCTGGAACAAGGTCGGGTCGCCGACCATGCAGTCATAGACCAGCGTTTCGTAGCCGGTCGCCGGCGCCGTATTGAAATAGTCCTTGTAGCGAAAATCCATCTGCACGCCGCCGAGCTGGATTTCCGGGCCCGGTTTTTTCGCGCTAAACTGCAGCGAGGCCCCCTCATCCGGCTGGATGTGCAGGGTCAAGGTATTGGGCGTCAAGCTGTCAACCGCCGTGTCGCGGAACAGCGCGAACGGCGCACCCTTGAATTGGATCGAGATTTCGGTCGTTCGCCGCGTCATCGACTTGCCGGTGCGCAGGTAGAACGGCACGCCCGCCCAGCGCCAGGTATCGATCGCCAAGCGCATCGCGATAAAGGTCTCGGTTGTGCTGTCCGGCGCAACACCTTCGGCGTTGCGGTATGCCGGAACCGATTTACCCGCAACATTGCCGGCGGTGTACTGCCCGCGAACGACGTTGCGCAGCAGGTCATCATGGTCGAACGGAGCGATCGCCTGGAGTGCCTTGGTCTTCTCGGTCCGCACCGCGTCGGGATCGAAGGAATTGGGCGGCTCCATCGCGGTCAGGCTGACGAGCTGGAAGACATGGTTGGGCACCATGTCGCGCATCGCACCGGTCTGCTCGTAGAACGCCGCGCGATGCTCGACCGACACGGTCTCCGCAACCGTGATTTGGACATGATCGATATGATCGCGATTCCACAACGGCTCGAAAATCCCGTTGGCGAAGCGCAGCGCCATGATGTTCTGGACCGTCTCCTTACCGAGAAAATGGTCCATCCGGTAGATTTGCGGCTCGTCGAGCACTTTGAGGATGCGCGCATTCAACGCCTTCGCCGTGGCGAGATCGGTGCCGAATGGCTTCTCAATGATGACACGACGCCAACTGTTGTTTTCTTCTGTCGCAAGGCCGGAGGCGCCGAGCTGATCGACGATGGGCCCGAACAAACTCGCGGCGACCGCGAGATAGAACAGCACGTTGCCCTGCGTGCCGTTGGCCTGACTGATCGCGTCGAGCTTTTGTTTGAGGCTTTGATACAGGTCGGGCTTGGTCACGTCGCCCGACATATAGGTCATGCGTTCGGCGATGAAATTCCATGCCTTTTCGTCGAAGCCCCCACCCGAGGAGCCTTCGCCGTGACCGGTTGCAAAGCCCTTGATCGCTTCGGTGAGGTCTTTGCGGAAGGATTCATCGGTCTCGGGCGACCGCCCGACACCGATGAGCGCAAAATTGTCGGAGAGGAGGCCGGTGCGCGACAGATTGTAGATCGCCGGCATCAAGAGCCGGGCGGTCAGATCGCCGGTTGCACCGAAGATCACGACTGTGCAGGGCGGCGCCTTGCCGCCGCGCTGCGGTGCTCCACTGGCATTAGCCATTGCTCGGCCTCATCGTCAGGATTGCCTAAGGGACGTGCCGGTCTTAGTGGTGCTCGCCTCCGTGCGCCTCGTGCGCCATTTGCTCGGTGTGTCCACCGAACTGCTTGCGCATCGCCGACAGGATCTTCTCGGCGTAGGTGTGCTCCTGGCGCGAGCGGAACCGGGTGTAGAGCGACGCCGTCAATACATCGGCAGGCACCGCTTCCTCGATCGCCGCTTCGATCGTCCAGCGGCCCTCACCCGAATCCTGGACGTAGCCCGAGAACTCCGAGAGCGACTCGTCTTCGGCCAGCGCGATCGCGGTCAGGTCGAGCAGCCAGGAGGCGATGACGCTGCCGCGCCGCCAGACTTCCGCGAGGTCGGCAAGATTGAACTTGTAGCGCCGGTTCGCCGGAATGACGTCCTGGCTCGCGCCCTTGAGGATATCGAAGCCTTCGGCATAGGCCTGCATAATCCCGTATTCCATGCCGTTATGGACCATCTTGGCGAAATGGCCCGCGCCGGCAGGGCCGGCATGGATGTAGCCGTTCGCGACCCGCGGGTCGCGGCCCTCGCGACCTGGGGTCTTTTCGATCGTGCCGGCGCCCGGCGCCAGCGTGCTCAGGATCGGATCGAGATGTTTTACGGCTTCGTCCGTCCCGCCGATCATCATGCAATAGCCGCGTTCCAGACCCCAGACGCCGCCGCTGGTGCCGACATCGACAAAGGTGATGCCCTTAGGTGCCAGCAATTCGGCGTGTGCGATGTCGTCGAGGAACTTGGAGTTGCCGCCGTCGATCAGGATGTCGCCCTTGCCGAGCAGACCGCTCAGCTCGACGATCGTGTCGTGTGTGATCTTGCCGGAGGGCAGCATCACCCACACGACTTTTGGCGCCGTGAGTTTGCCGACAAAATCGGCGAGGCCGGAGCTGCCGGTCGCGCCTTCGCCGACGAGACCCTTCACCGCGTCAGCGCTGCGGTCGTAGACAACGCTGGTGTGCCCGTTTCGCATCAGCCGGCGGACGATGTTGCCGCCCATGCGGCCGAGCCCGATCATTCCGAGTTGCATTGTTTGTCTCCCTAATTCCTGTCGGCCGCTATTTCAAAGCCTGTTCCAACGCGGCGGCGAGAGCAGGCAAGCCCTTCTCGACACCACCCGCCAAATGGATGCGTAAGGCCCGCCGGCCGCGATCGGCGAGCACGTCGAAATCGCCGCGCGCCTGCGCCGCCTTGACCACGCTAAAGGTGTATTTGGCGCCAGGCACCTGCAGATCAGCGGGATCACTGCAGGTGATCTGCAGGAACACGCCGCTGTTCGGCCCGCCTTTATAGGCCTGGCCGGTCGAGTGCAAGAAGCGCGGGCCAAAGCCAAGGCAGGTCGCCAGCTTCTTCGTATCGCGCACCTGGTGACGCATCTTCTGCATCGCCTCGATATGCGCCGATGTCCGGTCGATATAGGCGAGCATCGCGACGTAGTCGCCGGCCTTGGCGCGCCCGAGATGCGCCTTTAGCGCCGCGACGAGGCTTGTCGCGGCAGGCTTCAGTTCGCCCTCGTTGCGCGAGTCGGCAAAGAGCTCGATCCCGTCGAACGACGCAAACGGGCTTTCCGGCGGCAATTTGCCGGTCTCCTCATAGGCTGACGTCAATTCGCGGGTCTTGACCTTACTCGCCTCGACATCGGGTTGGTCGAAAGGGTTGATGCCGATGATCGAGCCGGCGACCGCGGTCGCCATCTCCCAGCGGAAGAACTCTTGACCAAGCTGCATCTTGTCGTTGATGACGATGCGAACGACCGGCTGACCGGCCGCCTCGAGTGCGGCGACCGCCTTGTCTTGCTCGGTGTCCGGGTCGGAAGCAAGCCGGGTATACGCGAAGAGCCGGTCGTTGCCATAGACCGACGGTGCGCCGGCCTTCTCGGCATCGACGGGAACGATGCCCTTGCCGATCTTACCCGTCGACTCGGCGAGCAGCTGCTCGAGCCAGGCGCCGAAATCGGCTACCCCCGGCGAGGCCAGGATCGTCACCTTGTCGCGGCCCTTGCGTTGGCAGACGCCCATGATGGCGCCGAGGATGACGCCAGGGTTCTCGGCCGGCGGCGAACTCGGAGCGCAGGAGCGCACCATCTCCATCGTGGTGTCGAAGAACTGCTTCGGCGGGATGCCGGTCGCCGTCGCCGGCACCATGCCGAAATTCGATAGTACCGAGTAGCGCCCGCCGATGCTCTTCAAACCGTGGAAGATGTGCCGGAAGCCCGCTTCCCGCGCCATCTTCTCGACTGTCGAACCGGGATCAGTCACCACGAGGAAACGCTTTGGCGCCTCGGCCTCGCCAACCGCCTGCTTGGCCTTTTCAAAGAAATAGGCCTTGAAGATGTTGGGTTCGAGCGTGCTGCCCGACTTACTCGACACGAGGAAGAGGCAGCTCTTGAGATCGACCGCCTCCTCGAAGCGCTTGACCTGCGCCGGATCGGTCGAATCGAGCACATGCAGTTTCGGAAAGCCCGGCTTCGAACCGAACGTCTCGGCGAAGACCTCTGGACCGAGGCTGGACCCGCCCATGCCGAGCAGCAGCATGTCCTTAAACTTGCCGGCCTTGACGTCGGCAGCGAGCGCATCGTGATGCGCCACTTCCTTGAGCTGGTCGCTGACGATGTTGAGCCAGCCCACCCAATTGGCCTCGTCCGCCTCGGTCCACAGCGAGGCGTCGCCCGCCCACAACCGGCGAACCTTGCCGTCCTTGCGCCAATCCTCGATCGCCGCCTTGAAATCGGCGTCGATATCAGCCGGCAGCTTGCAGCTCATCGTATTAAGCTTGTTGCCGAGCACCATCTGACGCTTCTTTTGCACGGAGGCGTAGAGCTGGTCGGCGGCGTCGGCGAACAGGCCGACCGCGTCGACGACGAGCTTCTTGGTGACGTCCGCCATCGACACGCCGGCACCGGGCAGCGCCGCCATCACCGCCTTCGCCGCGTCGATGCCCTCTTCGAGGCTGGCGCGCGCCACACCGTGGTCGCGGAAAGCATCCATCGTCGCCGGCGGCATGGTGTTGACGGTGTCGGGTCCGATCAGCTCTTCGACATAAAGAACATCGCTATAGGCTTTGCTCTTCGTGCCGGTGCTCGCCCATAGCAAACGCTGAGTCTGTGCCCCCTTTTGCGCAAGCTTTTGCCAGCGCGGGCTCGAATAGATTTCCTTGTAGAGCTGATAGGTCAGCTTCGCGTTGGCGATCGCCGCCTTGCCTTTCAGCGCCTCGATCTTGGCCTTTTCCGCGGCGTCGCCGGTCGAGGCGATCTTCGCATCGAGCTGGCTGTCGACGAGGCTATCGATGCGGCTGATGAAGAAGCTCGCGACGCTGGCGACATGATGCGGGTCGCCGCCCTTGGCGACATATTCCTCAAGGCCGGAGATATAGGCCTCGGCGACCTCGGCGTAGACGTCGGCCGAGAACAGCAGCGTCACGTTGATGTTGACGCCCTCGCTGATCATCTGGCGGATCGCCGGGACGCCGGGCTTGGTGCCCGGGATCTTGACCATCAGGTTTGGGCGGTTGACCTCGCGCCACAGCCGCCGGGCTTCCTCGATCGTCTCGTGTGTGTGCATCGCCAGATAGGGCGACACTTCCAGGCTGATATAGCCGTCGCGGCCCTGGGTCTGCTGATAGACCGGGCGCATCGCGTCCGCGCCCTCCTGGATGTCGTGAACCGCGAGGCCCTCGAACAGCGCGCCGGGGTCGAGGTCACCGGCTGCCTCCGCCTGGCGGATCAGCTCGTCGTAATCCTCGCCGTGGCCGATCGCCTTCTCGAAGATCGACGGGTTCGAGGTGACGCCTTTCAGCGCGTCGTCCTTGATCATCTGGGTCAACTGGCCGGAGCGCAGCAGATCCCGGCTGACAAAATCGAACCAGGCCGATTGGCCGTAATCGTTGAGTGACGCCAGACGACTAGCCATCAGTCCTACTCCTTGCGGGCGAGCTGCGCCTTGGCAGCAGCGTACACGTTGTCTCCGGTAAACCCGAATTTGACAATCAGTTCCTTGAGCGGCGCCGAGGCACCGAATGTGTGCATGCCGATGATCGCGCCGTCAAACCCGGTATAGCGGGCCCAACCCATGTTGGAGGCCTGCTCGACCGCCACGCGCTTGCGGCAGTTCGGCGGCAGCACCGAGTCACGATAGGCTTGGTCCTGTTGTTCAAATATCTCCCAGGACGGCATGCTCACCACGCGTGCCTTGACGCCCTCGGCGACGAGCTTTTCGTAGACCTCGACAACCAGCTGCACCTCGCTGCCGGTCGCCATCAGGATCACCTCGGGCTTGCCGTCCGGCGCGGCGCAGGCGAGCACGTAGGCACCTTTCGCCAGGCCGCTCGCCGCCGCGTACTTGTCGCGGTCGAGCGTCGCCAGGTTTTGGCGACTGCAGATCATGCACACCGGCTGATGCTTTTGCCTCAGTGCGTAGCGCCAAGCCTCGGCGACTTCGTTGGCATCGCCCGGCCGGAGGGTAACGAGGCCGGGGATAGCCCGCAGGCCGATCAACTGCTCGATCGGCTGATGGGTCGGTCCGTCCTCGCCGACGCCGATCGAATCGTGCGTGAACACATAGACGATCGGCAGCTCCATGATCGCGCTGAGGCGGATCGCCGGCTTCACATAATCGGAGAAGATCATGAAGCCTGAGCCGAACGAGCGGATCTTGGTCAGCGCGAGGCCGTTGCAAATCGCGCCCATCGCGAATTCGCGGATGCCGAAATGCATGTTGCGGCCGGCATGGTTCTCGGCCTGCATGTCGCCGGCGCCCTCGAACGTCAGGCGCGTCTTGGTCGACGGCGCGAGATCGGCGGCGCCGCCGACGAGCCAGGGCAGGTTCTGCGCGATCTTGTTGAGCACCTGGCCCGACGAATCACGGCTGGCGATACCCTTCGGATCGGTCGGGAACACAGGGATGTCCTTGTCCCAGCCTTCCGGCAAGTCGCGCGCCTGCATCGCCTCGCACTGCTTAGCGAGGTTCGGGTGCGCCGTCTTGTATTTCGCGAAGAGCGCTTCCCAATCGGCGCGAGCCTTGGCGCCGCGCGCACCAATGCCGCTCTTGAAGTGATCGTAGACGCCGTCCGGCACAAGGAACTGCGCATCCTCCGGCCAGCCGTAATTGCGCTTGGTGAGCTTGACCTCTTCGGCGCCGAGCGGCTCGCCATGGACGCCCGAGGTGTCCTGCTTGTGCGGCGCGCCGTAACCGATATGGCTTTCGACGATGATCAGCGTCGGCCGGTCAGACGTTTTCTTCGCGGTTTCCAGCGCGTGGGCGATGCGCTCGCGGTCATTGGCGTCGCTGACCCGCAGCACATTCCAGCCATAGGCCATGAAGCGGCCGCCCACGTCCTCGGTAAAGTGGAGCGACGTGTTGCCTTCGATCGTGATGTGGTTGCTGTCGTAGATCCAGCAGAGGTTGCCGAGCTTCAGATGGCCGGCCAGCGAGGCCGCTTCGCTCGCCACGCCTTCCATCATGCAGCCGTCGCCGCACAGTGCGTAGACGCGGTAGTTGAAGAGCTCGAAGTCCGGCCGGTTGAAATGGCTCGCCAGCCAGTTGGCGCCGATCGCCAGGCCGACACTGGTCGCGATCCCCTGCCCCAGCGGGCCGGTCGTGGTCTCGACGCCCGAGGTCCAGTGATACTCCGGATGGCCGGGACACTTGCTGTCGAGCTGGCGGAATTTCTTGAGATCGTCCAGCGAGACGGTCGGCGTGCCGAGCCGTTCGTACTTCTCATCGACCGACGTGACACCGGTCAGGTGCAAAATCGAATAGAGCAAGGTCGAGGCGTGGCCCGACGACAGCACGAACCGGTCGCGGTTCGGCCAGATCGGATCGACCGGGTCGAACCGCATGACCTCGTTCCACAGCGTGTAGATGACGGGCGCCATGGCCATCGGCGTTCCGGGATGCCCGGAATTGGCCTGCTGCACGGCGTCGATACACAGCGTGCGGATCGTGTTGACGGCGATGTCTTCGATCGTCCCGGTTGGCATGGTCATCGTTGGCCTTTCCGCATTCTGGCGATAGGAGCGGCGGTCACACCGGCTCCGTCATCCTCGCCGCCGGCAGTGACAGGGCGGTGACAATCTCATCGACGATGGCCCCTACTGTCTCGTCAATTCGTATGGAAATAAGATTTTCCGCAGCGCCTGACGGTTCGAGGGCTGCGAACCGGCTGTCAAGCAGGCTCCCCGGCACGAAATGTCTGTGGCCATCCGCTAGTATGCCCGATTTCGACACACCAGTGACCACGACGGCGGCGACAGAGAGCAGCCGGTTTTCCAAAAGTGCGATAGTCGCTGGGGGCGGACTAATCGGAGCCTCATTCGACCTAGAGGTGAGGCGGTATTGTCTCGTTTTTCCGACCCTTGCGCAACATGCCGATGCAAGAAAGGGCTACCGCCCCGCGGCGTAGCCTTGCATCACGCGCGGATCGGCCGCCGCCTTAAGAATTCGCCCGTCCGGCGTCTCCTCGCGAGCGCAGGCGGAGAGCCGGCCACCGGCCCAATCCTCGCCCACATGCACACGATGGCCGCGCGCCGCGAGCTCCCGCTTTGTCGCCTCGGGCATGCGACCCTCGAGCGCGAGATGGCCAGGATTGGCTTCGCGCGGATAGAACGAGCTCGGCGCATGCGCGGTATTGAACATCGGGCTGTCGATCGCCTCCTGCAAATTCATCCCGTGATGCACGTGATGCAGGAAGAGATGCAGTGACCACTGATCCTGCCCGTCGCCGCCCGGCGTGCCGAACGCCATGTAGGCCGAGCCTTCCTTGAAGGCGAGGGTCGGCGACAAGGTGCTGCGCGGCCGCTTGCCGGGCTGGAGGCTCGACGCCGAGCTTTCGTCGAGCCAGGAAATCTGCAATCGCGTGCCGAGACAAAAGCCGAGCTCGGGGATGACCGGCGACGACTGCAGCCAGCCGCCGCTCGGCGTCGCCGAGACCATATTGCCCCAGCGGTCGACGACATCGACATGGCAGGTGTCACCGGCGACCGCGCCTAGCGTGCTTGTCGTCGGTTCGCCAACACCAGCGGCAAAGGCGCTGCCGAGATTGGCGGTCGTCGGCTCGCCGATCCCGACCGCCGGGGCACGCGCCGCGTCGCCGACCATGAAATACGGCGTGCGTCCGTCGGGGCTGCCTGGCCGCAGCTCGATCGAGGCGCGGTCGCCGACCAGCTTGCGCCGCGCGTCATTATAAGATGGGCTGAGCAGCGTCTGCATGGGCACATCGACAAAGTCGGGGTCGCCGTACCACGCCTCGCGATCGAGATAGGCGAGCTTGGCGCATTCGGTGACGGTATGGACAAAATCGACGCCGGTCGGGTCGGTGTCGTCGAGATCGAACCCGGCAAGCAGCGCGAGTTGCTGCAGCAGCACGGGCCCCTGGCTCCACGGGCCGCCCTTGACGACGGTGTAGCCGCGATAATCGTAGGTCAGCGGGGTCTCGACCGGCGCCTGCCAACGCGCCATGTCATCGGCGGTAAGGACGCCGTGATGCCGGCGGCCCGACGAGTCGAGCACCTTCTCGGCGCGGCAGAACTGGTCGATCGCCTCGGCGACAAAGCCGCGATACCAGGCACCGCGCGCGCGGTCGATGCGCTTCTCGCGGTCGCCGCCACCGGCTTCGCTTTCGGCGAGCACGCGCTTGTAGGTCGCCGCCAAGCCGGGGTTGCGGAACAGTTGCCCCGCCTTTGGAGGCTGGCCGTTTGGCAGATAGACCGCAGCGGAGGTCGGCCAAGCCGAGCGGAACATCGGCGCGATCGCGCTGATCGCCGCGGGGATGCGCCAGGCGAGCGGGTAGCCGTTCTCGGCGTAAGAGATCGCCGGGCCGAGGATGTCGGCGAGCGGCAAGCTGCCGTAATCGCGCAGCAGCCGCATCCAGCCGTCGAATGCA
Organism: Allostellaceae bacterium; assembly: GCA_035570495.1. Taxonomy (GTDB): domain Bacteria; phylum Pseudomonadota; class Alphaproteobacteria; order ATCC43930; family CGMCC-115725; genus DATARH01. Next base: position 4,167 of record DATMLO010000039.1, on the reverse strand, counting down.
CCAGGAACGGTCGCCGCAAGGAGGCCGGTCCCGGGCACGAGGTCGAGGCCGAGGCCACGGTAGTGCGCGATCGTCGCGCCCTGCGGCGCGACACCCTGGCCGCAGATCATGTCGCAGCGTTGGTTCTTTTCGCTCCAGACGAGGATCGGCGCCTCGCCGAGCGGCCCGTTCAGATGCGGCTCAACGACCTGCAGGGTGAGCCCGGCGGCGGCGGCGGCATCAAAGGCGTTGCCGCCTTTTTCGAGCGTTGCCATCGCGACCGCTGTCGCCAGCCAATGGGTCGATGCGGCGACACCAAAGGTGCCGCGAATTTCCGGACGGGTGGTGAAAGCGGGCATGACGGGTCTCCGGCTCGGCGGTGTTACTCAGCAGCGTTTACGCGGGGCATGCTATCGAACTCGTCGGCGACCCGCGCATCGTTTTCGAGCAGCGCCGCGGCATCGACATCGGCGAATTCGATCGCGCCCATCGCGGCAAAGGCTTCCTGGACGCCTTGGCCCCACAGCCCGATATCGCGAACAGTCGGGACGATGCGGCTGAAGATGCGGCTGCGGAAGACCTGCATCGACGGCGATTGGTCGACGTAGCGGATGCAGTCGTCGGCCGGCAGCCCGAGGCGTTGCCAGACCTCGAGCGAATTGAAGCGGTCGCGCATGTGCCAGCACGCCTCGACGACAAAGTCCTCACGCTCCTTCCGCTCCGCATCGGTGAGTTGCGGGTAGTAGTCGCGCAACGCGAGGCGGCCGAAGGCGACGTGCCGAGCCTCGTCCTGCATGACATAGGCGTTGACCGCCGCGGCGAGCGGGTTTTTCGACTGGTCGCGGATGCGCTGGAACGCGGCGAGAGCGAGGCCCTCGATGAGGATCTGCATCGTCAAGTAGGTCATGTCCCAGCGGCTGTCGCTAAGCCCGTTCTCGAGAAGCGACTTGAGGCCGTGGGTGATCGGATAGGCGAGCTCAAACTTCTCGTGCAGCAGGCGCGAATAGGCCTCGACATGGCGCGCCTCATCCATGACCTGGGTTGCCGCATAGAACTTGGCGTCGATATTGGGCACGCTCTGCACGATCTTGGCCGTGGCGATCAGCGCGCCCTGCTCGCCATGCATGAACTGCGAGATTTGCGACGCCTGGAGATGATGGCGGACGCGCGTCTGCTCCGCCTTGGTCATCTTGTTCCAGATGTCGGTGCCGTGGATCGGGATGACTTGGTCGTCGAGCAGCATCGGGTTTTCGGGGTCGAGGTCTTGCGACCAGTCGATGCGTTCGGCGGCATTCCATTGCTGCCGCTTACCCTTTTCATAGAGCTGCAGAAGCCCGTCGCGGCCATCGTCGTACTCCCAGCGGAAGCACGCCTCGGTGTTGCCTTCGAATTTCCACTCGGTCTGCTCTACAGGCAGTGTGTAGCGGTACATCGTCGACATGGCCGGTTCTCCCTCGGGTCGCGGCGCCGGAGAGTATATCGGATTACTTCGGTCTGTCAGATCGCCGCGAATTCGATCTCCTGCGCGCCATGCCACAGGGTCAGCTCGCCAAGCGACCGGAGGTTTTCAAGGCCCTCGACGATGGTCAGGAACGGGTTGCCGGCAAGCTGCCCGGCCTTGCTGGCGAAACGGCACGCGCCATAGGCCAGCAGGATCTCTGTTTCGCTGATGCCGGCGGGGTGAAACAGGATTTGCCCCGGCGCCGGATAGCTTGTCGCGTTCTCGTGCGGCAGTCCGGGGTTCAGCTCGCCGAGCGGGATCCAGCAGGCCTCGCCGCTCCAGCGGACGTGGATGATGCGCTCGCGATAGGGCAGCACGCTCTGAAACCAGGCGCAGGTCCGCGGCGCCGCCGCCCGCTCGAACCGCGCGATGAAGGAAAACGGCCCCGCACTGATGCGGATGTCGGACAGCGCCCTACCCTTTTCTCATAATGACTTGCGAAGCCACTCTAGGCAGGGACAATCGCCCGGACAACAAACGTGGCAACAAGAGACCGGGAGCGACCCATGCCGGTGACGATCTACCACAACCCGCGCTGCAACACCTCGCGCAAGACCCTGGCGCTGCTGCGCGACAAGGGCGTCGAGCCCGACATCGTCGAATACCTGAAGACGCCCTACACGGCGGCGCAGCTCAAGACGCTGCTCGGCCAGCTCAAGCTGCCGGCGAAGGCGATTGTACGGAAGAAAGAGGCGGCTGCCGCAGGGGTCGACCCGGCAAAGCTCAGCGAGGATCAGCTCATCGCCGCGATGGCCAAAAACCCGATCATCGTCGAGCGGCCGATCGTCGTCTCGGGCGGCAAGGCCGCGCTCGGCCGGCCGCCCGAGGCCGTGCTGAAAGTGCTTTAGGCCGCGTTGGTCTTCTGCTCTTTCGGCTTGATGTAGGCGATAGCTGAGTGCGTATCGCAATAGGGCTTGCCGGGCATCGGCCGGCCGCCGCAGAAGTGGAAGTCCTCGTCGCCCGGATGACCGTGCGGCCACATGCAGACGGGGCCGGTGAACTCGAAGACATTGCGGCGCGGCGCCGGCTTCTGGGTGATGACGCGCGGCACGAGCCCCAGGCGATGCACCTTGCCGATCACCGCGTTCTTGGTGACGCCGATGCGGCGGCCAATCTCGGCGGTGGTCACGCCTTCGTCCCACAGAAGGGTCAGCTGTTCGATGCGATCTGGTGTCCAGGTGCCTATGTCGATCATGTCCCCCACCGTATGCTGTAGGAATGGTCTCAACCCCCACAAAATACGGTAGCACCCTAGTAGGGTGTCGCCAACGAGAAACTAGATGTTGTGCACAGGAGATTCGCGACGGTAGCTCGACACCTTTGAGAGATAGGCCGGCGATTCGCCGATCGGCCGCAATTCCGGCCCGAACAGCCGGGGCAAATCCTCTTTCAGATAGCTGGCGTAATACGGCTCGTGAAACGCGACCGGAAACCAGTCGAGCATAGCGTCGTAATCGGGCTCGTCGCCGGTTTGCAGCGAATCGATATTTACCAATTTGCCGCCCGGCTTCAGCACCCGGCGGATTTCGCTGGCGACCGCCTGGCGCGCGCGCCGCGGCAGCTCGTGAAGGAGATAGACGCAGGTCACGATGTCGACACTGGCGTCGGCCAGTGGCAGCGCCTCGGCATTGCCCTCGATCAGCGTGACGCGCGACCAGTCCACAAGCCGGCGCCGCGCCACATCGAGATAGGGCGCGGACAGGTCGATCCCAGTGACCGCGAGACGCGGATAATTGCGCTTCACCTCGGCGAGGAAGGCGCCCGTGCCACAGGCGATGTCGAGAAGCCGCGCTTTGCGGAGGCCGCCCTCCACTTCCAGCAGCGCGTCGCGCAGCGGCACCAGCGCCTGGCGACGCATCGCCGCCGCGCCACCGCCAAACAGCACCTCGACCTGATGGTCGTAGCGCTCGGCCGAGGCGGTGCTCAGATAGCCGTCGCTCTGGAAATGGAAGTTGCGGCGGTAATAGGCCGGGTAGCGCACGGCCTCCGGGGTCTTTAGCAGGGCCTCGCCGGGGTCGCCGTGGCGGCGCGCCTCGACCGCGCCTAGATCGCTGAAGAAGTCGATTGCGCCCCGGAGCTCGCGCAGCGGGTTGCCGCGCCAATCCTCCGGCGCCGCGTAAAGCCCGGTCTTGATGTTCCGCCAGTCCCGCTCCAGCAGCCGGCGCAGGTCGGCGAGGATGCGCTGACGATCGGGCATCGGGCGGCCCTTGAGGCTGTCGGGCATCGGCATCGGCTTTGACAGCCGCGCCGCCAGCAGCTTCTGGCCGAAGAACCACGAGACCCGCGCGGCCTGCGCGGTGTCGTAGAGGAGCTTGTCGAGTGCTGTCGCCATAGAGCGAGGAATTATGTCGGGCGACGCCGTTTGCAAAGACCTGTCGCTCCGCTTTAATCGACGGCAGCCATGTTCTCGGGAGATGACGGCGATGCCGCAGTTCCACACGATCGACGATCTCGATGTCGCCGGTAAACGCGTGCTGCTGCGCGCCGACCTCAACGTGCCGGTCAAGGACGGCAAGGTCACCGACGCGACGCGCATCGAGCGCCTCGCGCCGACGATCGAGGCGCTGATCGGCAAGGGCGCGAAAGTTGTCGTGATGTCGCATTTCGGCCGCCCGAAGGGGCGGGATCCGTCGCAGTCGCTGCGCCCGCTGGTCGAGCCGTTGTCGCAGGCGATCGGCGGGCGGCCG
>DATMLO010000038.1:0-20789 GCA_035570495.1 Allostellaceae bacterium | reverse complement strand
GACGACGATCACATCCCGCTCGGCGATGTCCATTTCTTCCTCACTGCACAACCACCCGGCGAAGGCCGAGGCCCATCGTAAAGCAAGGTTCGGCATTAGCCGAGTTGGTTGGACCGTCGGATGCCAAACAAACTGCGAGCCGCGGAAGAATGGGTCCCGGCCTGCGCCGGGATGGCATAGAGTTTGGCGAGCAGGGAGGACGCCGATGCCCGAAGAAACCATAACCCTCGCCCGCTACGCCGCCGGGCTGCGCTATGAGGATTTGCCGGCGGCGGTCGTCGCCAAGGCCAAGGACATCGTCGCCGACACGGTGGCGGCCTGCATCTGCGGCAGCGCGCTGCCGTGGAGCCGGATCGTCATCGACTATGCCGAGCGCACCGGCCCGGGCGGTAATAGCAAGATCCTCGGCCGCGGCACCAGCGTACAGGCGCCGGCGGCGGCGCTGGCCAATGGCGCGTTGGCGCATAGCTTTGAGCTCGACAGCCTGACGCGGCCCGGCGCCGGGGCGCATCCCGGCGCGACGGTGCTGCCGCCGGCGCTCGCGATCGCGCAGCAGGTCGGCGCGAGCGGCAAGCAGCTCATCGCCGCAATCGTCGCCGGCAACGAGGTGATGATCCGCATCGGCCGCGCCACTGGCCACACCAATGAGGCGCGCGGCTTTCATGCGCCGGGGACGACCGGGCCGTTTGGTGCGGCGGTGGCGTGTGGGCTGCTCCTCGGGCTCGACGAGCGGCAGATGACCAATGCACTCGGGATCGCCGGCTCGCTGGCCGGCGGCCTGCTCGAATTCGCCCGTGGCGATGGCGGCATGGTGAAGCGGCTGCATCTCGGGCGGGCGTCGGAGGCCGGGGTGATGGCGGCGAGCCTCGCGGCCGGCGGGTTCGAGGCGCCGCGCACGGTCATCGAGGGCGAGTTCGGCTTTCTCAAGGTGTTCTGCACCGAATGGGACGAAAGCCTTCTCACGCGCAGGCTTGGCAGCGATTTTGTGACAATGAGCGCGGTCCTGAAGCGCTACCCATGTCATGCGACCGCGCATGCGCCGGTCAAGGCGGTGCGCGATCTTCAGGCTGAGCACGGTTTTACCGGAGGCGAGGTCGCCTCCATCACTATCGTCGGCACGCCGCGGATGGCCGAACGCCACAACATCCAGGAGCCGTCCGATCTGATGCTGGCGCAGTATTCGATCCCGTTCTGCGTCGCGCTCGCGTTGTTTCGCGAGGCCCGCGACCCGGAGAGCTATGACGAAAGCGCGCTTGCCGACCGGGCGATCCGAGCGCTTTGCCGTCGCGTAAGCCTGCTGCCGGGCGCTAGCGAGGGGACGACCGGGACGATCGTCACCATCGAGCTGACGGACGGCCGCTGGCTCGAACGGATCGAGGCGGGCGGGATGCTGGAGGCGGGCGAGCTGCCCGACAAGTTCAACCGCCTGACGCGCCGGGTGACCTACGGCAGCATGGCCGGGGTCTACAAGCGGCTGATGGGCTTGGAAGACGAGGCGACGCTCGACTGGCTCGGCTAGGCGGCGGACGCCGCCTCGGGCAACGCCGGGGCTTTCGCGCGGTCGAGGCGCCAGCCGGGAAGCATCACCGAGACCGTCGTCCCTTCGCCGGGCGCGCTCTCGATGCCCAAGGTCCCGCCATGCTGCTCGACCAGCATCTTGGCGAGCGGCAAGCCGATACCGGCGCCGCCGCTCGTATGGGTCGCGTCGCCGTCGATCTGGCGGAACGGCTCGAGCACGATCGGAATGTGCTCGGGCCGGATGCCGATGCCATGGTCGGCGACTGCGATGGTCAGATCACCGTCTTCGGTGGTCTCGCTTCGCAGCTCGATGGAGCCGCCGCCGCAAGAGAATTTGATCGCATTGGAGAGCAGGTTGAGGATCACCTGCTTGAGCCGCGAGCCGTCCGCGACCAGCGAAACTTTTGTCTCGGCGATGCCCGTGTGAAGCGTCAGGCGCTTCTCGGTAAGATCGCTTGCCATCTCCTCAATGCACTCGGCGATTATCGAGGCCAGATCGGCCACCCCCTCGTCGAGATTGAGCTGACCGGAAACGCCTTTCGACAGGTCGAGTATCTCCTCGACCAGATGCAGCAAATGGCGGCCCGCTGTATTGATGTGGGTCGCGTATTGCCGGGTCAGCGCGGCGGCGTTGGGGCCAAAAAGCCCGCCGGCGATCACGTCGGAGAACCCGATGACCGCATTGAGCGGCGTGCGCAATTCGTGGCTCATATGCGCAAGAAACTCAGTCTTCGCGCGATTGGCGACCTCGGCCTCGGCGCGCGCCTGCACCGATTCCTGTTCGCTGCGCGCCAGCGCTGTGAAGTTCTCTTCCAGTTTCTCGACGCGATATTTCATCACGTCGCGGATGCTGATAATCCCGACGAGCTTACCGTTCTTGACGACCGGCAGATGGCGGATGCGATGAAACGCCATCAACGAAAGCGCCTCGCCGATGTCGGTTTGCGGCGGGACACTGATGACCCGGTGGGTCATCAGGTTGCTCACCTTGATCCGCAGGACGCTGCCGCCGAATTCGTTCAGGGAGCGGATAATGTCGCGCTCGGAAATGATCCCGAGCAGCACGCCGTGAAAGTCGGTGACGAGCGCGGTTCCCACGTTCCAGGCGGCAAGCAGCGCGGCAGCCTTGCTCACCGGCCAGTCGGGGCTGACCCCATGAATCTGGCGACCTTTCCGGTCGAGGATCTCGTCGACAATCATCTCGATACTGCCGTTCCCGAAATTCGGGCGCGGGTTCGGCCCCGGACAGCCGAGGCAGGTTTCCCCGTAACCAGGCCAATTTATTTCGCTACAACTAAAAATAGATTAAGGCGCGATTGCCATTCCAACGCTGGTTCTATGAGGGCTGATGTGCCTCGAGAACGGAGCCTCGCTCGACTGGCTCGGTTGAGCTTCCTACCGCATTGGCGGTGGCGGCGGTTCTTGCGGCGGGATGGGAAGCGGTCTCGGCAGCTCCTCGATAGGCGGCCGTTCCGGCGGCGCGCGGTCCGGCGGATTGCCAGGCGGCGATGGCTTTCCTGGTTGTCCGCCCATGGCTGCCTCCTGATCGTCACTCCCTGAGTGATCGACAACTGCCGGCAAACAGCCTGAATATTCCGGCCGTTCCAGACGGCGTGCCGAGACTGGCCATTGGCAGCCGCGCCCCGGCGCGCTACATCAATGAAGGTCCGCTAGGCTACGCTCGGGAGCCGCTCCATGTTCGGAATGATGCGCAAGAAGCTCGAAATCCCGCCGGCCGAGCAGTGCCTGCCCGGCCGCGCGATAAAGGTGCCGGTGCCGGCGCGCCATTTCGTCAATGGCAACGCGCTCGAAGGCCCGTACCCCGCGGGGCTTGAGATGGCGGTATTCGGGCTCGGCTGCTTCTGGGGCGCGGAGCGCAAATTCTGGGAGGCGCCCGGCGTGTGGACGACCGCGGTCGGCTATGCCGGCGGCTCGACCCCCAACCCGACCTACGAAGAGGTGTGTAGCGGCCAGACCGGCCACACCGAGGTCGTGCTCGTGGTCTTCGACCCGAAGCAGATCTCCTATGACGGCCTGCTGAAGATTTTCTGGGAGAGCCACGACCCGACCCAGGGGATGCGCCAGGGCAACGATGTCGGCACGCAATACCGCTCGGCGATCTACACCTATTCGCCCGAGCAGCAGAAGGCGGCCGAAGCCTCGCGCGAGCGTTACGAGCCGCGGCTCAAGGGCGCCGGCTACCACGGCATCACCACGGAAATCCGCGAGGCGCCGCCCTTCTACTTCGCTGAGGACTACCACCAGCAATATCTGGCGAAGAACCCGTTCGGCTATTGCGGGCTCGGCGGCACTGGCGTTTCCTGCCCGATCGGGACGGTCGTCGCGGCGGAATAAAGGTTACAGGCGTGCAGGCATCTCCCCTCTCCGCCCATTGGGGGGGGGTGCCCGAGGCAAAGCCGAGGGCGGGTGAGGTGGGCGCGCCGTGACGCCTCTGGAATCCCCCACCTTACCTAGCCTCTCCGGCCTCCAATGGATCAAGGTGGACGGAGAGGGATTCTAATCGCGGACGATCATGCAATTCGGCGTGCAATTCTTCCCCGATGTGCGGCCCGAGGATCGCTCGGCCGAACAGTATTTCCGCGAAGCGCTCGACATCGCCGAGGAGGCCGACCGGCTCGGCTACACGCATATCCGCATCGTCGAGCATTATTTCCATTATTACGGCGGTTACAGCCCGAACCCGATCGTCTTTCTCGCCGCCGCGGCGCAGCGCACCAGGCTGGCGCGGCTCGTTACCGGAGCGGTGCTGCCGGCGTTCAACAATCCGCTAAAGCTCGCGGGCGAGATCGCGATGCTCGACGCGATCTCGGGCGGGCGGCTCGATGTCGGCTTCGCGCGCGCATTCCTGCCGCATGAGTTTCGCCGTTTCGCGCGCTCGCCCGACGAGTCGGTGGCGCGCTACCGCGAAGGCATCGAGCAGGTCGACCTGCTGCTGCGCGAGGAGAGCGTCACGCATCGCGGCCGCTTTCATACCATCGAGAACACCACCTCGTTGCCACGGCCGACACAGACGCCGCGGCCGAAATTCTATGTCGCGGCGCTCAACACGCTGGAGTCATTCGAATACGCCGGCAGGATGGGCTATTCGGTGATGGCGATCGCCTTTGTCGCGGCAAAGATGCGGCCGCTGCTCGCGGCCTATCGCGAGGCGTGGAAGGCGGCCGGGCATCCCGGCGAGGGCGAAGTGATGATCGCCTTTCACATGTTTTGCGACCCGGACGGTGATCGCGCTCGCCGCATCGCCGCGCCGTTTATCGACAACTACCTGGCGTCGCTCGTCGACGCTGCCTCGGATTGGCTCGATGGCCGCACGTCGCGGGACTATCCGGGCTATGACAAGATTATCGCGGGCCTGCGCGCCTCTAACGCCGCCGACCAGATGACGACCGGCGCCGCTTGGGTCGGAACACCCGACGAGATCGCCCGCACCATCGCGACGATGAGGCAAGATTTCGGCGGGTTCGAGCACGCCTCGCTGCAGGTCAATTTCAACCTGATGCCGTTTGACGAGGCTATGGCCTCGCTGCGGCTTTTCGCGCGCGAGGTGATGCCGAGGTTTAGCTAGTCTGCCAGAACGGCTCGGCGGCGAGCAGTTCGTCGAGATGGCGGCGCAGTTGGGGCTCGTTCGTGGCGATGCGACGCTTATGCCAAGCGATGAGGCGTTTGCCGGCATGGGCGATCCCGGTCGAGCGGTGCCCGTGCGGTGTCAGGCCCTTGACGATTTCCCGCCCGACCCGCACGTCGTTGGCGTCGCCCAGGTCATCCTGCAGCCGCTTGAGGAGCTGGATGAACTGCTTGGCCTCCGGCGCGCCGTAGAGTGGGGCAAACAGCTCCGCGGCGTAGCGCAATTTCTTCAGCGCAATGCGCAGCCGGTGGCGTTTCTTGGCCGATTGCCGCGAAAAATCCTTGGCGCGCTTTTCGGCCTTGGCGCGGCAACGGTCGAGCAGTACCGGCGCGAGCACCTCGATCGGCTGGTGCAGCGATGCGGCGGCGGCTAGGTGCCAGTCGCCGCCGTCGAGCCAGCGCAAGAGCGCCAATAGCGCCTCAGTGTAATGGGTCGACGAGATTGCCTTGATGACGGCGGCGTGGGCGGCGCGGCGTTGCCGCTCCGTGGCTTGCGCCAGCCGCTCGAACTCGCTGGCGATCGGCAGCGCGGCGCGCGCCGGCGCGAGAAGATCGCCGGCGAAGACGTCGAGGTTGCGCGCGTCGCCCAGCGCATCGCCGAACCAGCGCAATTCCTGCGAGACCCAGCGCCGCTGCTCGTCGGGCAGCATCGGCGCGAATGCCGACAGAATCGCGCGCAGCCGCCGCACCGCGACGCGCATCTGGTGGATGCCCTCGCCGTCGCCGGAGAGGGCCGCGTCTTCGTTGCGCAGCAGGTGATCGAGCGAGGCCCGGCCGACGCGCCGCAGCACCGCCTCGCCGCTGAGGCCTGGGTGAAGATCGACAGGTTCGGCATGCACCGCCCGCGCCGTGTCGTCCGCGTGCGCGGCGAGACGGTAGCCGCGTTCGGCCTTGCTGCGCCGTTCGAGGCGCAGCGGCGCGACGCGCAGCAATTTGAGCGCGACGTCGTAAAGCGCCGTCGACGCGCCGCTCTTCAATTCGAGCTCGACCTCGCTGATCGGTTCGGGCGGGGTCTCCGCGCCGTTCCGGATGCGGCCGCGATCGATCGCCGCCTCGATCCGGGTCGCCGGCCCGGGGGCGAGCGGGATGGTCAGCCGCGACACCTCGGTGCGGAACAGCGGGCGCAGCTGGCCGGCGATCTCGGGCGACAGGAAAGGCCCGGTTTGGGTCGCCTGCGGGTCGGGACGCTCGCCCTTGACCCGATCCTCCCACTCGCCGCGCGCGAGGTTGCTCTCGCCGCTCGCGCTCTCGGCCTTCACCGTCTGCACAAAGTGCCTGCCGTGGCGGCGCACGCGCAGCGTCGACCCGCGCCGCGCCAAGGCGTGGTCGGGCGTGTCGTAATAGGTGCTGACAAGCCGCGCACGCGAGGTCCGCGACGCCACGCCGGGCGCTGCCGCCATGGCTTCGAGCGCGCGCCGCACAGCCGGCAGATCGCCGGTCCGGGCGGCAAGCTTAAGTTCGGTCTCGATGGCGATCGGGCGCCCCCTGGGGGTGGAAGGCATCGCGCCGCGAGGTCAGCCTAGTATCATGAATCTGTCAAGTACTTAAACCTGAACGCGCTTATCGCCGCAGTCTTTCAATCGCCGCAAGCGCGATTGATCGCCGTGCTAGTAGTGGCCCCCATGGATCGGCCCGGTCAGCGCGCCGGCGAAAATCCCGGAGGCGATATAGTTCGGTCCCTTTGTCGATTCGATCGCGAAATCGCCGCCCGTATTCTGCGCGGCCGGCCCGAAGAACGCGCCGGCGACGGTGCCATTGAGATTTCTGCCGGAGAGCGAGCCGGTGTAACCATTGCCGCCGCCGCGGACCGTTCCGCCGAAATTCAGCCCGTCAAAATTTGTGATTCCGATGCGGCCGGTATCGTTGCCGAAATTATAGTTGAGGTTGAAGCCTCCCGCGGCCACATAGATCTTGCCGTTGTTGTCGACAGTGCCGATCGCCGCGCCGCTATAGCTGCCGTATCCCATGGTCGGCATCTGGTTGACGGGTGTCTGCACGCCAGCGACCCAGGTGTTGATCCCGCCGACATCGTTGCGGTAGCCCTTGCTGGTCGTCAGATCGCCGCCCCAATATCCCCATTGCAGATACTGGCACGTACACGGGGTCACGCCGCGGGGCAGGATGCTGTCGATCGCGCCCGCGACCACGTTCTGGTCGACCAGATAGGCGGTCGCCGTCCCCTTGTCCTGGCGGTTGAGCTGTTGCGTTCCGTTGGAGTTTGCTTCCGCCGCGAAGAGGTCGTCGTTGATGTAGCCCTGTTTGCCCGCCTGATTGCCAAAGGAAAGCTCGAACGCGCTTACGGCATTCCTGTTCTTGTTATTGTTGTTGTTGTTTCCCGGCCCGATGGCGGATAGGGATCGATCGCCGTGGTCGTTGTGGTCATTTTGGTTTCCCCAGCTCGTGCTAAACGGATCGTGCCCTTGGAGGGTCGCGGCAATCTCGAGTTCCTGGGCATTCGTCTGGATCGTCGTCCGGCCGACGACCGCATACGGCGCCTCTTCGCGGCCTTTCACATAGGGGGTCATGATGCCGCCGAAAAAGCCGGTCAGGGTTTGCGTCGTCTGCGGCGCATTAGCGACCGCGGTGGGGACTGTTGTGGCGACCGCCGGCTGGTTGAAGTTGAAGTTGGTGTTTTGGCCGGTCTGCACGTTTGTCAGCGACGCAAGCTGAGTGCGGGGGTCGCCGGACCTCGTGCAACACTCGTTGGGGTCGAGCACGAAGCCGCTGATGCTGGTATTGCCATAGAAGCTGCCGCCTGTGCCGTCGATGGTGGTCAAAAGGCTGCTGTTGATGAGGGTCGGAGCCCGGCCGTAACCCGGCTCGTACACGCCTTCGACGTTGCCGCTCAGCAGCGGGTTGTTGGGGTTGCTGGTGGTCGAGACGATGTTGCCGACCGCTACCACGAGCGCCGATTGCTGGCTCGCGCCCCGGCCGTTGAACACCAAACTCGCCTGCAGCACTGCCGGCTCGGGCGTGCCGCCCCTCGCTGCCGTAATGCTGGTGGCCGCCGGTATTTCGATATAGAGCGGCGATACCGTGGGGTTTGACAACTTTCCGATGTTGGGGATGAACGGAAGCAGATTTTTCAGCACCGCATCCGGCTCGATTTGAAACGCGAGAATCTGCGGTGTGCTGCCCGGCTGAAATACGCTCGAGCTCACCGGCGTGCCGCCATACACAAAGACCGTGCTCGACGGATGGTCGACCGGCGTAAGGTCCGCATAAAAGAAGCTGCCGTCGGCCGCTTCGTAGACGGTGCCTTTGAGCGGCCCGACCGGGCTGTACGTGGCGGTGCCATCGATCTTGTGGGTGCCTGGCGACAATGGGATCGACCCGGTCAAATCGCCGATCGTGACGACCAGAACGCCGTTTGTGATGGTGGCGTTCTTAAACGGCACGGGCTGTCCCGGGAAGCCGAGCGTGCGGTCGTGATGATGACGATGGTGCTCGTCGTCCCCTGGACCGACGGCGGCCAGGTCGTTCTGTGTGTTCACCGCGAGGTCGTGGTTTGAGCCGCGGCCCGGATCGTAGTTGATCCCGCCCGAAATGCCGGTGATGACGTTTGGCGGCGGAGGTGATGGCGGCGACGGCTGTTGTTGCTGTGGCGCAGGTGATTGCTGCGGCGGTGGAGGCGGCGGCGGGTTGCTGGCCGTCTGGGTTTGCTGCTCCGATACTTGCGGCGGCCACGAATTGGGCGGCGGCGGGTTGTATTTGCTGTTTTTCGAATTTGCGTCCGCTTGTTGAGTGCTGCTGTCGGTATCGTTGGAGACGGTGTTGGGCACGTTGCTGTTGGCGACGTCGCCGTCGTTGGGGATGTTGTTCACGCCGCCGCTGCCACCCTTCCGGCCGTCAAGCTGGGCGAGAATTCCGCCTGGTGGGGCCCGATGCGGCGAGCCGATCATCCCGTGCGAGTCGAAATCGATCGCGAAACCCGGACGATACAGCTCAACCGTTTGACCATTCGGCAAGGTGATGGTCACGCCGTGGCCGTAGACGAAAATGATTTGCGACTTGCCGCCTGGATGCAGGTCCGCGAGGAAGACGCCGCCGCGCACGCCGATCGTCGCCGAGCCGAAATGAACCGCTACCGCGTCTTCCTGCTTTGACAGCTTGCCGCCGACAAAGCGCATGGCGCCCTGCAGATCGGTCAGGGACATTTTCCCGGTGCCGGACGCAGGGTCGTAGACAAAGTCGTCGATCGTCATGTCGGACTCGGGGCCGACGCTGACCGACGAACCATCGAGAAACAGGATCTGCGTCTGCCCGTTTTTATCGGTGGTGACGCGCTCGTTGTGGACGATGTTCTCGCCAAGCACGAGCCGCTTCGTCACGCCGCCCGGCGGTGTGCCGTTCGCGTCCGTGTTGACCGCGGCGTTGACCCCGACCCGCTGCTCACCCTCCGCACGGGCGTGCGGTGCGCCCACGGCGATGGCAAGTAGCAACAGCAATGGGGGCCAAAAACGCAATACCTGGGGGAAAGTATGCACGGCAGGCTCCAGACCACAGACTAGCGGGCGAATGTAACTAAATGTAACCGCAAATCGAAGGCTTTTTAGAAAAATAATATCGTTAACGTATCGGCGCCGCGTGTATTTGGCTTGGCTAGAATTTGATCTCGGGGCCGAGCACCACTGAATTGCTGGTATATCCGTAAAGCGAGAGGTTGGACGAAACGACTTGACGTTCGACCTGTAGGATCAATTCGAGGTTCTGGGTAACATTGATGCCCTGGATGAGGCCCATCCTCCAGCGCCGGTCGTCGCGGCTCGAAAAGCCGCCGGGACCCGTCACGCAGCAAGGGTCTGGCGCGGCGTAGATGGAATAGAGCCTGCTGACGTAGAAATTGGTTTCCATTGGAAGCTCTGACAGCGCGCCCGGTGGGCCGTGGTAGCGAATGTGGTAGGTCACCGCGCCGGCGTAGCTCTGGTTGGTGTAATAGTTGAAACTGGTCTGCTGATCGACGTAGTCGAATTCGAGGGTCAGCGCCGAGTTTGCATCGAACGGCCGGGTCGCCTGGAGCGACACCAGCTTGTCGTTGCCTGTAAGGCCTGAGGTCAGCGGCCGATTGGCCGCGTTGCTGAAAGTCTTCTGACGAAATTCGAAGGCGCTGCGAAGCGCTAGGTTGCCCCACACCACGCCGGTCGCCTCGAGCCCGGCGCCGTAGGTGTCAAAATACTGCTGCTCGCCCAGCCCGACCTCGTTGAGGATCGCATATGGCTTGAGCGTCACCGCCGCCGCCACGTCCTCCGGCACCCCGGGATAGTGCAGTCGCGGACCGGCGGTCACCTCGCCAAAATCGAGGTCGAGGCGGCCGACCTTCATGTAGTGATTGACCAGTCCGTTGCCGGTCACTTCGATCGTGTCACGGTCCTGGTTGCCGAGATCGTAGGTGTAGAGCACCGAGGCGTTGGCGAAGATGTTGAAATCGGCTTCTTTGACGAACTGCTGGTTGAGCAGTATGGGGCCGATCGGCGAGACGATCATCGCGCTCCCCGGCGCGATGTTCGCGTCGGATTGGTACTGCGCCCCAAGGAACACATACCCGGTCAGCCGGGTCAGCGACGTCTCCTTGTCGATCAGCGCCACATATTTGTCGATACGCTCCTGAACCTCCGGAGGCGGGTGCTGCGCGGTCGCCTTTTCGAAATAGGTCTGCGCGACTTCGAAGGAACCCATTCGGAAGTAGAGCGCGCCGAGCTCCAAATCGACACGCGGCAGGTTGGGGTTGAACAGCAGCATTTGTTCGAGTGCCGAGACCGCGCCCTCGTTGTCGCCGAGCTGAGCGCAGATATCCGCATAGGCGAACACGACGTCGAGATTGCTGGGGTTCGCCAGCACCTGCTGAAAAAGCTCATCTCTTCTGTGTTTGAGGGCCTCGCGGGGGTCAGCATCGTCGGCGCGTGCCGCAATTGCCAGCGACCCAGCCAACAGGAGCGCCAGCAAGACACGACCGACAATCCGCCGGAGCCCAGAACTCATCCCACCCCTCGGGCGACAAAAATCAACTTCTATCGCGCTTGGATTGATGTTAGTGGCGCGCTGTCAACGCTGCAAGCGATTGACAAGAGAAGTCATTGCAAGCGCTAGATCGAAGGAAGATCGGGCGAACGCATTGAGCACAAAGGCGCCGGGTCGGCGCGAATCTCGCCGTCTAGAAGGGCTCGCCGCCAATCACCGTGGTGCGGTGCATCAGGCGTCGTTCGGGCAGCGCGTAGTCGCAAATCGCCAGATGCATCGCGCTGGCATTGTCCCACATCACCAAATCGCCGGCCTGCCAATGGTGGCGATAGAGAAACTCGGGCTTGACGCAATGCGCGTCGAGCTCGGCGATGAGGTCGACCGCCTCGTCCTGGGGCATCCCCTCGACGCCGATGCACTCACCGGCGGTGACATAGATCGCCTTGCGGCCGGTAAAGGGGTGGGTGCGTATGATCGGGTGCGCGACATCCGGCGTCTCGGCGATTTGTGCCGCGGTCAGCTTGGGGCGTGGGCTGTTCTCGACCCGGCGGCGCATCGAATAGCGATGAATCGCCTTCAGCCCGTCGAGCCGTTTCTTCATCACGGTCGGCAGCGCCTCATAGGCGGCGATGCAGTTGGCGAAGACCGTATCGCCGAGCACAACGCCGTCTCGCACCGGCACTTCCTTGGCGTAGAGCAGCGAGCAGCGGCTCGGGTTCCGGCGATACGAAACGTCGCTGTGCCAGGTGAAGCCGGCGTCGGCGAGGCCGATATGGTCGCCGCCCTCGTTCTTGATGTTCGAGACAAGCAGGATCTCGGGATGGCCGGGCAGCAGGTATTTCTTGACGATGTGGATTTCGAGCTCGCCAAACCGGCGGCTGAACTCGATATGCCGCTCGTTCGAGAGGGTCTGGCCGCGAAAGAACACGACGATGTTGTCGTGAAACGAATCCTCGACCGCGCGGAAGGTCGCGTCGTCCAAGGGACGCGACAGGTCGACCCCGATCTCGGCGCCGAGCGCCGCGTCGCTTCGCTCCTCGCAATGACGGCGGGATGCTGCGCGGATCGCTTGTGATGGTCACATTCGAGCGGCTATGTTCGCGCCAGACATCAAGAAAGGGTGGAGACCATGGCCTACGAAGGAATGATTGCGGAAACCGTCAGGATCATCGGCCACAACGGCGACCCGATTTCGGCTTATGTCGCGCGGCCGCTGGGCGCCGGCCCGTTCCCCGGCATGGTGCTGATCCATCACATGCCCGGCTGGGACGAATGGTACCGCGAGTGCACGCGCCGCTTCGCGCATCATGGCTACGCCACCATCAGCCATAACCTTTACGAGCGCTTTGGCGAGGGCAAGGCCGACGACGTCGCCGCCAAGGCGCGCGCCGAGGGCGGCGTCGCTGACGATCAGATGATCGGCGACACCGAAGCCGCGGTGCAGTTCCTGCGCCGCCAAGCTTGGCACAACGGCAAGGTCGGGCTGTTCGGCACCTGCTCGGGTGGCCGGCAGACCTTCCTCTTCGCCTGCAAGCAGAAGAGCATCGATTGCGCGATCGAGCTGTGGGGCGGCCGCGTCGTCCAGGACGACCTGACCCCGAAGCAGCCGGTGTCGCCGATCACCCTGACCGCGGGCCTCAGCTGCCCGCTCCTTGGTCTTTTCGGCAACGAAGACCGCGCGCCGACGCCGGAACAAGTCGACCAGCACGAGGCCGAGTTGAAGAAGCACGGCAAGAACTACGAGTTCCACCGCTATGACGGCGCCGGCCACGGCTTCTTCTATTACGACCGGCCGCCCTACCGCATCGAGCAGGCGCTCGAGGGCTGGAAGAAAGTCTGGGCGTTCTGCGAGACGCACCTCTCGAAGTAGTCGAAAGCGAGGCGGCGCCGCGATGTGTACCTCGATTGTCGAAATCGTCGGCTGCAGCGGCGCCGGCAAGACGGGTGACGGGTGGATCGACCTGACCAATGCGGTCGTGTCGTACGACCACCCGCACCACGCCTTGCTTGAAGAAGCGATCACCATCGATTTCGTCAACCGCGCGCTCGGTCCCGAGGCGCGAGTCGCGGTCGAGATCACGCTGGAAGCCGCCAAGGAGCTGTCGGCCGCGCTGATCCGCGCGATCGAACAGGCCGAGATCGAGGAAAGCCACCGGCACCGGGGCTAGCCACTATTGGCTTCGGGTGTTCACCCGGCGATGGCCGCTGGCGTGACCGACAAGCTTTGGGAGGTTTCTGATATCGTGGGCTGTCGGAAGCCAGCGAGCCAAACCTAGCAAACGCGGCCCCTGTAAGAAACGGGCAGCATGAAAGCAGCATGAAAAGAGTGCGGAGATACGCATGGTTCGTGGGCGTCGTCGCAGGGAGCGTACTGCTTCTAACTGGGTTCTGGTTCGGCAATGCCGAAAACACCTACATTGTTGAACGCCCGCACGAGCCGGCGCCGCAATTCGGATGGACAACGCCAACTCAAGTTCGGGGGGGCACGGTCTACGTCTCCGAAAGAGAAGCCGATATTTCTTGGTGGTTGTTGCGGATTGACGGCGGCCTTGTTGCCCTCTTGCTTCTTTGTGTGGCGATAAGCGGGGGCGGCCGACGACCCCCTCCAATTTCAAACTGAGACACTACACTGAGTGTCCCGGGCTTGACAGGATCAAAACAAGAACAAATATAATGACGGACGCATCGCATCCCTCATTGCTGCAGCCGTCGCCGATGTCGCTCTTTTCCCTCTTCCATGACGCCGTTGCCGCCTGGTTTGCGCGTCATTTCTCGGCGCCGACCGCGGCTCAGGCCGAAGCCTGGCCGGCGATCAAATCCGGCCATCATGTGCTGATCGCCGCGCCGACCGGCTCGGGCAAGACGCTAGCGGCGTTTCTCGCCGCGATTGACGGGCTGGTGCACGAGGGCCTGGAGCGCGGCGGGCTCGAAGACGCGACGCAGATCGTCTACGTCTCGCCGCTGAAGGCGCTGTCGAACGACATCGAGAAGAACCTCGCCGTGCCGCTCGCCGGCATCGCCGAGGAACTGACCGCGCGAGGCTTGCCGTCGATCGATATCCGCACCTGGGTGCGCACCGGCGACACGCCCTCGGGCGAGCGCCAGAAGATGGCGAAAAAGCCGCCGCATATCGTCGTGACGACGCCGGAATCGCTTTATCTGCTGCTCGGCTCGGAGTCCGGCCGGCGGATGCTCGGGACGGTGAAGAGCGTCATTGTCGACGAAATTCACGCGCTCGCCGCGAACAAGCGCGGCACGCATCTCGCCGTCTCGCTCGAACGCCTCAAATCGCTGTGCGGCGACAAGTTGCAGCGCATCGGCCTGTCGGCGACGCAAAAGCCGATCGAGGCGGTGGCGAAGTTTCTGATCGGCGCATCGGAGACCGATTGCCAGATCATCGACACCGGTCATCGCCGGGCGCGCGATCTGACGTTGGAGATGCCCGGCTCGCCGCTCGAAGCGGTGATGTCGCACGAGGTCTGGAGCCAAGTTTACGACCGGCTTGCCGAGCTGATCGAGGCGCACCGCACGACCTTGATCTTTGTCAACACCCGCCGCCTCGCCGAGCGGGCGACACGGCAATTGTCGGAGCGGGTCGGCGAAAAACACATCGCCGCGCATCACGGCAGCCTCGCCAAGGAGGCCCGGCTCGATGCCGAGCAGCGCCTCAAACGCGGCGAACTCAAGGTGCTGGTGGCGACCGCCTCGCTCGAACTCGGCATCGACATCGGCGATGTCGATCTCGTCTGCCAGATCGGCTCGCCGCGCTCGATCGCCAGCTTCCTGCAGCGTGTCGGCCGCTCCGGCCACGCGGTTGATGGCACGCCAAAGGGCCGGCTCTTCCCGCTGTCGCGCGACGAGCTGGTGGAATGCGCGGCGCTGCTCGACAGCGTGCGGCGCGGCGAGCTCGACACGCTGGCGATCCCCGAAAACCTGCTCGACGTGCTGGCGCAGCAGATCGCCGCCGAAGTGTCGTCGCGCGAGTGGAGCGAAGACGGGCTCTATGCGCTCTTCCGCCGCGCTCACCCCTATCACGACCTGCCGCGCAAGGATTTCGATGCGATCGTCGCGATGCTCGCCGAGGGGTTCACCACGCGGCGCGGCCGACGCGGCGCCCTCATTCACCACGACGCGGTCAACCACATGCTGCGCGGCCGGCGCGGCGCGCGGATCACCGCGCTGACCTCGGGCGGCACGATCCCCGACAATGCCGACTACCAGGTGCTGCTCGAACCCGAGAACCAGATCATCGGCACGGTCAACGAGGATTGGGCGGTCGAGAGCCTGGCCGGCGACGTGTTTCAGCTCGGCAATGCGTCCTATCGCATCCAGCGCGTCGAGCGCGGCGTGGTGCGCGTCGAGGATGCCGAGGGCCAGCCGCCGAGCGTGCCGTTCTGGCTCGGCGAGGCGCCCGGCCGCAGCGACGAACTGTCGGCTTCGGTGTCGCGGCTGCGCGAGGAGGTGGAGGCGCGTTTGAGGGGCCCTGTTGTTTCGTCATCCCCGGGCTTGTCCCGGGGATCCACGTGGATGGCCGGGACAAGCCCGGCCATGATGGAAGAGGGGAAAGCCGAGATTGGCGTCCAAAATGCTATCGGCTGGCTCGTTTCCGAGGTCGGCATCGGCGATGCGGCGGCACGGCAGCTCGTCGAATACCTCGGCGCCGCCTATGCCGCGCTGGGGCTGTTGCCGACGATCGAAACGCTGGTCTTCGAGCGCTTTTTCGACGCGGTCGGCGGCATGCAGCTCGTCATCCACTCGCCCTATGGCAGCCGGCTCAACCGCGCCTGGGGTCTGGCGCTGCGCAAGCGGTTCTGCGGCAAGTTCAATTTCGAGCTTCAGGCGGCGGCGACCGAGGACAATATCAGCCTGTCGCTGACCACTGTGCACAGCTTCGCGCTCGACGAGGTGCCGCGCTATCTGCACTCGGCGAGCGTGCGCCAGGTGCTGTCCCAGGCGCTCCTCGACTCGCCGATGTTCATGACGCGCTGGCGCTGGGTCGGCGGCGTCGCGCTGGCGTTGCCGCGCTTTCGCGGCGGCAAGAAGGTGCCGCCGCAGCTGCTGCGCATGGAGGCGGAAGACCTCGTCGCGGCGATCTTCCCCGATCAGCTGGCCTGCGCCGAAAACCTCGCTGGTGAGCGCGAAATCCCCGATCACCCGCTGGTGCGCCAGTCGATCGGCGATTGCCTCAACGAGGCGATGGACATTGTCGGCCTCGAACGGCTCCTGCAACGCATCGAATCCGGCGAGGTGCGGGTCGTCACCCGCGACCTGACCGAGCCGTCGCCGCTGGCGATGGAGGTGCTGGCGGCGCGGCCTTACGCCTATCTCGACGACGCACCGCTCGAGGAACGCCGCACTCAGGCGGTCATGGGTCGCCGCTGGCTGACCCCGGAGGACGCCGCCGATCTCGGCCGCCTCGACCCCGACGCCATCACCCACGTGCGCGAGGAGGCCTGGCCAGCGCCGGTCAACGCCGACGAGATGCACGACGCGCTGGTATGGCTCGGCTTCCTCGGCGACAGCGAAGTCGGCAATACGCCAGGTTGGCACGGCTGGCTCGGCGAGCTGGCGGCGGCCAAGCGCGCGGCGCGGCTGCGCCATGACGGCGCGAGCGTGTGGATCGCCGCCGAACGTCTGCCGCAATTCCGGGCGCTGTGGCCGGAGGCAACACTCGAACCTGGAATCGCAGCGCCGGAATCCTATGCCGCGCACGCCTGGTCGCCCGATCTGGCGCTTGTCGAAATTTTGCGCGGGCGGCTCGAAGGTCTTGGCCCCGCCAGCACCGAGGCGCTGGCCGCGCCGCTCGGCCTCGCGCCCGATGACATCGCCTATGCGCTCGGCGCGCTCGAAGCCGAGGGCTTTGCACTGAAAGGCCGCTTTACCGACGGCGCCGAGGGTGACGAATGGTGCGAGCGCCGGCTGCTCGCCCGCATTCACCGCTACACCGTCAACCGGCTGCGCGCCGAGATCGAGCCTGTCGCGGCCAAGGATTTCCTGCGCTTTCTGTTCGACTGGCAGCGTGTCGCCGAGGGGGCGCGCATGGAAGGGCCCGACGCGCTCGCCGCGATCGCCGGCCAGTTCGAAGGCTTCGAGGCCGCCGCGGGCGCCTGGGAAAGCGAGATCCTCCCCAGCCGGCTCAAGGATTACGACCCGGTCTGGCTCGACGATCTGTGCCTCTCGGGCCGCGTCGCCTGGGCGCGCCTCAAACCGCGCAGCCTACAGGCGGAGGGCAGCGGCCGCGGCGTCTCGCCGGTACGCTCGACGCCGATCACGCTGCTCGCGCGCCGCCACGCGGCGCTCTGGGCGATGCTGTCGCCAAGCCCCGACGAGGCCGCGCCAAGCGCCGCCGCACGCCGCGTGCTCGACGTGATCCGCCAAGAGGGGGCCTCATTCTTCGACGAGCTCGTCGAGGGCAGCCGGCTGCTGCGGCCGCAGGTCGAGGAGGCGCTCGGCGAGCTGGTAGCGCTCGGTCTCGTGACCTCGGACAGTTTCGCCGGGCTGCGCGCGCTGCTCGCGCCGACGTCGAGCGCCAACCGCCGCAAGCGGCGTGCGCTGAGCTTCGCGATGGAGAATGCCGGGCGCTGGGCGCTGGCGCGCCGGCCGCGCGTTGCCGACAACCCATCTCAGGCCGCGGAGGAGGCGGCCGAGCATCTGGCGCGCACGCTGTTGCGGCGCTACGGCGTCGTATTCTGGCGGCTCATCGAGCGCGAGGCGGCGTGGTTGCCGCCTTGGCGTGACCTGTTGCGTGTCTATCGTCGGCTCGAAGCTCGCGGCGATATTCGCGGCGGCCGCTTTGTCGCCGGCTTCGCCGGGGAGCAATTCGCGCTGCCTGAGGCGGTCGGCCTGTTGCGTGAGGCGCGGCGTAAACCCGTCTCGGGCACGCTGGTGTCGCTGTCGGGCGCCGACCCGCTGAACCTTGTCGGCATCCTGACGCCGGGCCCGCGGCTCGCGGCGCTGACCGGCAACCGCGTGCTCTATCGCGACGGCATCCCGATCGCGCTTCATGCCGGCGGCGAAACGCAATTCCTCGAGACGCTCGAACCGGCCGCCGAGTGGACGGCGAAAAAGACGCTGCTGCGCGGCGCTGCCGCCATGGTGAGCGCCTAGCGCATAAGAGCGCGCCGAGCAGCCATGCCCAATCGCTGTGCACGAATTGGCAGCCGATAGGGCAGAATCGCTGCCTGTTCAGTGACCGCAAGGCCTTGCCGACATGTCGTTCTTTGCCGCCGCGTCCCGCAATCAGACGCGGCTGATCCTCGTTGGCGCCGCGGTACTGCTGAGCCTCGGCATGGGGCTGCGCCAGAGCCTCGGTCTGTTCTTGACGCCGGTGACACGCGATCTGGCGTTGACCGCGGCCGATTTCACCCTCGCGATCGCGGTGCAGAACATCGTCTGGGGTATTTCGCAGGCGCCGGTCGGCGCGCTCGCCGACCGTTTCGGGCTGCGGGTGACAATGCTGGCGGGTGCCGGAATTTACGTCATCGGGCTCGGCGTCATGGCGACGGCGCGCGGTGCGGTGGCACTGATCGTGTCGGGCGCACTGATCGGGATCGCGCTGTCATGCACGGCGTCGTCGCTGGTGATGACCGCGGTGGCGCGCAGTGTGCCCGCCGAGCGGCGCAGCAAGACGCTCGGCCTCGTGTCGGCCGCGGGGTCGCTCGGTACGCTGATGGTGCCGGTGACGACGCAGTCGATCCTCGCGCATCATGTCTGGCAGTTCGGCGCGCTGTTCTTTGTGTTGCTTGCCGCGCTAATGCTGCCCTCGGGCTTTTTCGCCGGCGGCGCCGACCGCATGCCGATGACCGGCGGGTCCCGGACGACAATGCGCGAGATGCTAGGCCAGGCGATGCGTCACCGGCCGTTCCTGGTGATGTCGGGCGCGTATTTTGTTTGCGGCCTCAACCTTGTGTTCCTGACAACGCATCTGCCGACTTATCTGGCGATCTGCGGTCAGGACCCGATGCTGAGCGCCGAGGCGATCGCGGTGATCGGCGGGGTGAATTGCTTCGGCTCGCTGGCCGCCGGTTGGCTCGGTGCGCGCTACCCAAAGCACATCCTCCTGGGCCTGCTATACATTCTGCGGGCGTTTGTGTTCACAGCCTATTTCATCATGCCGCCGACCCCGGCGAGCACGCTGCTCTTCGCCGGTGCGATGGGCATGCTGTGGCTCAGCGTGGCGCCGCTGGTGAGCGGCCTTGTCGCCGAGATGTTCGGCACGCGCTATATGGCGACCCTGCTCGGCATCTCCTTCGTGATGCACCAGGTCGGCTCGTCGCTCGGCGCTTGGGGCGGCGGGCTGATCTTTACGGCCTATGGCAATTACGACCCCGCCTGGAAGATTGGCGTGCTGATTGGTTTCGCCGCCGGGGTCGTGCAGATCGTCGCCGGTGGCCCGACCTTGCGCCGCGATAGGATCGGCGCGCCAGGCTTGGCGGCGGGATAGCGCGCCTAGTTCGGATAGACGATCGTGCGCAGCATGACCCGGCGTTCCGAGGGTTCGTAGTCGCCGGCGCCGCGATGCATCGTGGCCCGTTCGTCCCACATCAGCAAATCGCCGACCCGCCAGGAGTGGTAATAGACGAAGCGGTCCTGCGTCGAATGCTCGGCGAGCTTCTCGATCAGCGCCCAGGCCTCGTCCTGGCCCATGCCAGCAAAGCCGTGCGTGTGCAGCGGATTGACGAAAAGGATCGGCCGCCCGGTGACCGGATGACTGACGACCGCCGGCCGCGCTTTCTCGGTGTATTTCCGGTCGAGGTTCTGCTCCGGGTCGCCTTCGTAAAGCCGCACGCCATAGGGCCCGTCGTGGCGGCCATGCAGCCCCGTCATCCCGGCGAGCCGCGCCTTCACCGCCTCGTCGAGCGCGTCATAGGCGGCGCGCATATCGGCGAACATCGTGCCGCCCTTTGACGATGGTACTTCCTTGGCGTGCAGGATCGCCAAGCGCGGCGGGACGTCTTCATACGGGCTGTCGGTATGCCAGTCGGTCGCGCGCTTGACGCCGAACCAGTCGATCTTGCCGTCTTTGTCGACATTGGTGAGCCACGAGACTTCCGGGTGCTCGGCGTGGCGGTAATCGACCAGCGAATGGATTTTCGGCCGACCGAAAAGGCGCCCGAATGCCGCCAACTCCGCCGGTCCGAGGTTCTGCTCGCGGAACACCAGCACCGGATGCTCGGCGAACGCACCTTCGATCCAGGCAAGCGTCTCGGCATCGACCGGCCGCGACAGGTCGACCCCGAGCGCCTCGGTGCCGAGCGTCTCACCGAGCGGACGAAGTTCGCATGTGGCTGCCATGGCGTTCCTCCTGCGTCTGTCTTCGGTATTCTGCGAACGAGGTTCCCCGCGAGTCAATTTCGCCGGAGGGCGGCCATCCGCCGTCAAGCGCTATTGCCGTCGCCTTGCGGCGCCTGTATGAGCCCCGGCGCAGCCGCATTCGCCCCAGCACCCCGGAACGCGATGAACAAGCATCGGTCGAGCCAGTTGACGTTGCGCGAGCATGACAGGTAGTCGGGCCTTCCTCTTTTGCGTTGTGCTGCTGTGCGGGGCCAGCGCGGCGGTTGCCGCGCCGGCCGACCAGTGGGATGGAGCGCGCGCGTTTGGCGACATCGAGAAACAGCTGTCTTTTGGCGTCCGCTCGCCGGGGCAGCCCGGCCATCAACCGACGATCG
>DATMLO010000037.1:0-7078 GCA_035570495.1 Allostellaceae bacterium | reverse complement strand
GCCCGCCGCTCGCCCAGTCGAGCAGCTCGACCGTGTGCACCACCGGTATCGGCGCGTGGCCGGCGAGCTGGGTGATGCAGCCGAGATTGCCCGCGGCGACCACCGCGGCGCCGGTCAGCGCGATGTTGGCAAGCTTGCGGTCGCGCAGCGAGCCGGCCAGCTCCGGTTGCAGCAGATTATAGGTGCCGGCCGAGCCGCAGCAGAGATGCGCCTCGGGGATGTCGAAAGCCTCAAAACCGGCGGCGGCGAGCAGCGCCTTGGGCTCGCGATGCAGCTTCTGGCCGTGCTGCAGCGAGCACGCCGAGTGATAGGCGACCCGCAGCCCCTGCCCCTCGGGGGTGCGCCGCTCGACGCCGAGTGACGCGGCGACTTCCGACACGTCGCAAGCCAGCGCGCTGATCCGCGCGGCCCTGTCGGCGTAGACGGCGTCTTCGCGCAGCATAAAGCCGTAATCCTTGACCATCGTGCCGCAGCCCGAGGCATTGACGACGATAGCGTCGAGCCCGCCTGCGGCGATCTCGCGATCCCAGGCGTCGATATTCGCCTTGGCGAAGGCGAGCGCCGGCGCTTCCTGGCCGAGATGGTGGACGAGCGCGCCGCAGCAGCCGCTGTTTTCAGCGACCACGACCTCGCAGCCGTGTCGGGTCAATAGCCGGATCGTCGCCTCGTTGATCTGCGGCAGCAGCACCTGCTGCGCGCAACCCGGCAGCAGCGCGACGCGCATGCGACGCGCGCCGACAGCCGGGAAGGCTTGCGGCCGGTCCACCGGCGACGGCCGCGGAACCCGCCGCGGCGCGAGGCTCAGCATCGTGCGCAGCCGGTCGGGCAACAGCGCCGCGAAAGGCCGCGCGAGCCGCGCCGCCTGCAGCGCGGCGCGGAACCGCGCCGGCCGGGTCAGCACCGCGCCGAGCACGCGGCGCAACAATCGCTCGATAATCGGCCGGCGGTAATGCTCTTCGATATGCCGCCGGCCGTGATCGACGAGATGCATGTAGTTGACCCCGGACGGACAGGTCGTCATGCAGGCGAGGCAGGACAGGCAGCGGTCGACATGGGTGACGGTTTCCACCGGCACCTCGCCGCCCGCCTCGAGCATGTTCTTGATCAGGTAGATGCGGCCGCGCGGGCTGTCGAGCTCGTCGCCGAGGAGCACATAGGTCGGGCAGGTCGCGGTGCAGAAGCCGCAATGCACGCAGGCGCGCAGGATCTTTTCCGATTGCTGCGTGTCGGGGTCGAGCAGCTGCGCCGGGGTGAAATCGGTGCGCATGGCTACCCTTCCACCATGCGGCCAGGGTTGAGAATGTGGCGCGGGTCAAACCCTTCCTTGACCCGGCGCGACAAGGCGGCGAGCGGGCCGGGTTGCGGCTCAAATACCGGCACCGAAGCGCGCAAACCCGGTGAGCCGCGCACCAAGGTCGCGTGGCCTTGGCCCCCTATAGCGGCGCGGATGACCGCGGCGCCGGCGTCACCCGGCTCGACGACCGCGAGCCAGACGAGCCCGCCGCCCCAATCGAGAAACCACATTGCATCGACCTGGCGGGCAATTGTTTGTGCAATCTCGGCCCCGCGCGACGGCGCGACTGACAGCCGCCACACGGCGCGGTCGGCAAGACCCGCGAGCGGCGCGACATTGGCGATGTCGCGCCACAGCGCGGTGGTATCGGCGTCGCCGAGCGATGCCGTCTCGCCGCCGCCCTTGAGCTCGGCGAGCAGCGCATCGCGGCGAAAGGCGACCGATGGCGCCGGCCCCTCGACCCGCAGCGCGACCACGCCGCTCGCCGCGGGCAGCGGTGCGAGGCGCGGGGTCTCCGGCGGCAGATAGGCCGCGCCCGACACCTCGTGCGGCGAGCCGAGCGCCGCCGACATCAGCTGCACGGAATTGTCGGGCGCGGTGCCGCAGACGAGGATCGTCGCCGCAGTTTCCGGCCGCGGCAGCACCTTGACCGTGACCTCGGCGAGCGCCGCGAGCGTGCCGTAGGAACCCGCCATCAGCTTTGGCAGATCGTAGCCGGTGACGTTCTTCACCACCTTGCCTCCGGCCTTGAACGCCTCGGCGCGGCCGCTTACCGCGGTGAAGCCGAGGAAATGGTCGCGCGCCGCGCCGGCCTTGATGCGCCGCGGCCCCGACAGATTGCAGGCGATGATCCCGCCGAGCGTTTGCGAGCCATGCGCCTGGCCCAACAGCGAGCGCCAATCGGGTGGCTCGAACGCCAGCATCTGCCCAGCGGCGGCGAGAGCGCGGTCGATCGCGGTCAGCGGCGTCGCCGCACCGGCGGTCAGCACCAGCTCATTAGGCGCGTAATCGCGAATGCCGGAAAGCCGCGTCAGGTCGACAAGATGCGGGGTCTGCAGCGGTCGTCCGAGCCCGCGCTTGGTGCCGCCGGCGACCAGCTCTACCGGCTCCTCGGCACTGAGCGCCGTAACGAGCGCCTCGCGCAATTCGTCGATCGAGGTCGGGACAAACCGGGTCAACGGCTAAAAGCGCGGCAAATCGGGATGTGGCAGCGCGCCGTGATGGACGTGCAGACGGCCCAGCTCGGCACAGCTATGCAGCTCGGGGAAGACCTTCCCGGGGTTCAACAGCCCGTCCGGGTCGAAGGCGCATTTGAGGCGCTGCTGCTGCGCGAGGTCGGTTTCGTCAAACATCGCGCCCATCAGGTCGCGCTTTTCGACGCCCACCCCGTGCTCGCCGGTCAAGACGCCACCAACCTCAACACAAAGCTTGAGTATGTCGGCGCCAAAGGCCTCGGCGCGTTCAATCTCGCCCGGCGCATTGGCGTCGTAGAGGATCAGCGGGTGGAGATTGCCATCACCGGCGTGGAACACGTTGGCGACGCGCAGGCCATGCACCTCGGAGAGCCGGGAAATCTCGCGCAACACCTCGGCGAGCCGGCCGCGCGGGATGGTGCCGTCCATGCAGTAGTAATCGGGCGAGATACGGCCGACCGCCGGGAACGCCGCCTTGCGCCCTGCCCAGAAACTCAAGCGCTCGGCCTCGTCGCGGCTGATCTTGAGCGAGACCGCGCGGTTCTCCTTCGCCAGCTTCTCGACGATCGCCAGCAGATGATCAACTTCGGCGGCGGGCCCATCCAATTCGACGATCAGCAGCGCCTCGACATCAAGCGGGTAGCCGGCCTGGGCATAGGCCTCAGAGGCGTGAATCGCCGGGCGGTCCATCATCTCCATGCCGCCCGGGATGATGCCGGCGCCGATGATCGCGGCAACGCAATTGCCGGCATCCTCGGTGCGGGCGAAGCCGATCAGCAAGGCGCGCGCCGTCGGCGGCTTCTTGAGGATACGCACGGTCACCTCGGTGACGACCCCGAGCAGCCCCTCCGACCCGGTCACGACGCCGAGCAGATCGTAGCCCTCGGCGTCGAGATGCTTGCCGCCGATGCGGATCACCTCGCCATCGATCGTGACGATCTCGACACCAAGCAGATTGTTGGTGGTGAGGCCGTATTTGAGGCAATGCACGCCGCCCGAATTCTCGGCGACGTTGCCGCCGATCGTGCAGGCGATCTGGCTCGACGGATCGGGCGCATAATAGAACCCGGCATGCTCGACGGCTTGGCTGATCGCGAGGTTGGTCACCCCCGGCTGCAGCACCGCGCAGCGATTGGCGTAATCGATCTCAACAACCCTGTTGAATTTCGCCATGCCGAGCAGTACGCCATCGGCGAGCGGTAAGGCGCCGCCGGAGAGCGAGGTGCCGGCGCCGCGCGGTACGATTTTGATCCCCTCGTCCTTGCAATAGCGCATGATCGCGGCGACCTCGGCGACGGTCGACGGCAGCACCGCGACAAGCGGCGGCTGGCGATAGGCGGTCAGCCCGTCGCTCTCATAGGCGCGGCGCGCCGGCTCGGACTCGATGACCGCCTCGGGAGATACGATGGTGCGCAGCGCCGCGGCGATCTCGCCGCGCCGGGCGATCACCCCGGCATCGGGGGTCGGCATTTCCATCGAGCTCACCTGTCATTCCGGAACGACCCACGCAGGCCGCATCCGGAACCTATGCACACGGACCGCGGCGGCCAAGCTGCGCCAGCGTGCCGCATCAAATCAAGGTCTGTGTTTATGGGTTCCGGGCTCGCGGCGGCGCCGCGTCCCGGAATGACAAGAATCTAGCCCTGGCGCGCCTTGAAGCGCGGATTCTGCTTGTTGATCACAAAAACGCGCCCGCGGCGCCGCACGACGCGGCAATTTTTGTCGCGCTTTTTTAGCGTCTTGAGCGAATTGACGATCTTCATGACCGGGCTTCCTTGGCGAAGGCGCGGAACATAGGGAGCCGCGCCTGCGAAGTCAATTGCCCGGCTTATCGCTTATTGCGCTTGGCGTTGGGTCGGTATGCTCTCGTCCTGTCTCGGGTTTGATTGCCGCTTCGTCGCGTCGGGTTCGATGTGCGCCTGCTGGTTTTGCGCGATCAGATGCTCGGAGATCAATTCGGTCTGAAACCGGTTGATCGAATCCGGATCGGTAAAGATCGTCTGCGTGTTGTTCTGCGCCTTGAACCCGGCGCCACCGGCCACGCCCTTGATAAAGAAGCCCTCACCGGAGGCCGACCAGTTGGTCGATCCCTCGCCACCGACCTTGCCGTCGGCGACAAAGCCCTTGCTGTGGCTGATCTGATGGGTCGCGGACTGGCCGATCACGAAATGCGTGTTGAACGCCGCCAACCCACCCGGAAGGGCCTCGTCCGCGTCGAGCAGCGCCTTTTCGTGCTTTCCGCCGGCCTGGCTTTTGTCGAGCGTAACCGTCATCAGGATGGTGGGATCCTTGACCTTGTCCATCAGGATGTCGTTCAGCTCGTCATCGTCGTAGCCGAACATATTGAGATGGAGCGACACGCTCGTCCGTGACAAAACGTATTTCAGGATCTCGTGAACATTGTCGCGACCGACAAAGAACAGATGAAAATCCTTGCTCGCCGTCGGCGAATACACGCCTTCGTGAGTGAATTTCTGCAGATCGAGCAAGTCGAACGTCTGCAGGCTGGGCTTCGGATCGCCGTTGGCCATCATGTCATCCCCTGTTCAAAAGTGCGTAGTTCGCCCTTTGGTAGCATTCTTAGTGCTACGACCAAATGACAACAGCGCGACGTTTAGTTTAAATGCGCTGCCGCCCGCCCGCGAAGCGCGGGCAGTTGCGATCAGACGGCGCGCTTGTCGGAGGCTATTTCGCGGCCTGCATCCGCTGGGCGCGGCGGAGGTCGACGGTGTCGTTGCGACCGGCGAGGAAGGCCTTGATGTTGCGCGTCGCCTGGCGCAGCCGCTGGCGGTTTTCCACCAGCGCGATGCGGACATAGCCTTCGCCATACTCGCCGAAGCCGACGCCCGGCGACACCGCGACATTGGCACGCTCCAGGAGCAGCTTGGAGAAGGCGAGCGTGCCGATGGCCTTGTATTCCTCGGGGATCGGCGCCCAGGCGAACATCGACGCCTGCGGCGACGGGATTTCCCAGCCGGCCTGTTTGAGCCCGTCGACCAAGACGTCGCGCCGCGCCTTGTAGCGCTCGCGGATTTCGGCGATGCAATCCTGCGGGCCGTTGAGCGCCGCGGTGGCGGCCACCTGGATCGGCGTGAAGGCGCCGTAATCGAGATACGACTTGACCCGGGTCAACGCCGCGATCAGCCGCTGGTTGCCGACCGCGAAGCCGATGCGCCAGCCGGCCATCGAATAGGTCTTCGACAGCGAGGTGAACTCGACCGCGATGTCCCTGGCGCCAGGCACCTCGAAGATCGAGGGCGGCGGCACGCCGTCGAAATAGATCTCGGCATAAGCGAGGTCGGAGAGGATCCAGATGCCGTGATGGCGGCAGAAATCGACGATTTCGCCGTAGAAATCGAGGTCGACGGTCATCGCCGTCGGGTTGGCCGGGAAGTTCAAAACGATCGCCAGCGGCGCCGGGATCGAATGCTTCACCGCCTTTTTCAGCTCGTCGAGGAAATCGACGCCCGGCCCGATCGGCACATGGCGCACCGCGGCGCCGGCCATGATGAAGCCGAAGGAGTGGATCGGGTAGCTCGGGTTCGGCACGATCACCGTGTCGCCCGGCGCGGTGATCGCCTGGGCGAGGTTGGCGAAGCCCTCCTTCGAGCCGAGGGTCACGACGATCTCGCGCTCGGGGTCGAGATCGACATTGAAGCGGCGCGCGTAATAGGCGGCATAGGCGCGGCGCAAGCCGGGAATGCCCTTCGAGGCCGAATAGCCATGCGCCTTGGGGTTCTGCGCGGCCTCGACGAGCTTGTCGACGATGTGCTTTGGCGTCGCCCCGTCGGGGTTGCCCATGCCGAGGTCGATGACGTCCTGCCCGGCGGCTCGCCCGGTAGCCTTCAGCGCGTTGACTTCCGCGAAGACGTAAGGGGGGAGACGCTTGATTCGGTAGAATTCCTCGGGCATGGCTCAAATCGATTGCTGGAGTGACGAGTCGCGGATTGTAACGGTGGCGGCCGCGATTTGCGAGCGGATGCTTTACACCTAGGCGGCCGCGCTCGATGCTGCGGCAAATTTGTGCAAGGGAGCGGGCGATGAGCGAAATCAAGGCGCTGGTGCATGACGTGTTCGGCACGGTCGTCGATTGGCGCGGCGCGGTCACCGCGGATGGCGAAGATATCGGCCGGCGGAACGGCATCAGCGGGGTCGACTGGCAAGATTTCGCCGATCAATGGCGCGGGCTCTATGCGCCGTCGATGAACAAGGTGCGTACCGGCGAACTGCCGTGGACCAATCTCGACGCGCTGCACCGCATGGCGCTCGATGCGCTGCTCGACAAATTCGGCATCGCCGGCAAGTTCTCGGAAGAAGACAAGATCTGGTTCAACCTGACCTGGCATCGCCTGCGGCCGTGGCCCGATTCGGTGCCGGGCCTCACGCGCATCAAAAAGAAATTCATCATCGCGACGTTATCGAATGGCACCGTGCGGCTGCTCACCGACATGGCGAAGCATTGCGGGCTGCCATGGGACACGGTGCTCGCCTCCGACCTGGTGCAGGCCTACAAGCCCGATGCAGCGATGTACCAGTCGGCGATCGAGTTTTTGGGGAGCGGCGATCCCGGCGCGGTGATGATGACCGCGGC
>DATMLO010000036.1:0-21922 GCA_035570495.1 Allostellaceae bacterium | reverse complement strand
TCCGTCGCTGATCGAGCCTATTGACGGAACCAGCGCACCTTTACCTCTCCGAAACAGAGCCAGCGCATTCTCTTGTATCCAGAGCGGGAGAGCGCCGATGCCAACCTACCAATTTCGGCTATTCAACCTTGCGAAGCACACAGCCGGCTTGTTCCATAACGAGCTGTTTGAGGCGATGGACGATAAAAGCGCGAAGGCCGAGGCGTTGGCGCGGTTTGACAAGCTGCTTTCGAAGCCGCAGCACCCCAACAAGCCGAGACTAAACCGGATGGAGCTCCATACCGGAGACGGGCTCAGGCTTATCCTAGACGTGACGGCTAAGGATCGCCGCCACCAGCGGAGCCCCGCATGATTTTGCAGGATCGAAGAGACTACATGGGGTACACGATCGGCCGGTCGATCCTGACTGGTCGGTGGGTTGTGCGTTATGGACGGAAACGAATTGGGTCCGTGCCGTCCGCCTTTGATGCTGTCGAGCTGATCGATGAGGTGTTGAACTCAGCCGTGAAGAAACGCGTGCTTCAGGGTGACATCCAGGCCGCAGCCCTTCTGACCGACGAGCGGCCCGGGAGAAGGGAAGCCATTCTTGGGAAAAATCCCTCCCTGGAGACGATAGCGGAGAGCATCGCCAGGGCAAGTTTGGCGGTAAAGCGCGGCCTGGCCGGCAATTGAGCTAAGCTGGGTCATAGCACCCCACGGTGATTCGGGTGCCGGCCCTAGTGCGACGATGGGATACAACTGCGTTGTCGTTTGGCCCGCGGTGGTGCCCTGCTAAATTGTCTAGCACGAACTCGGCGGCAAAGTTAGAAATGCCGCCCGCCCATCGGTCTCCGTAAGCATTCGCGTGGAACCGCGAAAAAGAGATGGGTATATAGGCGGGGTGTATGATGACCCTGCCATTAAACGATTGAATATTATGGGATAAATGAGAAAAATGGAGGAGACGGTGTCCGACGACGCTCCACACATGGATCGCAATCTCGCGCTCGAAGCGGTGCGAGTCACCGAGGTCGCCGCGCTGAGCGCCTCACGGCTGATGGGGCGCGGCGACGAGAAGGCGGCCGACCAAGCCGCGGTCGACGCGATGCGCACCGCGCTCAACGGCCTCACCATCGACGGCACGGTCGTCATCGGCGAAGGCGAGCGCGACGAGGCGCCGATGCTCTATATCGGCGAAAAGGTCGGCGCCGGCCACGGCCCCAAGATCGACATCGCGCTCGACCCGCTCGAGGGCACGACGATCACGGCCAAGGGCGGCGGCAACGCCTTGGCGACCTTGGCGATGGCCGATTCCGGCGGGTTTCTCAACGCGCCCGACGTCTATATGGAAAAAATCGCCGTCGGCGGCGGACTTCCAGATGATCTCGTCGATATCGACGCGGAGCCGGCAGCCAACCTAAAGAACCTCGCGCAGGCTAAAAAGATGGAGATCGCCGATCTCGTCGTCTGCATTCTCGACCGGCCGCGGCACGCTGAGCTGATCGCCAAGGTACGCGCGGCGGGAGCGCGGATCATGCTGATCGGGGACGGCGATGTCAGTGGCGTCATCGCCACCTCCGACCCCGAGACGGGCATCGACATCTATATGGGTTCGGGCGGTGCGCCAGAAGGCGTGCTGGCGGCGGCGGCGCTGCGCTGCATCGGCGGCCAGATGCAAGGCAAGCTGCTCTTCCGCAACGACGACGAGCGCGGCCGGGCACATCGGCTTGGCATCACGGACCTTGATCGCGTCTACGACCTTCTCGATCTGGCGCATGGCGATGTGATGTTCGCGGCGACCGGCGTCACCAACGGGACGATGCTGAAGGGCGTGCGCCGCTTCCCGGGCGGGGCGATGACGCATTCGGTGGTGATGCGCTCGCGCACCGGCACCGTGCGCTATATCGAGGCCAAGCACGACCTGTCGCGCAAGGAGAGTTTCGCGCGGTTTTCGCGGTAGAATTTTAACCGCTGGGTGGGGGCCCGGCGCCAAACTGAAAGGCCGAGGTTGGGGGACCAGACGGCGTTTCTCGGGGTCGAGCAATCGGCGAGCGGCCGGCGCTGGCGGCTGCGCGGCGCTGTGGATGATGGTGTGGCGGCGGCGTTGTCGGCGCAGTTGGCGGTGCCCGATATCCTGGCGCGGCTGTTGACGCAGCGCGGGATCGGGCTCGATGCGGCGTCGCGCTTCCTCAGCCCCAGGCTGCGCGATCAGCTGCCCGACCCGGCGCATCTTCTCGACATGGGCCGCGCGGTCGAGCGGCTGGTGCGGGCGATCCGCGACAGCGAGAAGATCGTCGTCTACGGCGATTACGATGTCGACGGCGCGACCTCCGCGGCCCTGCTGCTGCGCTTCCTCGCGGCGGTCGGCGCCACGGGCGGGCTTTATGTGCCTGACCGCATGCGTGAGGGCTACGGGCCCAATGCGCCGGCGCTTTTGAAGCTCAAGGACGAGGGCGTGCGGCTTGTCGTCACCGTCGATTGCGGTACCACTGCGCATGACGCGCTGGCGGCGGCGCGGGAGGCTGGGCTCGACCTCATCGTCATTGACCATCATGTCGCCGAGCCCGCGTTGCCGAGCGCGGTCGCGGTGGTCAACCCGAACCGGCTCGACGAGACGAGCGCGCACGGCCAGCTCGCCGCTGTCGGAGTGGCCTTTCTGCTTGCCGTCGCGGTCAACCGCGCGCTGCGCGAAGCCGGCTGGTACCGGACGCGGCCCGAACCCGATCTGTTGCAATGGCTCGACCTCGTTGCGCTCGGCACGGTCTGCGATGTGGTGCCGCTGACTGGGCTCAATCGCGCGCTGGTCGCGCAGGGCCTCAGGGTCGCGGCGCGCGGTGCTAACCCGGGCATGGCGGCGCTCGCGGCGGTGGCGCAGAGCAATGGCCGCGCCGAGGCGGTCGACGCCTATCAGCTCGGCTTTGTGCTCGGGCCGCGGGTCAATGCTGGCGGCAGGGTCGGCGCGGCCGATCTTGGCGCGCGGCTGCTGTCGACCGACGACCCGGCGTCCGCCGCCGAATGGGCTCAGCAGCTCGACGCCTACAACAAGGAACGCCGCGAGATCGAGGCGCAAACGCTCGCGGCGGCGATCGAGCTGGTCGAGCGGCAGAACGCGACCTCGCCGGTGCTGGTCTTCGCTGCGGCGGAAGGCTGGCATCCCGGCGTCATCGGCATCGTCGCGGCGCGGCTCAAGGAGCGTTACGGCCGCCCCGCGATTGTCGTTTCGCTGGCCGATGGCATCGGCAAGGGGTCGGGCCGCTCGGTGCCGGGGCTGGCTTTGGGCTCAGCGGTGATCGCGGCGCGCCAGGCGGGGCTGCTGATCAACGGTGGCGGGCACGCGATGGCGGCCGGGTTCACCGTCGCCGCCGACCGCCTCCTCGAGCTGCAGGAGTTTTTGAGCGAGCGGCTCAATGACGGCTTCGACCATGCGCTGCTGGTGCCCGAGCTGGCGATCGACGCGGCGATTTCGGCCGAGGCAGCGCAGGGCGGTCTCCTCGCCCAGCTCGACGCGCTGGCGCCGTTTGGCGCCGCCAATCCCGAGCCGCGTTTTGCGCTGCCGATGGTGCGCGCGCAATATGTCGAGCCTGTCGGCAGCGCGCACATCAAGCTGCACGTCGCCGACGCGGTGGGCGGCGGGCAGCTTAGAGCCATCGCCTTCCGTGCCGCCGACACGCCCGTCGGCAAGCTCATCGCGGAGGCGAAGGGTCGCGCGCTGCACGTCGCCGGGCATTTGCGCCGCGATACCTATCGCGGCGGCGACGCCGTGCAGCTGGTGATCGACGATGCCGCGCCGGCGGTCGGCTGAGACGGGGCGAGCCTCTTTCTGCGCCGTGTACTAGTCTCCCGGCATGGTCGATCAAACGGACATTCCCGAGCCGGTGCACGAGCACGTGCATCATGGTCATCACGCGAGTGGCGAGGGGTTCCGCCGGTTGGCCGCGATCTATGTCGGGGTGGTGGCGATGCTGCTGGCGATCGCGTCGCTTGGCGGCGGCCACGTCACCAAGGAAATGCTCAACGCCAACATCCAGGTCCTCGGACGCCTACGCTTTCGCCCAGGCGAAATATTTACGCGCGACTGCCTACCAGCTCGCCGCCGATCAGTTTGAGTTCGAGATCAACCAGCTGCCGGGCCTTTCCGACACCGGCAAAGCGAAGGCCGCCGAGCGGGTCCAGCATTATCGCGACAACGCGGCGCGCTACGAGAGCGATCCAGCGAGCGGCGAAGGACGTCAAGAACTGCTCGCCAAGGCCAAACAGTGGGAGGAGACGCGCGACCATGCCGCCGAGCAGGACCCG
Source organism: Allostellaceae bacterium (assembly GCA_035570495.1). GTDB lineage: Bacteria > Pseudomonadota > Alphaproteobacteria > ATCC43930 > CGMCC-115725 > DATARH01. The sequence goes on along the minus strand of DATMLO010000036.1, from coordinate 17,647 downwards.
AATTTCGAGTTCGCCGCGGCGCTGTTTCAGATCGCGATCGTGCTCGGCTCGGTGGCGATCGTGGCGGGATCGCGCCCGTTGCTCGGCTTCAGCATGGCCGTTACCGCTATTGGCGTGGTTTTGACGATCAACGGCTATTTCCTCCTTGTGCACTTGCCGATCAGCGGTTAGCGGAGCGCTGCATTGATGGCGCGATCCCGGCGACGTCCCCAGACGGGCGGCGCGAGCGAGCGTGTCGAACTCGTGGTGGAAAGCCTCGGGGCGCAGGGCGACGGCATCGCGCACTGGCGCGGCGAGACAATCTTCCTGCCGTTCACCGTTCCGGGCGACCGGGTGCGCGCCGAGATCGGCGTGCGGCGCGGCTCGGGACAGGAAGGGCGGGTCGTCGTTCGCCTCGCGGACGGGCCGGGACGCATCGCGCCGGTGTGCCCGCATTTCGGGCGCTGCGGCGGCTGCGCGCTCCAGCATCTCGCGCCGGAGGACTATCGCGCCGTCAAGCTCGGCGCGTTGAGCGAGGCGCTGCGCCGGGTCGATATCGACCCGGCGGTGGTCGCGCCGCTCAGGACGGTGCCCCCCTATCGTCGCCGCGCGCGGCTGGGTCTTGCGCGGCCGCGCGACGCGGGCGCGCCGGTGGAGGCCGGGTTCCGCGAACGGTTCCGCCATGACCTGGTCGACGTCCGGGAGTGCGCGGTGCTGGAGCCGGTGCTCTTCGCGCTAGTCACGCCGTTGCGACAGGCGGCAGCGACGATCCTCGAGCCCGGAGGCGCGGCGGAGGCGATGCTGACGCGCTGTGACAGCGGCGTCGACCTATTGATCGAGGCTGCGGGCCCACCGGGCCTTGCGGCGCTCGAAGCGCTGGCCGCTCTGGCGGAGGAACACGACCTCGCGCGCATTGTCTGGCGCGACGGCCACGACGAAATTCCGATCGTCGAGCGGCGGCCGGTGCGGATCGTGTTTTCCGGGGTCGCCGTGCCGTTCCCGCCGGGCGCGTTCCTGCAGGCGAGCGCGGCGGCCGAGGCGGTGCTCATCGCCGAGGTGCTCGCCGGGGTCGGAGAACAGCGACCGGTGCTCGATCTTTACGCCGGGCTCGGCACATTCACCCTGGCGCTAGCGCAAAGCGGCGCGGCGCGTGCGGTCGAGGGCGATGCCGCCGCCGTCGCGGCATTGGCCGAGGCTGCTTCACGCATTCCCGGCACCACGATCGAGCGGCGCGATCTCGACCGTAGTCCGTTGTCGCCGGTCGAACTCACGCCTTACGCGGCGGCGGTCTTCGACCCGCCGCGCGCCGGGGCGATGCGCCAGGCCGAAGCGCTGGCTGGCTCGACGATCGCGACCGTCGTCGCGGTGTCATGCAACCCGGCGACTTTCGCGCGCGACGCGGCGCGGCTTGTCGCCGGTGGCTACCGGCTCGAAAAGGTGACGCCGGTCGACCAGTTCGTCTGGACGCCGCATCTCGAGCTGGTCGGCGTGTTCCGGCGTTGAGCCTCAGTTGCCGGGTGATGCCGCGGCGGCGCCGTCCATCTCGGCGATCGTGCGCCCGCGCGTCTCCGGCAGCGTTAAGAGCGCGACGATCATCAACCCCGACGCGACCGCGCTGGCGATCGCGATCTGCGTCCCGAGGCTGCCGCCGAACCTGTCGGCCATAAAGCCGATCATCGTCGGGAAGAACGAGCCGATCGCGCGCCCCGAATTGTAGCAGAAGCCCTGAGCGTTGCCGCGCACCGAGGTCGGGAACAGCTCGGTCAAGAAGGGGCCCATCGGCGGGAACTTCATCAGCAGCGCCATATTGAGCGGCACGCCGGCGAAGAGCAGCGCCGTGTCGCCCATCGGCACGAACATGTAGAGCAGGATGAAGATAAGCGAGAGCACCGCCGACCACATGAACGTCGCCTTGCGCCCGATCCGGTCGGAGAGATAGGTGCCGAGCAGGAAGCCGAACAGCGCCCCCAGAATCTGTACGAGCAGAAACCCGCCCGCGGCGGTGGCCGAGAAATGCCGCACGGTGCGCAGATAGGTCGGCATCCAGATGCCGATCGCGTAGCCGCCGCCCTGGGCGCCCGCGACCATGATCGACACCTTGATCGTCGTCCACAAATGCTCGCCGCGGAACGCCGAGAACAGATGCGTGAAGCCGACCTGCCGGCGTTGGCGGTGATAGATTTCCGGCTCGTCGATGTGCCGGCGGATCCAGAAGACAAAGACGGCCGGGAACAGGCCGATGCCGAACAGCACGCGCCAGGCCATCGGCTCGGGGACGAGCCAGTAGACCGCCGTGTAGACCAGCGCCGCGCCGCCCCAGCCGATCGCCCAGCCGGTCTGCACGATACCGACCCCGCGGCCGCGGTACTTGTCGCGGATGACCTCGCCCATCAAGACCGAGCCGGCCGCCCATTCGCCGCCAAAACCAAAGCCGTGCATCGCGCGCAGGATGAAAAGCTGCTCGAAATTCTGCGCAAAGGCGCAAAAGAAGGTGAAGATCGAATACCAGAGGATCGTGATCTGCAGCATCTTCACCCGGCCGAACCGGTCGGCGAGCGTTCCCGAAAACCAGCCGCCGAACGACGAGATCAGCAAGGTCACCGTGCCGATCAGCCCAGCTTCGCCCTTTGACAGGCCCCACACCGCGATCACGGTCGGGATCACAAAGCTGTACATCTGCACGTCGAACGCATCGAGCGACCAGCCGCCAAAGCAAGCCCACATCGTGCTGCGCTCTTTGGCGTTCAGGTCGCGATACCACGCGAGCATCGTCTCTCCCCCCAAATTGTCGTTTTTCTTTGGGAGGCAGTGAACCCGATAACCGGGCGCCCTGTCACGCGCTCAATCGTTCAATTCCTGGGCATCGTGACGGCTCGCGCCAGCGGGGCGCCCCTGAACGATGGGGTTCAGTTTCCCGGCGCGGTCGCGGCGCCGTCGAGCTCGGCGAGGCTGCGCCCGCGGGTCTCCGGCAGCATCAGCAGCATCACGATCATGAGCCCGAACGCGATCGCCGCGAAGGTGCCGATCGCCCCCGCCAGGGACATATGCTCGGCGAGGAACCCGATCAGCGCCGGGAACACCGCGCCAATCCCGCGCCCGGCGTTGTAGCAGAAGCCCTGGCCCGTGCCGCGCACCTCGGTCGGGTAGAGCTCGGTCATAAACGGGCCCATCGGCGGGAACTTGATGTAGAGGATGATCCCGAGCGGGAAACCCATCAGCAGCAGCGAGAAATTGTCGAGCGGCGCGAACATGTAGACGAGGATCATCGCGAACGAACCGACCGCCGACCACATGAACGTCGCCTTGCGGCCGATCTGATCGGAGAGATACGAGCCCCAGACAAACCCGATCAGTGCGCCAGAGATGTGCAGCAGCAGGAAGCTGCCGGTGGTCGGCGCGGAGAGGCCACGCACGGTTTTCAGATAGGTCGGCAGCCAGACGGAGAGTGCGTAGCCGCCGCCCTGCGCCCCGCTGACCATCAGCGAGACCTTGATCGTCGTCCACAGATGAGGCGGCCGCAGCACCGAAAGGATGTGCGATGCGCCGGTGGGCTTGGCGGTCTGGCGGCCGTGGAAGATGTCAGGATCCTGGATATGACGGCGCACCCAGAATACAAAAAGTGCCGGGAGGATGCCGATCCAGAACAGGAGCTTCCAGGCTAGCGCCTCGGGCACGAAGGCGTAGATGCCGGTGTACAGCAGCGCTCCCGCGGCCCAGCCGACGCCCCAGCCGGTCTGCACCAGCCCGACCGCGCGCCCGCGGTACTTGTCGCGCACCGCCTCGCCGATCAGCACCGCACCCGCCGCCCACTCGCCGCCAAAGCCAAAGCCGTGCAGCGCGCGCAGGATAAAGAGCTGCTCGAAATTCATCGCGAAGCCGCACAGGAACGTGAACACCGCGTACCACAGGATCGTGATCTGCAGCATGCGGACGCGGCCGTAGCGATCGCACAGTGCGCCCGAAAACCAACCGCCGAATGACGAGATCAGCAGCGTGACCGTGCCGATCAGTCCGGCTTCGCCTTTGCTGATCGCCCAGAGCGTGATCAGCGTCGGCATGACGAAGCTGTAGACCTGCACGTCCAGTGCATCCAACGACCAGCCGCCAAAGCAGGCCAGCATCGTGCCGCGCTCTTTCGCGCTCAAATCGCGGTACCAACCGAACATGCGTCTCGCTCCCAACCCGCGCCCACGGCTTTCTGGCGTTAGCCGGGAGTGAAGCCGATAATCGCGCATGCTGTCACGGCGCAGAACTGCGGAGCGGCCATGCAACAGGTAACTGACCGTGACCTATTACTGGTCGTCGACGTGCAGAACGATTTCTGCCCCGGTGGCGCGCTGGCGGTGCCAGAGGGCGATGCGATCGTGCCCGTCGTCAACCGGCTCGCGCGCGAGTTCGCGCATGTCGTGCTGACCCAGGACTGGCACCCGCCGGGCCATGCGTCTTTCGCCAGCGCTCATTCGGGGCGGGCACCCTTCGAGACGATCGAGATGCCCTATGGCTCGCAGGTGTTGTGGCCCGACCATTGTGTCCAGGGTACGGCGGGCGCGGCGTTTCACGAGGGGCTCGACGTGACGCGAGCGGAGCTGGTGCTGCGCAAGGGCTACCACACGTCGATCGACTCGTACTCGGCGTTTCGCGAAAACGACCGGCTTACCGAGACGGGGCTTGCCGGCTATCTGAGAGAACGCGGCTTCACTCGCGTGACCCTGTGCGGTCTGGCGACCGATTTCTGTGTGCTCTATTCGGCGCTCGACGCGGTCGCCGCAGGATTTGCTGCGAGTGTGGTGCTCGCCGCGTGCCGCGGCATCGATGTCGGCGGCTCGGTCGCCCGCGCGCTCGACGAGATGCGCGCGGCGGGGGTGGCGCTGATCGCGTAACGACTATCCCGCGAGCTGCCAGAGTTGGTTCGGGTTGCCGTTGAGCGTAAACGCGTCGAGACGCGTCCCGGGCTTGTCGCTGGCGCCACGGATGTCGATGACGAGAGTGTTGCCATTCTCGTCCGCCATCTTGCTTTGGATCGTGTACCAGCCTGGCTGACCTGACTGTTCGACGAATTGCCAGAGCTGGTTGTCGTAATCGCTGGACTTTTTCTTGTAGACGTCGAGCGATACGTTCGGTTTAACCGGCTCGTTGCCACCGTGAATGTCGATGACCAAGGGATCGCCGTCTAGGTCGGTGAGCTTGCTTTGGATAAAGTGGTAGCCCGACGCGGTATCGAGCACGAGTTCCCACCATTGGTTGTCATTGCCGGTGGGCGTGAATGCGTCAAGCCACGTTCCGTCTTTCACGGGCTTGTTTGGATCGTGCGACCCCTCCTCGATGTCGATAACCAACGGGATGCCGCCCGCGGTCGTCACCTGGCTTTGGATGTTGTAGTAAGTGGCCATGATCCTTCCCCTCCCGCTATCGGTTCAAGACGGAATTGACCCGGTCTGTGTGCCGATCTGGTAACCGGGAACCGTTGCGCTGACCGTGAACGGGGTCCCCGACGATTGCCCCTTGTTGCCTCGAATGTTCCGCCCCTTCTCCTGTTCGCGCTGCGGTGTCAGCCTGAGGATGGCCGGCGAATGATTTCCGGGCACGCGGCGCAGGCCGTGCGGCCGCGTTGGGCGAACCAGCGGCAGGTGGCGCGGATCGAGCAGCGCGGGAGGGTTTCGGCGTCCTTGGTAATGCCGAGCTCGACCAAGGCGTGGTCGATCAACCCGCAGTGACCCGCGCCCGGGGCGCCTTTCCACTGCACGCAGCGATGCTCCATGCAGGGCCCGGAAAAGCGCATCCGGTTCTCAATTGGGATGCCGTTCGCCGCAAAGCTGTCGAGCATCGCCTGTGTCGCCGGCATCGGCGGATTGACGTAGGCGACTTGCCCCTGCGCGAGCACGACCCCGAGCAAGGCGGAGCCTGGCTCGGGGGGCGCGCTGGGGCAGGTCGCTTCGTGTCGCTCGGGCGCCTCGTTCCGCGCGCTCATGCCGCCGCGCGCGGGCCGCTGCCGCCGGCGTTGTCGGAAAGGACATTTTGCACGCCCATCGCTTCGGCATCCGCGACGGGGATCCACCGGCCGCCGTAAATGCGGTTGACCATCAGGCATTCCGTCCGGACCGTACCCGGGGCCTCCACGGCCAGAGCCTGCGCCACGGCGACGCCGATCGCCTCGGCGACCTTGTGCTGTTGCGCCTCCGACAGAGTGACCCCGGAAACCGTGTAAACGAACTTGTGATCAGCCATTCGAGCTCTCCCGCGATACGCGCAGCCCGCTCGTCACCCGGACCCGACCAGGGGTCGCGACGGCTAAGGTGATAGGATGATGCTAACCAGTCCGGGCGCCGGAGAGTGCCGACGAAGTCTATCGGTCAGCAATAATTATTGGAGAAAATTTACCGAAATAATCGCGCAATATTGTCTATCTTGCGATCAATTAACGGTTGCGTGCGCGCCCTATTGTAAATAATCGCCGCGCGATAATTGCTCGGGGGCGGATATTATGGGGTCGGGCGGCGGATCAAAGGCCGCAGCGGACGGCGTTCGACCTGGAATGTCGGCTGCGGACGGGCGACCGCGGTAAAGCCCGGTTCGCCTTCGCGTGGGGTTATGCGCGGCGTCACGCGCAGCGGCGGTCGTTTGGCGGCGCCGGCGCCCGGCGCTTTCTTGACCGGCTTCTCGCTCATCTGCACGGAGAGCTTCGAGCCGCCGACCTGGGTGCCGTTGAGCCCGGCGATCGCCGCCTTGGCGGCTTTCTCCGTGGCGATGTCGACAAACCCGTATCTGAGCCGCACGCCCGTATTGGGGTCACGGGCGATCGCCGCGAAAAGGACGATCCCGAACGGGTCGAAAACTTCGGCCAATTGCTCGTCTGAAAAAACCGACGGCAGATTGCCGACAAACACATTGCCTTTGTGATTACGCGTACGCATGAACCCCCGGCCCCTCGCCGTATTTGGCTCTGTTGCCTCTAAGTTGTGGTCGCCTTGGCCTGTCGTCAACGCCGGCGGCGTCCCTTGGGGCGCATTGCCGCAATGCAGCATCGCACGTCTGTCCGTCACAAACGTCGCAATATGGGGAGCGTTTCATCGCCCGTTGCATCGTGGCGGCGATCGGCGCAAGCATCCGGCAAGTTCTCAGGGAGGAGCCTCATGCCGAGTGTCAAACCGATCCCCGACGGCTATCACAGCATCACGCCGTATCTGATCGTCGATGGCGCCGCCAAGGCGATCGAATTCTACAAGACCGTGTTCGGCGCCAAGGAGCGGATGCGTCTCGGCGGCCCCGACGGCAAGGTGGGACACGCGGAACTTGAGATCGGCGGCAGCGTCGTGATGCTTGCCGACGAGCATCCTGACTGGGGCGCGCTGGCGCCGCCGACGGTCGGCGGCACGCCGGTTGGGCTGCTGCTCTATCTCGATGACGTAGATGCGGTCGCCGCGGGCGCGACTCTCGAGCATCCCGTGGAGAACAAGTTCTACGGCGATCGGCAGGGCACGATCGTCGATCCGTTTGGTCATCGCTGGCATGTCTCGACGCATGTCGAGGACGTTTCGCCGGAGGAAATCGGCCGTCGCGCCGCCGCGATGGGACATGGCGGAGGGCAGGGCGCATGATACCGCGCGAGCGCGTGCCCTATTCGGCGATCGTCGACCGTCCGCCGCTAAAGCTGCCGGACGACGCGCGGATCGTCGTCTGGCCGATCGTCAATCTCGAGGTCTGGGACATTTCACGCCCGATGGCGCGCCAGGTGCTGCCGGCGCCGACGGGGCAGGTGCTGCTTCCCGACGTGCCCAACTGGTCGTGGCATGAGTACGGGATGCGGGTCGGGGTGTGGCGCTTTTTCGACCTGTTCAAGCGGCTCGGTATCCGCCCGACGGTGTCGATCAACGCCCGCGTCTGCGAGGACTATCCGCGTGTCGCCGAGGCTTGCCACAGCGCCGGCTGGGAGTTCATGGGCCATGCTTACGAGCAAGGGCCGATGCACCTGATCGACGATCAGAAGGCGATGATCGACAAGGCAATCGCGGTCATCGAAAAATTCACCGGGTCAAAGCCCGTCGGCTGGCTCGGGCCGGGTCTCACGCAGACTTACGAGACGCCGGAACTGCTGGCGGCGGCCGGCATCAAATATATCGGCGACTGGGTCTATGACGATGAGCCGACGACGATCTCGACCGCCAACGGGCCGCTGGTGACCTTGCCCTACACGGTCGAACTCAACGACATCCCGATGATGATCGTGCAGCACCACGAGTCGGAATACTTTACCCGGCGCTGCATCGACACGTTCGACCGGCTGCACCAGGAGGGCGAGCATCGCGCCAAGATCATGGCGATCGCGATCCACCCCTACATCTCGGGCCAGCCGCACCGGATCAAATATCTCGAAGCGGTCTACGACCACATCGCCAAGCACTCGGGCGTCTTGCATTGTAACGGCGTCGAAATCCTCGACTGGTATCAGAAGACGCGATGAGGCCGGGTCAGATCGCCAGGTAGCCGCCGTCCACCGTCACGGTGCTGCCGGTCACCCAGCGCGACTCGTCCGAGGCAAGAAACAGCACCGCGCCGGCGAGATCGTCGGGCTGGCCGAGCCGGCCCAATGGGATCATCGCCTCGGTCGCGCGCCGGGCTTCCGCGTCGCTGTAGTTCGCGCGCGTCAGCCTGGTCAGCGTCGGGCCGGGCGCGATCGCGTTGACGCGGATGTTATGCACCGCCAGATCGACCGCCATCGCATGGGTCAGCGAGCGCGCACCTCCCTTTGACGCGACATAGGCGGCGCGCTCGGGCCGCGCCACCTCGGCGAGCTGCGAGGTCACATTGATGATCGTCCCGCCGCCGCCCTGCTTGACCATCTGCCGCGCCGCCGCCTGGCCGAGATGGAACATCCCGGTCAGGTTGACCGCGATGACGCGATCCCAGGTCTCGGCGTCGACATCGAGAAAATTGAGCCGATGGGCGATCCCCGCCGACTCGAGCACGATGTCAAGCCGGCCGAATTCGCGCACCGCCGCGGCGACGGCCGTGTCGACCGCCGCTCTGTCGCGCAGATCAAGGGCCGCCGCCGAGGCGCGCCCGCCGGCGGCCCTTATCCGCGCCGCGGTCGCTTCCGCCGCCGTGCCGTCGCTGTCGGTGCAGAACACGGCGGCGCCCTCGCGCGCCAGCGCCTCGGCCCCCGCGCCGCCGATCCCGCCGCCCGCGCCCGCGACGAGCGCCACCTTGCCCGCGACCCGGCCCATATCGTCCTCCGGTAAGTTCAGGCAGCGGTGGCGAGTCGCGCCGCGTCAAAGCCATACACGCGGGCGGTGTTCTCACCGACGATCTTCGCCTGCTCGCTCTCCGGCACCCCGGCGAGGATTTCCGCCAGAATCTTCCGCGATTGCGGGAAGGTCGACTCGCTGTGCGGGTAGTCCGAGCCCCACATCATGTTATCGACGCCGATCACATCGCGCAGGCGAATGCCGACGGCGTCCTCCTGGAAACTCAGCACGACATTGCGGCGGAAGAAGTCGCTGGGGACCGTGTCGCCCTTGAAGCGATAGATCGCCTCGCCGTGGCGCTCGCGATAGGTGTAGTCCATCGAGGCGACCACGTTCGGCGCCCAGGACAGCTCGAACTCGACGATCGCCAACACGAGGCTGGGGTGGCGCTCGAAGACGCCCGAAAAGATCATGTCGCACATCGACAGCGCCGGGTAGAACGCCTTGGTCGCGCGGCTGCTCGCGTCGCGCAGCGTCCCGGGGCCGACGCCGCGGATCTTGCCTTGCCGCCGCGTCGCGGTGTGCAGGCTCAGCGGCATGCCGAGCGAGGCCGCCGCGGCCCAGAACGGTTCGTATTCCGGCTGGTCGTAGCGGCGATCCTCGGCCGGATATTCGGTGATCATCGCGCCGCACAGGCCAAGCCGAGCGGCGCGCTCCAGCTCCTTCACGCCCTCCTGAACGTCATCGAGATTGATCATCGCGATGCCCTTGAGGCGCGCCGGATCGGTGCGGCAGAACTCGGCGAGCCAATCGTTGTAGGCGCGGAAGATCGCCGACATCAACGGCGTGTCCGCGACCTTGAAGTAGAACAGACCCTGCGACGGATAGAGTACCTCGCCCGCTACCCCATCGAGCGCCATGTCCTCGATGTGTTGCTGGGGGTCGTACCCGCCGCGATGCACGTCCTCGAACTTGCCCGTGGCGGAGATCGTCTCGGGCGCGTCGAATCGTGCGCCGGCATTCGAAATAAGACCGATCCCGGACAGCACCTGATCCGCTTCGACCACGACGGCGTCGCCGCCGTCGATGCGCTCGATGCGCGGCGCGCGATCGCGGAACGCCTTGTCGATCCGGGTCTGCCACAAATCGGGTGGCTCGAACACATGCGAGTCTGACGAGAGAACCAAAGGCGGCACTGGCATCTCCGTTCTCGATCGGTCTTGGCTCGATCGGGCTTCGACATCAGCTTTGGCGACTGGCCCATCGCCGTCAAGAATAGGCTGCCAAAAAGTCGCGACCCGCTTCTCAACGTCTCGCGGCTCGGCTAAGGGAAAGCGGCCTCGCCGGCACGCTCGAAGGGAACCGTCATGACCCCCACTGAACGGCTCGATTTTTCGCCGATCGCCGGCCGCAAGAAGCTGACACTGCCCGGCGGTGCTCGGCTCGTGTTGTGGGTCATCGTCAATGTCGAGGAATGGGACATCAACGAGACGATGCCGCGCACCGTCTTGACCCCGCCGGCAGGTGGCTCGCCGATGCCCGACATCCCCAACTGGGCGTGGCACGAATACGGAAACCGTGTCGGCTTCTGGCGCATGCTTGAGGTGTTCGATGATCTGCGCGTCCCCGCGGTGCTGGCGATCAACGGCTCGGCGATCCATCGCTACACCGCGATCGTCGACGCCGCGAAGGCGCGCGACTGGGAGTTCATCGGTCACGGCTTCAGCCAGAAAAACATGCAGAAAGTCGCCGACGAAAAGGCCGATATCGCGAAAACCTCGGCGGCGATCCGCGAGGCGACCGGCAAGAACCCGCGCGGCTGGCTCGGCCCCGGTCTCACCGAGACCTGGGAGACGCCCGACCTCCTCGCCGAGGCCGGCTACGATTATGTCTGCGACTGGGTGCTCGACGACCAGCCGGTGCGCCTCAAGACGCGCGGCGGCAAGAGCATCGTCAACCTGCCCTACACACAGGAATGCAACGACGTCGCGATGATGCTGATCCAGCATCACAAAGCGTCGGAATATTTTGACCGGGCGATCGACCAGTTCGAACAGCTTTATCGCGACGCGCGGGAGTCGGCGCGGGTCATGGCTCTGGTCGTGCACCCCTACATCATGGGTGCGCCGCACCGGCTCAAATACTTCCGCAACGCGCTCGCCCATATCAGCGGCCACCAGGACGTGCTGTGCTGGACCGGCGAGCAGATCCTCGACTGGTATCTCGGGCAGTGATCGGCGGCGGTGGTCTCACCCGGCGCGATCTTGCGCTCGGCGCCGCCGCGCTCGGCATGATGGGGACAAGAGGGGCCATGGCAGAGACGATCGGTGTCGAGAACGCGAGCTTGTCTGAGGTGCAGCAGGCACTGATAGACGGGCGCACCACCTCGACCGCGCTGACCCGCGCCTATCTCGACCGCATCGAGGCCTATGACCGCGGCGGCTTGGCACTCAATTCGGTGCGCGAGGTTAATCCCGATGCGCTCGCGATCGCCGGCGAGCGCGACGGCCAGAAACCGTCGAAGCGCTTCCCGCTCGCCGGCGTTCCGATCCTCGTCAAGGACAACATCGCGACCGGCGACCGCCAGCACACAACCGCCGGTTCGCTGGCGCTCGAAGAGGCGCGCGCGACGCAGGACGCGACCGTCGTCAAGCGGCTGCGCGACGCCGGCGCGGCCATCCTCGGCAAGGCCAACCTCACGGAGTTCGCCAATTTCATCGCCATCGGCATGCCGGCCGGCTACAGCTCGCTCGGCGGCCAGGTGAAAAACCCCTATGCGCCACAGCTCGACGACAAGCTCGTGCCAATCGTCTCGCCGGGTGGGTCGTCATCAGGCCCGGCCGTTGCGGTCGCGGCCGGGCTCTGCGCCGCCGCGATCGGCACCGAGACCTCAGGCTCGCTGCTCAATCCGGCCTCGCAGAACGGGCTCGTCACGGTGAAGCCGACGGTCGGGCTCATCAGCCGTGCGGGGATCGTCCCCATCGCGCACAGCCAGGATACCGCCGGCCCGTTGACCCGCACGGTGCGCGACGCGGCGATCCTTCTCAACGTGCTGGCGGCGCGCGATCCGCACGACCCGGCGACACAACACCTCCAGCGGCCGGCCGATTACACCGAGCATCTCGACAAAGATGGGCTCAAGGGCGCGCGGATCGGCGTGCCGAGCGACCCCGCCGATCCGGCCAACAATGTCTATTACGGCAAGCTCACGCCACGCTCGGCCCAGGCCATGAAACAAGTCGTCGAGACGCTGCAGGCGGCCGGCGCCGAGATCGTTCGCGCCAACATCCCGACCCGCGGCTGGATAGGTGGGCCGGGGACGCTGATGGCGGTGCTCAATACGAATCCCGAAAGCAAGACTCGCTACGATCCGGCTTACCCCCCCGTCGTCTTCATTTACGAGATAAAGCACGACCTCAACCTCTATTTGCGCGAGTGGGCGAGCGAGACGCAGATCCGCACCATGGCCGATATAGTCGCCTTCAACGCCGCGCATGCCGACAGGGCGCTGCGCTTCAGCCAGGATCTGTTCCTCGCCGCCGAGGCGACGAGGGGCGATCTGTCCGAGATCGAATACAAGGCGGCGAGGGCGATGGATATTCGCGCCGCCGCGACGCTCGGACTCGACGCCTACATGGATGCGCACCGGCTCGATGCGGTGCTGTTTCCACAGGCGCTTGGCTGCGCGCCCGCCGCCAAGGCGGGATATCCAAGTGTCCAGGTGCCGGCCGGCTTTACCGAGGGGACTGCCGACAGGGAGACGCCGGACTATCCGATCGGCGCGACCTTTACCGGTCGCGCCTGGAGCGAGCCGACCCTGCTGCGCCTCGCTTACGCTTACGAGCAGGCCTCGCTGATGCGCCGTCCGCCGGCCGGCATGGGGGCGCTTTAGCGCCGTTGAAGATCGTCGATCCTCGACCCACCTGATTCGGTCAGGAGATCCGCGGGGAATTTCGATGTCCGCTCCCGCCTATGCGCCGCTCGATGATGCGCTCGAAACCCTGTCGCATTACGGGCCCGACCTCACCAACGGCAATTTCAACCACGCGCCGATGGTCTGCGAGGCGCTGTGCGCGCTCGGCCGGCCGGAAGCGCTATTTCCGTGGATCGACGCGTATCGCGCGCGGCTAACGCCGCGTCCGGCGGCGGGCGAGCCGGTCGACTGGAGCCAATGGCGCACGCATCTCGGCAAGCGCGACATGTTCGCCGATTGGAGCCGGCTCTTCGCGTCGGAGCTTGGCGAGGTGCCGTGGCGCTCGGTGCTTGATCGCTGGGCCGCGCGGCTGGGGCCTGGCTATTCCGGTGCGGCGGTGCATGGTGCGATCCGTACGGCGCACGCGGCGCGTGGCCTCGCCGAGGCCGAGACGCGCGTGCGGCTCCGCGAGCTAGCCGACGCGCTGGCGAGCTGGGCCGCGAGCTACGGCGAACTGCCGGCCGCGACTTTTGCCGGGCCGAAATTGCCCCCGGAAGCCGCGCTCGCGGCGGTGCCCCTCGTGCCGCGCGAGCGCCGCCCGCCCGGCAACATCACGACCGCGCTCAACAAGCTCGTCGAGTTTCCCGAATTCGCGCCGGTCGTCGACACGGTCGATCTCGGCGACGATCTCGACGCGGCCGTAGCGGTCCTCGGCGAGTTGTTTGTCCGCACCTATCTCGCCAACGCGGTCGATACGCGTAATTTCACCGTCTTTGTCCATTCGGTGACGGCGGTGCATGCGCTCGGTAATCTCTTGCCGCATGTTGATGTCGCGACCGGACGCTTGCTGGCGCGCTACGCCTGGCAAGCCGGGGGCGGGCTCTACGCCGCGTTCGGCGTCGCCAAGCCGATCGATGCGATCGATCCGCCGGATGAAGATTCGCAAGCGCTGGTCGCCGAAGCCATCGCGAATGGCGATGAGCACGTCATCAAATTCACCGAAGCGGCGCTTGCTCGCCACAAAATCGCCCCATCCCCGGTTTATCTGGCGGCCATGCGTCACGCGCTCGATCGGATGCGGCGGCGGTGACGGCCGGCGAATGGTTGCCAAAGTCCAGGGAAGATCAGCTTGGTCAGGCGGCTTCTCTCCGGTAATAGGGTGCAGCGGGAGCGCGATCGACGCGAGGGGATGAGGCGGCGATGGGGATAATCCTCGGCATGTTCAGGGAGCTCGCCCGGCTTGGCGTGAGCCGTGCCGCGGCGTTCTTTTACGCGGTCGCAGTGGGCGTCGTGGCGAATGTCGTGATCGCGAATCTCTCGCCGCATGACACGGTTCCGACGGCGCCGCCCGCGATACCCAAGTTGCAAACCCCGACCGCGACCGCGACGATCGCCCCCGCGGCGAAGCCGGCTGAGGTCAAGCCGCCCGAGCCGACGCACCCGGTCGAGGCCAGCGCCCCCGCTGCGATATCGCCGACACCCGCGTCAACCCAAGCCGCGACCGCGCCAACGGTCACGCCACATCCGGCTGCTCCGCCGGCGGCGTCGCCGATCAATACGGCCGCGTTGCCGCCGGCCCCGACACAGAACCTGGCGCCACCCAGCGCCCCGGCTTCTCCGCCGGCGAGCGGCTCGGCCACCGCGACACTGCCGAGTGCCGCGTCGATGGGTCCGCCGAGCTTGCAGCCAACGGCCTTGCCGAGCCCGACGCCGGCGGCAAGCGCGTCGCCGCAGCCTAATCAGCCAGCGGCGCCGCCGAGCGCGCCGGCCACCGCCGACGCCAAGCCCAAACCGGAGCAGCCGGCGGGCAATGTCCAGGCGTCCGCATCGCCGCCCCCCGCCGCGCCGATCTCGCTGCTGCCGCCGTCCGATCCGCCGGCGAGCGATCAGCCAGCGAGCGATCAGCCGCCACCCAAGCCGGCCAAGCCCGGCCCCGGCAGCGGCGGGCTTTACTAGAAGCTCACCGGGGCTTCGTCCCGATACAGCAATGCAGCGGGTGGCTGCAGATGAGCGTGCCCTCGGCCGCGGCCTTGGCGCGCGCTTCGTGCCAGATTGGCAGCTCGTCGGCCGACAGCAGCGACAGCACATGATCCTCGCGGTAGCGCCAGGTTGGCCCGTCCGGCCGATCGAGCGTGATCATCGCCGGGTATGAGATGAGCTCCGTAAGCCCGGCCCGGCGCATGCGGCGATAGAGGCTCGCGTCGGCGACGCCGGCGGGCCCGACCGAGCGCGGCGTGGCGTTCGCCTTTTTGAGGATCGCCTCCGGCAGGTCGAGATTCCACCATTGCGGCAGGTCGATCGCGCGCACCGCGATCGCGATGCGGCCGCCCGGTTTGGTGACGCGGGTCGCCTCGGTGAGCGCCTTGTCGGCGTCGCATTCCTCGAACACGGTCACCGAAAAGACGCAGCCGAAAGTGGCGTCGGGGAAGGGGAGGGCCTCGGCGTTCCCGGGGCGGAATTCGATGCGGTCGCCCAGTCCTTCAAATGCGGCGAGCGCTGCCGCCTCGCGTTGCAGAAACGTGTTCGGGTCGATCGCGACGATCTCGTTCGGCACGAGCCGCGCCAGCTGGCGGTCGAGCGAGCCGGAGCCGCAGCCGACATCGAGGATCAGCTCGCCGGGCCGCGGCGCCATCGCATCGACCAAGCCGCGGAACATCGCGCGATAGCTTGGCGCCGACGCGCGATCCTCGAGCATCGCCATGCCGCCAATATGCCGCCCGCCGACGGTGATGACGGTGAAATGCTGCGCGAGCGCGGGCCGCGCCGGCGCCCATTGCGACGCCGCGAGAAAGAACGGCATCAGGATCAGCGCCGGGCCGCTGCCCTCGATGCTATAGGTGATGCCGGCGTGCTCGCCCTCCGTAATACCGGCCTTCGGCGCGTCCGCCGCGCGTCCAGCCAGAAACCCGGTCATTGCCGCGACGAGCTCGCCCGTGCAGTTCTTGGCGGTGTCGGCCCAGCCCTGCGCGTCATAGCCTTCCAGCATGATGCGCCGCGCTTCCGGCAGCTGCGCCAGCGCGCGGCTCGCGACCTCCCAGGTCGGCCCGTATTCGCCGGCCACCAGCAGCATCCGGTCGGCAACCCCGGCAAACGGCGCCGGGTCGAGCCGGATCGGCGTGACGCAGACAATGCCGCCGAGCCTATCAGCATGCGCCACCACCAGCCCCGCCATGTCGCCCGGGATCTGACTCGCGATATGCGCCCGGCCGATGCCGAGATGGTCGAGCAGCGCGACGAGCCGATCCGTTGGTGTCACGCCACGACCCCGGCCGCGCGCAGTTCGGCGATTTCGGCGTCGCCGTAGCCGTATTGGCGCAGCACCTCATCGCTGTGTTGGCCGGGCGTCAGCGGCGCGCTGCGCGGCGGCACCTTTTCCTGGCCGGCCAGGAAAAAGGGGCTGTCGATCGTCCACAGATCGGGATCGTCAACATAAGGCTTGAGAAAACCGGCGGCGAGCGCCTGCTCGTCGTGGCGAATGTCCTCGACCCGGCCGACAATGCCAAAGATAATCCCGGCCTCGTCAAGCACGCGCCGCCAATGCGCGAGGTCGTGCTCGGCAAACAGGCGGTCGAAAATCGCGACCAGCTCATGCGCGTGCTTGTTGCGCAGAGGATCCGTCGCAAAGCGCGGGTCGTCGAGCTCGGCTGGCGAACCAAAGCACGTCTTGAACTTGTCCCAGCGCCATTCGTCGGCCGCGATCGACAGCAGCAGCCAGCGTTCGTCCTTACATTGGTAGTGCACGCGTAACGCTGACAGCGCCTCCTCGCGCGGTGGCTGCGGCCGCACCTCGTCACCGCAGAGCGCCGCCTGCACCGAGCAGGCATTGGCCCACAATCCGTTCGCCAGCAGCGACGAGCCGACATAATTGCCCTTGCCGGTCTTCTCGCGCTGATAGAGCGCGGTGACGATCGCGCCATAGGTGCCCATCGCCGAGGGGTGGTCGCCCATGCCGGGCAGCGAGCGGGCCGGCGTGATGTGCTCGCCGGCCCGCACCAGGTCCATGAGGCCGGTGCGCGCCCACCACGCGGTCGCGTCAAAGCCGGGCTTGCTGGCCTCGGGGCCGCTCTCGCCATAGCCGGTGAACGAGGCGTAGATCAGCCGCTCGTTGAGGTGCTGGAGGTCGGCATAGGTGATCTTCAGCCGCTCGCGCACCGGCGGCGGGTAATTGGTGATAAACACGTCGGCGCTCTCAACCAATCGGTAGAGGATCGCGCGCCCGGCCTCTTGACGCAGATCGAGCGCCAGGCTCTTCTTGTTACGCGCGTCGAAGAAGAAGCCGGGGTTGAGCGGCGGCCGGCCCGGATTAGGGTTGCCGCGCCGGCGATACGGGTCGCCCATGCCGGGCGGCTCGATCTTGATGACCTCGGCGCCAAAATCGCTCATCACCGTCGCGGCCGCCGGCCCGGCGATAAAGCTCGCGCAATCGATGACCTTGAGCCCGTCGAAGATGCGTTCGACCATGTGCTGTCCCTCAAACATCCATCCGATACGCGTCGCCGTCCTTGACGATGCGGCCGGCGGTGGCGCCGGCGAAATGCGTGCCGATCACCAGCACCGGCCGGCTCGACAATTC
>DATMLO010000035.1:0-11981 GCA_035570495.1 Allostellaceae bacterium | reverse complement strand
AGCCACGCCAAGCGGAGCTGGATGCCCGGATCAAGTCCGGGCATGACGCGGAGAGGTGTCCAGCGGTACTGAGCTGGCCCCAGCTCTGCCGCCGGCCCGATGTCTTGGTTGACAGTAAAAATGCGGCGCCCTCGGGCGCCGCATTCCACTGACTTAAACTTACTCCCGGTTATTCGGCGGCGACCTGCAGGGCAGGGCGCGCGGCCTTCAACACCGCCTCGGCCTCCTTGGCGACTCGTGTGCCCTCGAAGAACCGCGGGTTCTGCGTGCCCCACAGCCGCACCGCGTTCTCGAACACGAAATCGCGGAAATTGTCTGCCGTGATAAACCCGTCCTCGACCAGTTCGTAAGCCTCCGGCAGCGGGTCGCGCATGTCGATGACGTCGAAATGCCCGATATCCGAGCTGTAGATCGCGTTGAGCTGCGCGCCGAACGGGTTCAGATTGAGGAACGCGGTCGCGTTCATCCGGTCGTCCGCCTCGCAGCCGAAATAATACGGCTTGGCGTAAAGCTCGACCCAATCCTCCTTGCGGGTGAGCTTGCAGGCGGCGAAGTCGTCGAGGTCGTCGATCCCGCCGGTCATGTGCAGCTCGGGATCAGGCCACCCGTCGCGCTCCTTGAGCGCCGCCGCGTGTTCCCCGTAACCGTATTTCTCGACCAGGCTCATCAACAGCTCACGGTCGAGCTTGTCGGGCTTCATGTTTTCCAGCGCCTTGATGTTGCGCCGTTCCCAATGCTCCATCAAATCGCCGAATAGCTGCGCGCCCCAGCCGACGCCGCCTTCGAGAAAGGCAAAGCGCAGTTCCGGGAACCGCCGTGTCACGCCGCCGAGGAAAATGCCCTTGGCCGCGGCGTGGCCGGCATCGGCGAAATGGCCGATATGGTTGTAGGTGAAGTTGGTCGGCGAGTTGCGCAGCGCCTGGTTGCTGCCGGCCGAATGGAAGGTCGGCGCGATCTTGACGTCGACGCATTTCTGCCAGACCGGGTCGTAGTCGTAGATGCTGTCGATGCCGAACACCTCGTACCAGACGCCGAGCCGGTCGGCGTCGGCGTTCTGACCCTTGTGGATCGACTCGGTCTGGCGCGGCATCGCGCTGCCGAACATGCCGACCTTGGAGCCAAGCTCCTTGGTGACGAATTCGAGCTCGTCGATCGCTTCGTCCGGCGTGTGCATCGGGATGATCGCGGCCGGGGTCATCCGGTCCTTGAGGTCCTTGAAATAGCCGGCTGAGACGATGTTGTAGGCGCGGATCACCGCGCGGCGGGTCGCATCGTCCTTGATGCGCGGCAGCCGAAGGCCGGCGGTCGGATAGATGATCGCGAAATCCGAGCCGATCTCATCGAGCCGGTCGTAGAGCAGATGCGGCAGCATCGCCGTCGCGCGGTCATAGGTGTTGCCGGTCTGACGCGTCCAGAAGCCCGGCATCGACACCCGGCGCCGGCGGCGCTCCTCGACGGAGAGCAGCAGCGAGTCACGCGTCACCGCCATCGCAGCGAGGAAACCGTCGGCCGCGAGATCGCCGCCGACCTTGCGCATCTGCTCGGCGAACACGGGGTCGTATTCGACCCAGTGGCCATCGCCGTCGATGATCGGATGGTTGAGCTTGGCGCGAATTTCCGCCGGAGTGTGTTGACCGTGACCGCTCATGGGGTTCCTCCGCTGTGTGGACGGGACAGGCTTTCCACGCGGCCGACCTTTTTGAGCGCGCTTCTTTACATGGCGCGGCCAGCCAAAAACTCAGAGCGTCAGCTTGCGCCGGTTAGGCGCGCGCGGTCATGCGTTTTGCGCAAGCCCGTTATGACGATCCCCGCGACCCCTACTCGGCGGGCGCCGTCGCCGCGTTCCACAACTCTGGCCGCAACTCTTCCTGACGGTCGGGGAACGCTAGCGCGCAGAGCAAGGTGACGACGCCAAGCGCAGCCATCATCAAGGTCGCCGTGGTGAGACTGCCGCTGCGCTCGTGCAGCCACGCGACCATCGGCGCGGCGCCGGCCGCGCCGATAAACCCAACAAAAAAGCGGATCGAATACATCCGCGTCCTGAGCGCCGGCGAGATGTACCGCGCGGTCATCGTCTCGTTGATCGTGACTTGGCCAAAAATCGCCGCCGCGACCACCGCCGCGAACGGCAGCACCAGCCAGCCCTGGACGTAGCTCACCGCGACAAGCCCCGGCACCAGCAACGCGCTGACCGGCAGGAAGATACGCTTCAGCGTCGTGCGGTCGATCAGACGGCCAACGGTGAATTGCGTCGCCGCGCCGCACAGCATCGTCAAGAAGGCGGCCACGCCGACCAGCGGCAAGAGATGCGGGTCGCCGCCGAGCCGTTCCTCGATCAGCTTGGGCAGGAGGATCGTGAAAGCGTTGAAGACCAGGCCGCTGACCACCGCGATGGCGAGCAGCACGATCACCGCGCGCCGCACCAGATGACGCGGGATGTCGGGAAAACTTTGTGCCGCACGCTTTGCCGCCGCCTCGGGCGCGGGCTGGCGTAGCCACAAGAAGCCCAGCGCGACGCAGACGATCCCCGGCACCATAAACGCCGCGCGCCAGCTAGCGATATCGGCGAGGAAAGCGGTGACGACCGGCGCTAATCCGACCCCGATATTGCCAAAGACGCCGTTGATGCCAATCGCCCGGCCGGGCTTGTCGCCGGCGGCATCGACCAGCATCGCCGTGCCCACCGGGTGATAGATCGCCGCGAAGAACCCGGTCGCGCCGATCGCCACGGCGAGCGCTAGGGGCGAGTTGCAAAACCCCGTCGCGACCATCGACAGGCCGGTGCCGATGAAGAACAGCGTCATCAGCGCAGGACGGCCGACACGCTGGGCGAGCCAGCCCTGCGGCAAGGCAAAGGCGCCATAGAGTATGAACCCGCCGGTCGCGAGCGCGAGGATCGGCCCGTAGGCGTCGCCAAAGCGGCCGCCGGGCGCGGCCATCGCCAGCACCGCCGTCGGCAGCACGAGCAACGAGTAATGGGTGAAGGTGTGGGCGGTGTTGATAAAGGCGATCTGGCGCGTGTTCGGGTTCATCCGACAATCCCGGTGGTGGTCTCGCTCTGCAGATTCAATGTAAGCTGTCCCCTAACCGACGTATGGCCAAGTTATGTCGCTGGAAAGACAGCCCGCCGATATTGCCCGGTTGCAGCCGTTCGAGCAGGCGCCGCGGCCGCTGGTCGGTTACGCCCAGGACTACGACGTCGATCATGAGACTGGCTGGCACAGCCATCCGCGCGCGCAACTGCTGCACGCGGTCACCGGCGTGTTGCGGATCACGACCGAGACTTCGCTGTTCATCGTGCCGCCGGGCACAGGATTGTGGATCCCGGCGCATACCCGGCACGACTCGCGCATGCCGAAAGGCCTGGCGATGCGCGGCCTGTTCCTGCGCGAGGACGCCGCGCGTGCCGGCCCCGGCGAAGTCACCGTCGTGGCGATCTCGCCGCTGTTGCGCGAGCTGATCCTCGCCGCCTGCGAGCAGCCGGTGATGTGGGACGAGAATGGCCCGGTGCGGCATGTCGTGGCGCTGGCGCTGCACGAGATCGGCCGTGCCGCGGCGCGGCCGATCGCGGTGCCGGCCTGCCGCGACCGGCGGCTGCGGCACGTTACCGAAGCGCTGCTCGCCGATCCGGCCGACCCGCGCGGTCTCGACGCGTTCGCCGAGATGGCGGGCGCGTCGGCGCGGACGCTGGCGCGGCTGTTCCGCCGCGAGACCGGCATGAGCTTTCAGGTATGGCGGCGGCAATTGCGGCTGACCGAGGGTTTGGCGGCGCTGGCGCAGGGCGAGGCGCCGGCACGAGTCGCCGCCTCGGTCGGCTATAGCAGCGGCTCCGCATTCGGCGACGCGTTTCGCGCGGTGTTCGGCACCACGCCCGGCCGGTCGCGACGCCCGTGCCCATGAAATTTCCTAGAGCGATGGAGCGGCAGGTCACCGCTCAATCGCCGTGTGAGGGGGGACAATGTCGATAACGCGTGGGGCAAGGTGTCTTCTTTTCGCGGCGATGGTTCTCGCCAATCCAGCATTCGCTCAGGACAAATCGGCCGCTATTGCCGGCCTGCCCGCTCCAGCGGACTGGGTGCAGGAGCTGAAGCGTGACATTCTGCCGTTCTGGGAGACGCCGGTCGCATTGGGTAATCCGGTGGGCAGTTTCCCGACCTTCCGCTGCAATGACGGGTCGCTAGCCAACCCGCAAGCACCATGCGCCGAGTTCACCGCCGCGCCCGATTGGATCCGCAGCGCGGTCGGCCGGCAATACGTCAGGATGATCTCACGGCAAGTCTATCTTTACAGCGTCGCTTATCACCTCACCGGTGACCCGAAATACCTGTTATGGGCGCGCGCCGGGGTTCGCTACATCCTCGATAACGCGGTGAACAAGACGACCGGCGACGTCGTCTCCTACTGGTCGGACGGCAAACCCGTCGTCGACCCGGACGACCAGACCAGCCAGGACCTCGCCTATTCGCTGGTCGGACTATCCTTCTACTACTACCTGACGCGCGATCCGGAACTGCTGCCACCGATGCTGCGGATCGAAAGCTTTATCCGGCAGCGCTATTTCGACCCGAAATTGGGGCTGTACCGCCAGGCGCTGAAGGGCTGGGAGGCCGACCGCACCGAGCTTGTATCGCAGCTCGACCAAGCCAATGCGTACATGCTGTTGCTAACGCCGCTGTTGCCGCCGGCGGAGCAGAAAAGCTGGCGTAGTGAGCTTGCGCAGATCGCGCAGATCATGCGCGGCCGGTTTTACGACCCCGGCTCGGCGATGTTCCTTGGCCTGCTCGACCCGAAAGCCAAGCCCGGCGATTGCGTGTTTAGCCACGACGACACCGATTTCGGCCACACGATCAAAACCTATTGGATGCTCTATTTCACCGGCCGCGTGCTGCACGACGACGCGCTGGTCAAATTCACCACCGACAAGGCGCCGGGTGTCCTCGGGCGCGCGTTCTTGCCGGCGACAGGATCATGGGCGACGCAGCCGACTTGCAGCGCCGCGCCGAACGACATCAACCGCACGAGCACCTGGTGGATGGCGGCTGAGCTCGACCAGGCGGCGCTGACCTTCGGGATCGCCAAGCCCGATTTGTTGGCTTACATCCCGAAAACCAATGATTTCTGGCTCAAGCACATGGTCGACCCGCGCCATGGCGAGGTCTGGGACGAAGTGGCCTTGCCCGATTTCACGCCTCGTCTGCCCAAGGTGCATCTATGGAAGAACGGCTTCCACACCGCGGAGCGGGCGCTGATCGGGTACATCACCACGAGCGCCATACGCGATGAACCGGCCGTGCTCTATTACGCCTTCCAAGGCTGCAAATTACCGACTGACCTACGGCCCTATTACTACGACGGACATGTCGCATCGCATGCCGAGACGCCGCTGTCGGACATGCAGGGCTTCTGCCAGGCCAAAGTGACCTTCACCGGGATTCACTGAGGCTCCGCTCATTTGCGGCTGGGGCACCGGACGGTTACTCTCGGCGGGGCGGGTTTTCGAGAGGGCCGAATGAGCGTGGTGCTAGGAGCGATCGCCGACGATTTCACCGGCGCCACCGATCTCTGTAACACGCTCGTGCGGCGCGGTATGAAAACCGTCCAGTTGATCGACGTGCCCGGCGGCAACGCTCCTGCCCCAGATGCCGAGGCGGTGGTGATCGCCCTGAAGAGCCGCACCATCCCGGTCGGCGACGCCATCGCGCAGAGCCTCAAGGCGCTCGCCTGGTTGAAGCAGGCGGGAGCGCGGCAGATCATCTTCAAATACTGCTCGACGTTCGACTCGACCGACGACGGCAATATCGGACCGGTCGCCGAAGCGCTGCTCGACGGGCTCGGTTCGGATTTCACGCTGTTCTGTCCCGCCTTCCCGACGCTGGGCCGGTCAATTTTCAAGGGCTATCTCTTTGTCGGCGATGTGCTCCTGTCGGAGTCGGGGATGAAGGATCATCCGCTGACCCCGATGCGCGACCCCTCGCTGGTGCGCGTGCTGCAACGCCAATCAAAGGGCAAGGTTGGGCTCGTGCCGCACGCGACCGTGGCCAAAGGCGCGCCAGCGATCGCCGAAGCCTTTGCCGTGCTGAAGCGCGACGGCTATCGCCATGCGATCGTCGATGCGATCGCCGACCATGATCTCGAGGCGATTGGCGGGGCGGCGGCGGATTTCGCGCTGATCACCGGGGGCTCGGGGATCGCACTCGGGCTGCCCGAGAATTACCGCCGCGCCAGTCTCATCGGCGATGGCGGCGACGCCGACCTGCTGCCGAAGATCGGCGGCAAGGCGGCAGTGCTGTCGGGCTCGTGCAGCCAGGCGACCTTGGCGCAGCTCGCGCACATGAAAGAGCGCGCGCCAGTCTTCCAGATCGACCCGCTGGCCGCGGATGGACGCAAGATCGCCGATGAGGCACTCGCCTGGGCCAGCGACAAGCTCGGCGACGCGCCGATCGTCATCGCCGCGACCGCGCCTCCCGAACAAGTCGCCGAAGTGCAGGCGAAGCTCGGCCGCGAGGCGGCCGGGACGCTGATCGAGGGCATCATGGCCGAGATCGCGCGCGGCCTCGTCGAGCGCGGCGTGCGGCGGCTGGTCGTCGCCGGCGGCGAGACCGCGGGAGCGGTCGTCCAGGCGCTCGGGGTCACCGGCCTCAGGATCGGCCGGCAGATCGACCCCGGCGTGCCATGGACGGTCAGCCTTGGCGAGCCGGCCCTGGCGCTGGCGCTCAAATCCGGCAATTTCGGCGCGCCCGACTTCTTCCTGCGCGCCTTCACGGCGTTCGAGGAGATCACGCAATGAGCGATGCCAAGGCCCGCGAGGCGATCTGCGCGCTCGGCGCCTCGATCTTCGAACGCGGCCTCACCGCCGGTTCCTCGGGCAATATCAGCGTGCGGGTCGACGATGGTTGGCTGATGACGCCGACCAACGCCTCGCTTGGCCGGCTCGACCCGGCGCGGCTCTCGAAGCTCGACGATGCCGGGAAGCTGGTCGGCGGCGACGCGCCGACCAAGGAAAGCTTTCTGCACCGCGTCATGTACGAGGAGCGCAACGACACCGGCGCGGTCGTGCATCTGCATTCGACGCATTCGGTCGCGGTGTCGTGCCTCGCCGAGGTTGACCCGCATGATGTGCTGCCGCCGATCACCGCCTACTACGTGATGCGCGTCGGGAAGCTGCCGCTGGTGCCCTATTACAAACCGGGCGACATGGCGCTCGCCGAGGCGGTGCGCGGCTTCGCGTCAAAGCACCACGCGGTGCTGCTCGCCAATCACGGACCGGTGGTGGCGGGGTCGAACCTCGACGCGGCGGTCAACGCAGTCGAAGAGCTCGAAGAGACCGCAAAGCTCTATCTGATGCTGCGCGGCGCCAAGACGCGCTTCCTGACCCCAGCGCAGGTCACCGAATTGCTCGGCTGAGCCTTGCCGCGCGCGGCCGCCAGCCGATAGATTGCTTCAGAGAACAGAACGGCCCGCACGGCCGGCCACAGGGGGATGCCCGGATGACAACGAACCTTGGCACGCGGCGTCTCGCCGCCATGCTTGGCGCTCTGGCGCTGCTGATCGCTGCCTCGGCCGCCCGCGCGGATGACAAGCCGCCCATCACGATCGGCTTCAGCATCGAGCAGACCGGCGGTCTTTCCGCGGTCGGCAAGACGGGGCTTCTGGCCTTCCAGATCTGGGCCGACAACGTCAACAAGAAAGGCGGGCTGCTCGGCCGGCAGGTCAAGCTCGTCTTTTACGACGACCAGTCGAACCCGGCCAATGTGCCCGGCATCTATACAAAGCTCCTCGACGTCGACAAAGTCGACCTCGTCGTCTCCAGCTACGCCACCAACCTCGTCGCGCCGGCGATGCCGATCGTGATGCAGAAGAACCGGCTGTTCTTCGGCTTGTTCGCGCTCGCCATCAATGTCGAGTTCCACTACCCGAAATACTTCTCGATGCTGGTGTTCGGCCCTGACCCCAAGCCGACCTTCTCGAAAGGCTTTTTCGAGCTAGCGATGGCGCAAAACCCAAAGCCGAAGACCGTCGCCCTGGTCACCGCCGATGCCGAGTTCGGCCGCAATGCGCTCGACGGCGCACGCGACAACGTCAAGGCGGCCGGACTGCAGATCGTCTACGACAAGGCGTACCCGCCCACAACCGTCGACTACACGCCGATCGTGCGCGCGGTGCAGGCCACCAATCCAGACGTGGTCTATGTCGCCTCCTACCCGCCCGACACCGTCGGCATCCTGCGCGCGGTGAAGGAGATCGGCTACCAGCCGCCGATGCTCGGCGGCACGATGGTCGGCACCGCCGCCGCGGCGTTCCGCACCCAGCTCGGGCCGCTGTTGAACGGCGTGGTCGTCGGCGAGAACTGGGAGCCGGCGAAGACCATGGACTTCCCCGGCATCTGGGATTTCCTCAAGCAATACCAACCGCTCGCCAAGGAGCAGGGCGTCGATCCGCTCGGCTATTTCCTGCCGCCTTTCGCCTATGCCGAGATGCAGGTGCTGGAAGAGGCAATCAAGCAGACCGGCGGGCTCGACGAGGACAAGCTCGCCGACTACATCCACAGCCACCCGTTCAAGACGATCGTCGGCGAGATCAGCTTCGGCGCGGACGGCGAGTGGACCAAGCCGCAAAACCTGTTCGTGCAGTATCACGGGCTGAAGACCAACGACATCGAGCAGTTCCGCGACGACTCTCACGTGTCGATCCTCTACCCGCCGCAATTCAAGACCGGCGAACTGATCGCCCCCTACGCCAAGGCTGGTGAGTAGCGAGCATCTCTGCAGCTTCCTCGAAGAACACGACGGCACGCTGACGCCGCCGCCGTAGCCCCGAGGCCGATGGCGCGAGCGGCTTGATCCGCTATGCTGCCCGCCGCACGTTTCGGGAATTGCCGATGACCTACGCCGCTCCGCTCGCCGACATGCGCCTGGTGCTCGATACGCTCGGCAACCTCTCGCCCGACGCCGCCGAGATCGCCGACGCGGTGCTCGACGAGGCCGCGAAATTCGCCGAGAACGAGCTGGCGCCGCTTAACCGCGTCGGCGACGAAGTCGGCAGCGTCCTCGAAAACGGCGTCGTGCGCACCCCTCCCGGGTTTCGCGAAGCCTATCGTACCTATATCGATGGCGGCTGGAACGGGTTCAGCGCGCCGGTCGAAGCCGGTGGCCAGGGTTTGCCGCAGGCGCTCGCGGCGCCGCTGACCGAGATGTGGAACTCGGCCTGCATGGGTTGGGCGCTGTGCCCACTGCTCAATCACGGCGCGATCGAGATGCTGAGCGCGCACGGCTCGCCCGAGCAGAAATCGCGCTATCTCGGCAAACTGGTGTCGGGCGAGTGGACCGGCACGATGAACCTGACCGAGGCGCAAGCCGGCTCCGACCTCGGCGCGCTCAGAACCCGCGCCGTGCCGGCGAGCGACCCGCGTTGGGGAGAGCATTACCGGATCACCGGGCAGAAGATCTTTATCACCTACGGCGACCACGACTTCACCGACAACACGATCCACATGGTGCTGGCGCGGTTGCCCGACGCGCCGCCGGGCAGCCGCGGCATCAGCCTGTTTCTCGTGCCGAAATTTCTGCTCGACGCCGGCGCCAAGCCCAGCCAGCGCAACGACGTCCGCACGCTGCGGCTCGAGGAAAAGCTCGGCATCCACGCCTCGCCGACCTGCGTGTTGTCGTTTGGCGAGGATGGCGGCGCGATCGGCTGGCGTATCGGCGAGGCCCATCGCGGGCTCGAAGCGATGTTCACGATGATGAACAGCGAGCGGCTGCTGGTCGGGGTGCAAGGAGTGGCGGTCGCCGAGCGCGCCTACCAGACCGCGCTCGCCTATGCCCGCACACGGGTGCAGGGCCAGCCGATCGGCATGCCGCGCGGCGGTGAGACGCCGCCGATCATCCATCACCCCGATGTGCGCCGCATGCTGCTGTCGATGCGGGCGCAGACCGAAGCAGCGCGCGCGCTCGCCTATTGCGCCGCCGCGGCGATCGATGCCGCGCATGACGACCCGAAGGCGCAACGCCGCGCCGATCTGCTGATCCCGGTGGTCAAATCCTGGTGCAGCGACAAGGGGATCGAGATCGCCTCGACCGGCATCCAGGTGCATGGCGGCATGGGCTATATCGAGGAGACCGGCGCGGCGCAGCATCTGCGCGACGCGCGGATCGCCGCGATCTACGAGGGCACCAACGGTATCCAGGCGGGCGACCTGGTCGGGCGCAAGCTCGGCCGCGACAAGGGCGAAGCGGCGCGCGAGCTCTTCGCCGAAATCGGCGCGTGCCTCGGCGATCTCACCGGCGGCTTCAGGCCGCTGCGCCAGCCGCTCGCCGACGGGCTCGCCGCACTCGAAGCGGCGACCGACTATCTGGTCGAGGCCGAGCAGGCGGTCGCCGCCGCCGGGTCCGTGCCGTATCTCAACCTGCTCGGCACGGTGATGGGCGGGCATCTGATGGCGCGGGTCGCGGTCAGCGCACGCGAGGCCGACCACCCGCTCGCCGATGCCAAGCTCGCCACCACACGGTTTTATGCGGAACACATCCTTGCCGCCGCGCCGGGTTTCCTGCCGGCGATCAAGGGCGGCGCCACGGTATTAGGGTTCGCCGCGGATCAGCTGTAAGGGCGATGTCCTTTGGCGCATCACCCCGGCGAAGGCCGGGGCCCATGCTCCCGTCGCTCGAACCGTGGTTAAACGGGTCCCGGCTTTCGCCGGGACAACACCATAGTTTGCGACAGGTTACTCCGCCGCTTGCGGCATGCGCTTGACGTCGGTCGCGTATTTGAGGTGCACCGGCGCGTTGAGCTCGAACGGGTCTTTAAGGCCCAATTCTTTGCCGATCTCGCGCATCGCCGGCATGACCTCTTGACCAAGGAGCCGGATGCAAGTGCGCGCATCAGCGTCGCTGACCGAGCCGTCATTGCCCCAAATGCCGTAGATCGACGGGCGGGTCTCTTCAAGCACGCGGCGGATTTTGGGAATGACGGTCTTTGGCGTGCCGAACAACACGCGGCCGTCGGCGACCTGCTGCTCGAAGGTCGGCCGGCCGCGTGGGTTCTCGGCCCGGCCGACCGCGAACTCGACAAAGTTGCGGCGCAGTGTCGGCGAAAAATAGCCTGACGGGTTGGCCCAGACGGGGTGCGCGAGGCCGGTGAACTCGCCCTGCATCCAGAGGAACTGGCGCGCGTTCCTCTCGGCCTTTTCTTCGCTGTCCGAAACGTGAATCTGCTGCAGGTAGCCGCGGTTTTCCGGGCCCGACTCATAGCCGGTCTCGAGCGCGACCTTGTCGTAGAGCTCCCAGATTTTCTTGGTCGCCTCGATCGAGGTGTTGAGCGCGATATAGGGATAGCGCTGCTTCGCCGCCCAGATGATCGTCTCCTGGCTCAAAACGCCGGGGATCCAGACGCGCGGATAGGGCTTTTGCAGCGGCACCGCCCACGGGTTGACCACGCGGTGCTGATAATGCGCGCCCTCCCAGCGGAACGGGCCCTGACGGCTCCACGCCGCGACGACGAGGTCGTGCGCCTCCTCGAAGCGCTCACGGTTGAAAGCCGGGTTGACGCCGGTCGCGAGCTGTTCCTGCCCGCCGCCGCGCACAAAGCCCGACACCAGCCGGCCCTTCGAGATCATGTCGATCATCGCCAGCTCTTCGGCGAGGCGGACCGGGTTCTCGGCCAGCGGCAGCGGGTTGCCGAGCAGGACGATCTTCGCCTTCTTCGTGACCGCGGCGAGGATCGAGGCGAAGACGTTGCACTTGGCCTGCATGCAGAATGGCGCATTGTGATGCTCGTTGAGCATGAAGCCTTCGACGCCCTGCTCCTCGGCATAGATGTAATGCTCGAGATAGCGGTTATAGAGCTCACTGCCGGCCACAGGGTCGAAGTGCTTGTTCGAGAACATCAGCGCGGTATGGCCGGCCTCCAGCCCGATATCGGCGGGGTAGGCGGACATCGGCTGCTCGGTGAAGTACATCACATGCATGATTTCCTCCTGTTCCCTTTGC
>DATMLO010000034.1:0-2033 GCA_035570495.1 Allostellaceae bacterium | reverse complement strand
ATATAGCCCGGATACCATCGCATCAGCACGACGTACTGACCCGGCTGATCTAGCCCACCATAGAGCGTCGCCATCTCGGCGCTGTGTGGCGGCCCGCCGGTCCACGCCGTCCATTGTATTGGTCGGGCAGAATGACCTCCGTTTCGGCCGGGTTCAGCGCCTCCGCCGGCGTGCTGAGGAAGCCCAGCGGCAGCGCAGCGAGTAGCGGCGCAAGCAACATCCCGCGCCGGGTCGCTAGCGCACGCGGATCGAACGACTGTGCGGGGAGGGCGCGGCGGGTTTGCGCCGGAGCCAGCTCGCCCGGCGCGAGGTTGCGGTCGGTCATCATCAGTTCTCCTCCGGCTATCTCCTTGCGAGCGGTGAACCGCATCATTCGGATCACTCCGCCGCCTTCAACGCGCCCATTTCAGAACGGGGCGGCGGCGCCATGAATTCGGGGCCGACCGGATCGGTGACCGTCTGTCGCAGGATGCGGTCGATCTCTGCTTTCGCGGCGAGGTCGAGCGACCACCCGAAAACCTCGTCGACCGGCTGCAATTGGCCGGGGTGGCGCGCCCCCCACAATGCCGTCGTGACCCCTTGGTCGAGGAGCCAACGTACGGCTAAATGGATGACGCGCTTGCCGTAATTCTCTCTGGCGAATTGATCGAGGAGCCCGACCGCGGCGACATACCGGGTATAGCGCGGCGCTTGGAACTTCGGATCGGTCTTGCGAAGATCGTCGCCCGTGAAATGCGCGTCCTCTTGCAATTTGCCGGACAGCAGGCCGCGGCACAATGCGCCGTAAGTCAGGGCGGCGAGGTTCGATTGCCGGCAATAGGGCAACAGCTCAGCCTCGATCTCACGCTCGAACAGATTGTAAGGCGGCTGAACGGCGTGCAGCTCGGCGACACGGCGAAAGCGCTCGATTTCTTCGACCGAGAAATTGCTGACCCCGATGGCGCGGATCTTCCCCTGGTCGTAGAGTGTCTGCATCGCTGCGGCAGTCTCTTCGATCGGCACCAGCGGGTCGGGCCAATGCACCTGGTAGATATCGATATAATCGGTCTGAAGGCGGCGCAGCGAATCCTCGGCCTCGCGCAGGATGCGGCCGCGGCCGGCATTGCGAAAGACATTTCCGTCCTTCCATTCGAGCCCGGTTTTGGTGGCGATCACGACCTGAGAGCGCAGTCCGCCGTCGGCGATCGCGCGACCGACAATTTCTTCGGAGCGGCCAAACCCGTAAGCTGGTGCGGTATCGATCAGGGTGATCCCGCGATCGACCGCGGCGTGGATCGTTTTGATCGACTGGGCGTCGTCGGTGCCGCCCCACATCCAGCCGCCGATCGCCCAGGTGCCAAGGCCGACGCGCGATACGGCCAGGCCTGTGCCTGCAATAGTCGCCAATTCCACACTGATATTCGCTGTCATGGTGATGTCTCCTACATTGAGGCCTGAGCGGCGGGCGCAGCCTTGCGCCTCACTCGGCGTCTGCCTGGCCCTTGATTCCCGCCGCTTCGGCTGCGACCAAACCCAAAGCCGACCAGTCGAGCTCCGCATAACCGTGAGCCAAACCGGTGATCATTCGGTCGCGCACGACGCTGACCGAGGGCATCGGGACGTTGGCCCTCTCCGCTTCCGCCAGGGCCAGACGGACATCCTTGAGCGCCAATGGAAGCACAAAGCCCGACGGCGCAAAGCGCTGCGCGACGATTTTGGCGCCGTAAATCTTATGGATGCGGCTGCCGAACATCGTTGACGTCAGAACGCTCAGAACCGCGGCCGGATCGAGGCTGCGCTTGCGCACCAGGGCGAGCGCCTCGCCAAGCATTTCCAATGTGGCCGCCATCATGGCATTGCCGACGAGCTTGACCAGGTTGGCGCTCTGGGGGTCGGCCCCGGTGACAAAGGTGCGTTGACCCAGAAGATCAAACAGCGGGCGACAACGATCGAGCGCATCAGCGGCGCCGGCGGCGATGATGAACAGCTCGCGGGCCTTGGCCGCATCGGGGTTCCCGAATACGGGTGCCGCGACATAGCATTGGCGGTGTTTT
>DATMLO010000033.1:0-5670 GCA_035570495.1 Allostellaceae bacterium | reverse complement strand
GGTCGGAGGATGGTCGCCAGCGCCAGCTTTGCCGAGTTCCTGCGCGAGCAATTGGCGCCGCTTGGCCACCTGACGATGCGGCGCATGTTCGGCAAGACCGGCGTGTTCTGCGATGGGGTGATGCTGGGGATGGTGACGGACAACACGCTGTATTTCCGGGTCGATGACGGCAACCGCGACGCCTTCAAGGAGGCCGCGGCGTTTCCGCCGCTCAACTACGAAAAGCAGGGCGAGCTGATCGACCTGTCGTTCTGGCGGGCGCCGGAGCGACTCTTCGACGAACCCGACGAGCTGGTCGAGTGGGCGCGGTTGGCGCTGGCGGCGGCGCATCGCGTCGCTGCGAAGAACCGGCGGCCGGCTGCAAGAGGGGCGAAAGTAACGTGATTGAAGTTCCCTCTCCGCCCATTGGGGGGAGAGGGAGGGGCCCAGCGCGGAGCGCTGGGAGGGTGAGGTGGGAATGCAGAGTTCCCAGCAGCAATTGAGTACCGGATGAACACGCCGAAGCGCATCCGCATTGCTCGGCGCTTGCGCCGAGACGCGACGGAAGCAGAAAAACAATTGTGGCGCGCGTTGCGCGAACTGCCAGGCGACTACCGATTTCGCCGCCAGCATCCCATCGGTCGACGCATCGCCGATTTCGCTTGTCCGGTGCGCAAGCTCGTTATCGAGCTCGATGAGGTCAACATATGACGCAGGCGGACTGTGATGAAATTTGCACTGCCGAGATAAAGCAAAGTGGCTACCGTGTGATCAGATTTTGGAACAACGATGTGATGGACAACCTTGAAGGTGTTATCGAAGCCATCCTCCGAGAATTGGAGTAGCCGCATGAACGGGAAGGGCCGGTTGACGCCCACCTCACCCGCCCTCGGCTTTGCCTCGGGCACCCTCTCCCCCCAATGGGCGGAGAGGGATGGCGTGCAACCATGATCGGCTATCGCGCGCGGCTCGGTTTCCTGCTGCCGCCGGGCAACCCGACGATCGAGCCGGAGATGATCGCGATGGCCCCCGAAGGCGTGTCGCTGCACTTCCATCGCATGACGGTGCGCGGCACGCCGGGGTCGCTCGATGGCCAGGCCGAGCGCAACCGCGAGATGGTCGCGAGCCTCGACGACTGCATCGAGACGCTGGCGCTGGTCAAACCCGACATTGTCGTCATCGCCCATACCGCGACGAGCTACGATCTCGGCTGTGACGGCGAAGACGCGTTGCTGGCTCGGCTCGCGCAACAGAGCGGCACCCGCGTCACCACGGCCTTCGCGAGTGTGGCGGCGGGGCTCGAACGGCTCGGCGCCAAGCGGATCGCGCTCGGTGCGCCCTATTCGGCTGAGACCACCCTCAAGGGCAAGGTGCATCTCGAAGCGCACGGCTTCACGGTCGTCAGCCACGACAACCTCAAGCACGCCGGCAACATCTACGACACCACCGCCGAGCAGGCCTATCGTCTGGCGCGTGCGGTCGACGTGCCCGAGGCGCAGGCGGTGTTCCTCTCCGGCACCGGCATGCCGACCGTCTCGGTCATCGACATGCTCGAAGCCGATCTGCAAAAGCCGGTGATATCGAGCAATTCGGCGATGATGTGGCTGGCACTGCGCGCGTGCGGCGTCAACCAGCCGATCGCCGGCTATGGTCGCTTGTTGACGCTCGACTAAGCGCCATATCATCGGCACGCCAATTCAGGGAGCCGCACATGGCCGAGATCGCCGAACTCGACGCGCCCGACAGCCTCGAAGCCGCGCTCAACTATTATGTCGACACCGGCGACAAGCCGGTCTCGATCGTCGCCGGGCCGGGCGGCATCGATACAAGGGTCGGCGGCGGCGACAACGAGGCGCATCGGGTGCGCTTGCTCAATGGCCGGTTGCACCTCAAGGAATTCGCGGTCGACAGGAACGGCTTTGTCTTTGTCGGTCACCCGACCCAGGTGCGCGACTTTTACGACGAGGATGAGGTGCGCCGAGTCTACTACCCGGAGATGGAAGCGCTGATCAAACGCGAGGCCGGCGCGAAGCGCGTTGTCGTCTTCGACCATACGCTGCGCACACAGGATCAGTCGCAGCGCGAGACCCGGCAAATCCGCGATGTCGTGCGCCGCGTCCACAATGACTACACCGAGTTTTCGGCGCGCAAACGCGTCCTTGACCTGATGGGCGACGAGGCCGAGGAACTGCTCAAGGGCCATTTCGCGATCGTGCAGTGCTGGCGGCCGATCCGCCTGCCGGTCGAGAGCTGGCCGCTGGCGATCGCCGACTCGCGCACGCTCGACGCGAAGAACATGGTCGTCACCGAGCGGCGCTATCAGGACCGTGTCGGCCAGACCATGGCGATCACCTGGGACCCGAACCATCGCTGGTACTGGTTCCCGCATATGCGGCGCGACGAGGCGCTGGTCTTCAAGGTGTTCGACAGCGAGACCGACGGCCGCTCGCGCTGGACCGCGCACACCGCCTTCGACGACCCGACCTCGCCGCCTAACCCCCGCTTCCGCGAGAGCATCGAGATCCGCACGCTGGCGTTTTTCTAAATGTGTCGTCCCGGCGGACGCCGGGACCCACGTTTCCTCCGTCTCGGGCGCCGATGAGTGGGCCCCGGCTTTCGCCGGGGCGACAACTTATAACCGAATTAGCGCGATCAGCTCTGCGACGCTCGCCGCGCTCTTGAAGTCGCGGATCAGCGTCAGGCTCTCTTCGATCTTGGCCAGCGGCAGCCCGGAATTCGGCATCAGCGTGCGGTATTTCGCGTCGATATCGGCCCAATCGATGCCGAGTGCGGCGGAGCCGTGCGGCATGAACACCGTGGCTGTTGTCTCGCGCCCGTCGGTGGTGCGGATCGTCACCGTCGCCCCCTGGCGGTAGCGCGCCGCGTTCTCGCTCGGCGGCGGCCCAACGGTGATCTTGTCGATCAGCCGGTGGATCACCGGATCGGCGATCTTTTCCGGCGAGCAATGCTCAAAGCCGAAACGCTTGTCGGCGACACCGGCCGCGGTGAAGTAGTGCGGGCTGTGCGCCATGTCGATCAGGTCTTTGGGATGCTTCGGCCCGCCGAGCCGGGTGAGGCCGGGCCGCGACACGATGATGCTCTCGACCTCGTTAGCGCTGACATTCCCCTCGCGCGCTGCCTTCGCCGCGGCCTCGCCAAAGGCGTGATAGGGATGGCCACCCGGCACCAGCTTGACCGCCATATCGGTCAGGATGTCCCAGTCTTCCCCTGACGGCGTCCCGAGTTCGGCGATGTCGAGCCCGCCATAGACCTTGAGGAACCCGGTCGGGCCTTCAAGCACGGTTTCCTCGGCGATGAAGCCCTTTTGCGCCGCGAGCGCCGCGTCGATCGCGGCGCGGGTCACCAGCCCGGCGTGGTATTCGCGGGCGACGCTGGTATCGGCCGCCTTGACGACGCCGCTCGCCGAGGTCGCGGCAAGCGCGATCGTCTGCGTCAACTGCGCTGCGTCGAGCTTCAACAGTTTCCCGGCGCAGACCGCCGCCGCGAAGATCGCCATCGCCGAGCCGTGATGCCCGCGGTCGCGGAATTGCGGGCTGACCGGGCCGCTGATCCGCCCCGCGGCCTCATAACCGCAGACCATCGCGGCCAGCACCTCGGCACCCGTCGAGCCAAGCCGCTCGGCCAAGGCCAGCGCGGTCGCCGTGAGCGGCGTGCCGCAATGGACGATCGCGCGCAGGTCGCTGTCGTCCGAGGCGGCGGCGTCGCTCATGATCGCGTTGACCTGCGCGGTCTCGGCCGCCGGCAGCTTGGC
This sequence comes from Allostellaceae bacterium, assembly GCA_035570495.1. Taxonomy (GTDB): domain Bacteria; phylum Pseudomonadota; class Alphaproteobacteria; order ATCC43930; family CGMCC-115725; genus DATARH01. The sequence continues at coordinate 1,919 of DATMLO010000033.1, read as the reverse complement.
GCCGCTGTCGTACCAGACCGACGCTTGCGGCGTGCCGCCGCGCTCACGCGCCAGTTCGCGGACAATGCGGGTCGAGACGATCTCCTTGCCGCACGCCGCGCTCGCCAGCGTGCTGGCGATCAGCATCGCCGCATAGTCGGTGGCGCGCGGCGGCAGGCCGTCGTAGCCGAGCGGCGCCAAGAACCCGGCGAGGTCGCGGGCGAGGCTCATCGCGCTTCGGTCCAGCTTTCGGAGAAGGCGAGGGCGCAGGTGCTGAACGGCCGCCCCTCGCGGTCGATCGGCACCGGCTTTCCAGCCGCCTCGACCCCGTCCACCGTCAGCCGCGCACCGAGCGACGGCACCAGCAGCGTGCAGACACCGTATTTGCGGCCGCCCTCGCCGGGGTTGGTGTGGATCAGCAGCGGCTCGCCGATGTCGTACCAGGTGAGGCCCACCTCGCCGTCATCGGTGATCGCGGTCTCGGTCCAGAAATAGCGCGGGTCGCCCGCCTTGCTGAACGCGGCGTCGCGCACCGGGATCGACAAGTCCGCCGTCTCGGGGTTGAGCATGCCCTGCACGGTCTGCTGCAGCCAGCGCGCCATCGCGATGTTGTCGGAATAAATCCGCCACTTGTTCTCCGTCAGCTCGCCCTTGAGGTAGAGCACATGTCCCGGCCCGGCGGGGCAGGTGATGATCCGCCAGAAGCTGGCATTGGTCGTGAACGGCTCGCCGCCGGTCGACGATAGGCGGATAAACGGGTTCTCTCCGGTCAGGATGATCTTGTTCGGGTCGGCGGCCATGATTTCCTCCCTTAGATGACCTTCTCTTCGCGCAGCGCGGCGATCTCGCCGACGCTATAACCGAGGCTTTGCAGAATTTCGTCGGTGTGCTCGCCGATCAGCGGTGCGCGGCGGCGATAGGTGCCCGGTGTTTCGCTGAGCTCGATCGGTGTCGGCGCGAGCGGCAAGGTGCCGGCAATGCCGGGGAACTCGCGCTCGGCCAAAAGGCCGGCGTCGCGGATATGCGGCTCGTCCAATGCCTGCTGCGGCGAATAGACCTGGCCGGCGACGATGCTGGCCTTTTCCAGTGCGGCAAGCGCCTCTTCACACGTTAGCGCAGCGCACCACGCGGTCATCGTCGCGGTGATCGCCTGGCCGTTATCGGCGCGCGCCTGGTCGTCGGCAAAGCGCGGGTCGGCGGCCCAGGCGGGCTCGCCGACCATCTCGCACCAGCGGCCGAACATGTAGGGGCCGATCACCGTGGTGACGATCCACCCGTCCTTGCAGCGATAGACATCGCCTGGCGCGTTGTTGAAGCCGCGGTTGACCGTCGCGACGCGGTTCACCCCGGTCAGCGCCTGTTCCATCAGCATCGCGTTCGAGATCGCGGTCGCGGTGCGCAGCAGGGCGCCCTCGACCTTCTGGCCGCGCCCGGTCTTGCCGCGCTCCATGAGCGCCGCCATCGTCCCGAACGCCGAGAGGAACGCCGTGCCGAAATCGACCCACGGCACCTTGGTCATGATCGGCTGGTCGGCGAGCCCAGAGAGAAACACCGCGCCCGACATCGCCTGGCCGATCCCGTCAAACCCGTGCTTGCTGCTGAGCCGCCCGCCGGCGCCAAACCCGGTGACGGTGGTGAGGATGATGTCGGGCTTCACCTGGCGCAGGCTGTCGAGGTCGAGCGCCAGCGAGCGCAGCACGCGTGGCGGCAGATTGGCGACGACGATATCCGCTGTGGCGACGAGCTTCCGGACGATCTCGCGGCCCTTTGGCGCGGCCGGGTCGAGCGTCATGCCGAGCTTGTTGCGGTTCATCGCGAGGAACATCGCGCCGCCGCCATCCGGGCCGGCGCCGACCGGGATCATCCCGCGATCCTCGCCGCCCTCGCGCCGCTCGATGCGGATCACCTCGGCGCCCAGATCGCCCAAAAGCGCGGCGCAG
>DATMLO010000032.1:0-7494 GCA_035570495.1 Allostellaceae bacterium | reverse complement strand
GCTGACATTGTCGCGGGCGTGCTCGTCGGCCTGGATGGCCTCACTTCGCTCGCAGGTCCACTTGACCGGCCGGCGCAATTTCTTGGCCGCGAGCAGCACCAGCCGGTGCTCAGGGTATTGCCAGCCCTTGGTGCCGAACCCGCCACCGACATCGCCGGCGATGACTCGGATATGGCTTTCCGGGATCTTGAAGATGCGCGTCGCCAGCGCCTGGCGGACGCGGTGCGGGTACTGCACGTCGGCGTAGAGCGTGAAACGGTCCTCGCCCGGGTCCCACACGCCGATCGCGCCGCGCGGCTCAATGAAATGCGCATAAACGCGGCTGATCACATAGCGCCGCTTGACGATATGCGTGGCGCCGGCGAGCGCCGCATCGGCCGTCGCCTTGTTGCCGGCCTCGAACAGGTTCGAGATGTTGTCGGGGCAGTCCGGCCAGACCGCGATCTTGCCCTCCGCCGCCTCGGCGGTGTCGGTGACCGAGGGCAGCGCCGCGTAATCGATCTCGATCAGCTCGGCGGCGTCCTTCGCCTGCGCCGGCGTCTCGGCGACGACAAACGCGACCGGCTCGCCGACATAGCGCACCGTGCCTTGCGCGAGGCCGAGATGGGCGCGCGCGAACATCGGCGAGCCATCGGGTCGCTTGCGCTGGAACGGCACGCCCATCACGCCGAGCTTCGCCGCGACAAGGTCGTCGCCGGTCATGATGAGCGCGACGCCCGGCGCGGCCTTGGCCGCAGCCAGGTCGAGCCTGTCGATGCGGGCATGCGCATGCGGCGAGCGCAGCACATAGGCGTGGAGCTGCCCGAGGAGGTTGTTGTCGTTCTGAAAGCGGCCCTGGCCGCTCAGCAGCCGCCGGTCCTCGAAGCGCCGCACCGGCTGGCCGATGCCGAATTCGCCCATAGTCTCGTCTCCGTTGCCCTGCCGTCAGCGGCAGGAAAATTTCTGCAGCGTCAAATCGGTTGGTTTGGGGCCGACTTTGAAATCAGCCCTGCAGGTCTTTGCAGTCTCCGGAAGCATGATGAACTCAGTCCGACTGTAGGGGCCTTCTAGGTGTTTCCCGTAACCGCATTTGATGTAGATGTGTTCTGGGTTCTGGTAGAGCTGCCAGATATTCCACGCGGTCTTGTTCGCCCTGTCCTGGTGCTGGTCCGGCACGAGATCGGCTTCGTTTTCCGGTGGCCCGTCGTAAATATCGATGTAGACCAGCGTCTCGCCGGGGATCGCCGGACATTGCAGCGCCACCGGCGTCGCGCTCGCCGCCGCCAGGATCAGGAGCGCCGAGATCATCGCCTCGGCGCCGCGAGCAATCCGATCTGGCCCATCGCGCGATATCTCCCTAATCTCGTCGAGACATTGTCCCGTGGGGCATTGTCTACACTATCGAGCCGATCGAGAAGAGGGCGGGATGGAACGCATCGATATCGGCGAAACCTGGGTCGAGGCGCTGATCGCGGGCGACGGCAAGCCGCTCCTGTTCCTGCACGGCATCGATTATTTCGCGCAGCACCGTCCGTTTCTCGACTCCCTGGCGCGGCAATTCCGCGTGATCGCCCCGCGTCACCCCGGTTTCGGTGCGAGCCCGCGCCCGCACTGGATGCGCGGCGTCGGCGACATCGCCTACCTCTACCTCGACCTGATCGAGCGGTTGGCGCTCGACGAGGTGGTCCTGGTCGGCGCGTCGTTCGGCGGCTGGCTGGCGATGGAATTGGGCGTTCGGTCGACCGCGCGCCTCGGCGGATTGGTGCTGATCGACACGCTCGGGCTCAAGTTCGGCCCGCGCGATGAGGCGGAGATCGCCGACATCTTCGCGCTGTCCGCCGACGAGGCGGTGCGGCGCACCTTTGCCGACCCGGGCAACGCGCCCGATTACGCGACGCTCGACGACGCGGCGGTCGAGGAGGTCGCGCGCGACCGCGAGGCGGCGGTGCTCTACGGCTGGCGCCCGTATATGCACAACCCAAGCCTGCGCCATTGGCTGCATCGGCTGGTTCTGCCGAACCTGGTCGTGTGGGGCGAGCGGGACCGCATCGTCGCGCCGGCCTATGGCGCGCACCTGGCGCAGGCGCTGCCGACCGCTCGGTTCGTCCCGATCGCCGACGCCGGGCACTACCCGCAGATCGAGCAGCCGGAGAAGATCGCCGCGGCGATCGAGGCTTTTGCCGGGGAGAGCGCGCGATGATGCACACTTGGCACTTCAGCGAGATGGCCTATCACCCGGCCTGGGCGCATCTCAACGATTCCTACCGGGTGATCATCCCGAGCCGGCTCTACGATCCCAAGATTGGCGCCGATCTCTACCATCGTTATCTCGACGAATGGGCGCTGTGCGACGAGCTCGGCATCAACATCATGACCAACGAGCACCACGCGACCGCGACCTGCGCCGACTCGGTGTGCACGATCCCGATGGCGATCCTAGCGCGCGAGACCAAGAAGGTGCGGCTCCTGGCGCTCGGCATGCCGATCGCCAACCGCGAGAACCCGATCCGCGTCGCCGAGGAATATTCGATGCTCGACGTGATCTCGCGCGGCCGCATCGAGATGGGGTTCGTCAAGGGCGTGCCGTTCGAGATTTCGCCGGCCAACTCCAACCCGGCCGACCTGATGGAGCGTTTCTGGGAGGCGCACGACCTGATCTTGAAGGCGATGACCTCGCATGACGGGCCGTTTTCCTGGGAGGGCACGCATTTTCACTATCGCAGCGTCAACATCTGGCCGCGCCCCTACCAGCAGCCGCACCCGCCCGTCTGGATGCCGGTCGGCAGCCCTGGCAGCGCGCGGGAGGCCGCTTCACGGGGCATCACGATCGGCGTGCTCAACACCGGGTGGACCGCGACCCCTGGCATCTTTGACGCCTATCGCGAAACCGCCGCGAAATGCGGTCGCGAGATGACGCCGCACCACCTCGCCTACATGGCGCTGATCGGCGTCGGCAAGACGCGCGAGGAGGGTTGGCGCCGTGCCGACCAGATCCTCGACTACAGCCGCACCTCGGGGATTGTCGCGCCGCAATTTGCCAACCCCCCGGGCTATGTCGCGCCGCAGATGGCGGCGACCGCGATCAGGGGCACCGCGACAACCGCGCGCGCGACGCGCCTGCAGACCCGCGACGGCAAGCCGATCAACCCGCGCACGGTCAATGTAGAGGACGCGATCAATGCCGGGCTCGTGTTCGCCGGCACCCCCGACGATGTGTGGGACCAGCTCAAGGCGTTTTACGACCATGTCGGCGGCTTCGGGCACCTCCTGATGATGGGCCAGGGCGGCCATATCAGCCACGAAGACACGGTCGACAACCTGACCCTGTTCTCGAAGGAAGTGCTGCCGCGGATGGCGGAATTGGGGTGAGGCTTTTGGCCTTACCGTCGTCCCGACGGAAGCCGGGACCTACCTCTCAACCGTTTCTGCTTTGGATCAATGGATCCCGGCTTTCGCCGGAACCACAAACAATATGAAGTCCGCAGCACTCCTCGCCGTTTTGACGCTTCCGCTGCTTTGTCAGGTGGCGGCCGCCGACGAGCCGGGGCCCGGGGCCAGTCCGGTGACCACCCTGGTGTGCCGCGACCGTGAAGACCCGCGGGTCAGCGCGACGCTGGTATTCAACTTCGCGCGCAAGCGGCTCATCGATTCGGCGGGCAGCGGCACGGTTCTCTTCGGCGACGACGCGCTGCCGCTTAAGATGACCCCGGCGATGATCGAATGGGAGGCCAGCGGCAACACGTTCTGGCTCAACCGCGCGACGCTTGAGCTCGATGTCGCCGGTCGTGTCTTTCTCTGCCAGATCGCGAAAAACCAGCTATAGCGCGCGGGTCGGCTGCGGCAGTTTGGCGGGTTCAGGGGTTGGCTGCTCGCGCTGGTATTCCGGCACCAGGCGTTGCAGCAAATCGAGTACACGGCCCTCGTTGGCGGCGCGAGCCTCGGCTTCAAGCTCGTCGAGCGAGCGCGCGAGGATCGCATAGTCGGCCGTGCGCGGCGCGGCGAGCCGCAGCGCCGGGTTCGCCGTCGGCATCGCCGCCTCGGCGTCGTGGAACAGCTCTTCATGGAGCTTCTCGCCGGGCCTGAGGCCGGTGAACTCGATTTTTATGTCGTCTCCCGGAACGCGACCGGCGAGGCGGATCATCTGCTGCGCCAGATCGACGATCCTCACCGGCTCGCCCATGTCGAGCACAAAAATCTTGCCGCGCAACCCGCTGCCGTTTTTGGCCTCGTCGCGCGATGCGGTGGCCGAGGCTTCGAGCACCAACTCGACGGCCTCGCGCACGGTCATGAAGAAGCGGGTGACTTCGGGATCGGTGACGGTCAGCGGGCCGCCCGCCGCGAGCTGGCGGGTGAACAGCGGCACCACCGATCCCGTCGAGCCCAGCACGTTGCCAAAGCGCACCGTCACAAAGCGCGTGCCGCCCGCCTGGGCTTTATTTTGGCCGCGCCGCGCGCGCTCCGCCTCGTCGAGATCGAGCGCCTGGCACGCCGCCTCGGCGAGCCGCTTTGTCGCGCCCATGACGTTGGTCGGGTTGACTGCCTTGTCGCTCGAAATCTGCACGACCAGCCCGACGCCGTGGGCGCGGGCGCTTTCCGCGACATTGCGGCTGCCGACGACATTGGTCAGCACCCCTTCGACCGGATTCTGCTCGACCATCGGGACATGCTTCAACGCCGCAGCGTGAAACACCACCTCGGGATTCTCGGCTGCGAGCACCCCGTCGACCCGCGAGCGGGTGCGCACGTCGCCGAGCAGCGGCCGCACCAGCAGCTCGGGAAAGCGTTCGCGCAGCTCAAGATCGATCGAATAGAGCAGGTACTCGCTGTTGTCGAACAGGATCAGTCGCGCTGGCGCCAGCACCGCCAGCTGGCGCGACAGCTCCGAGCCGATCGTGCCGCCGGCGCCGGTGACCAGGATGCGACGGCCGCGCACCAGATTGGCCATCGCCTCGCGGTCGAGCACCGCTTGCGGGCGGCCGAGCAGGTCTTCGATCGCGATCGGCTCGACGACGCCCGGCTCCTCCAACCCCTGGCGCAGCTCGGTCGCGCGCGGCAGCCGGGCGAGCGGGATCGCCAGCGCGTCAGCGCGGCCGAGCAGCTCGCGCATCGCGCTGCCGTCGAGACCTTGCGCGGTGACGATCAGCTTTTGCGGGCGCGTGCCGCGCCGAGCGAGGCGCGTCACCACCCTTTCGAGATCGTCGAGAACACCGAGCACGGGGACGCCGTAAATCTCGCGGCCGACCCGCGAACGGGTGTCCGACAACACGCCGATCACGCGGTAGACCGAGTGGCGGTCGCGCAGCGTCTCGCGGATAAAGGTGTCGGCGCCGTCGCGGGTGCTGATCAGCAGCACCGGCACGATTTGCGGCCCGCTCGCGCGTTCGAACATGTGGTCGAGGCCGCGATCCTTGAACAGGCGGTAGCCGAGCCGCGGAGCGCCGAGGAACGCGATCAGCACCATCCAGTTGATGAGCAACATCGAGCGCGGCAGCGTCTCGAGCCGGGCAAAGATGAACATCGCCGGCAGCGCGATCAGAACGGTCAAGGTCGCCGCTTTGGCGATGTTGAACAGATCGGGCAGCGAGGCATAACGCCAGATGCCGCGATAAAGCCCAGTGAACAGGAAGACGATCCCCGCGACCGCGGTGAACACCGCTCCATAAGCAACCGTCAGCCGCGGCTCGTAGGACAGCGCGTCGCTGCCGAGCCGCAGATAGAAGGCCGCGCCAAACGACAGCGCCGCCATCACGACGTCGTGCAGAAAAGCAAGCAGCGTGCGGCGGGAATAGGGCAGAAGCGGCAAAGGGAAACGCCAGTTGGTCGCGGACAAGCGGCCACATCCTACAGCAAAATCGCCGGCGCGCGGAAAGCCGCCGCCTTCGCCTGACGACAGCGGGCGCCGATATCGCTTCGGCGATTGGCTTGGTGCGTAAACAGCGCAGCGATTACAATGGCCTGATGAACCGCCAGCGACTCTACCGCCTGCTGCAATCCGGTAACTCGGAGGCGAGCGCGGTGCTCTGGCGGTTTATCCATCACGGCATGGTCGCCGCTGGGATCGGGCTGATGCTGGCGCTGACCGTGCCGGATTGGCAGCCACTCTACGGCGACGCCCTGTCCGACGCGTTCGACGTCGTCGCGCTGTTTTTCGTGTTCGATTTCGCGGTGCGCTTTTACGCGGCGGCCGGCGCGCCCGGCGGTGAGCATCGCGGCCCGTGGCGCTCGCGCCTGGCATGGCTGGTTTCGCTCGGCGGCGTATACGATCTGGTGGCGGCGATGCCTGGGGTGATCGCGCTCCCCGACAGCCGTGATGCGACGCTGATCGGCTTTATCTGGGTCTTCAAATACGTCCGCTATTCGTCCGGGCTCACGATCATCGAGCGGGTGATCACCAATGCGCGGCACGCGATCCTGTCGGTGCTGCTCGGCCTTGCCATTGTGTTGCTCGCGGCGGCGAGCCTTGCCTATCTGATCGAGCGCAACGTGCCGCAGGTGCAGGATGGGGTGACGACCTATCCGTTCAGCTCGATCCCGGCGGCGCTGTGGTGGGCCATCACGACGCTCACCACGACCGGCTATGGCGACGTGACGCCGCATACCGCGATTGGCAAGATGCTGGCCGGGATCGTGATGGTGTGCGGCATCATGGTCTTTGCGCTCCTGGCCGGCATTCTCGCCACCGGCTATGCCGAGGAGATGCGCCGCAGCGAGTTTCTGCGCACCTGGGAGATGGTCGCCAAGGTGCCGTTCTTTCACAATCTCGGGGCGACGCTGATCGCCGAGGTGGCGCGGCTGCTGCGCGTGCGCGACTACCCGGCCAACGCCACCATCATGCGGCGCGGCGAGCCTGGCGATTGCATGTATTTTATCGTTGACGGCGAGGTCGAGATCCAACTCAAGGACCAGCCGCTCCGGCTCGAATCCGGATCGTTCTTTGGCGAGTTGGCGCTGCTGACCGGCGCGCCGCGCAACGCGACGATCGCCGCGGTCGGGTCGTGCACGCTCCTGACCCTCGACATCGTCGACTTTTTCGAGCTGCTCAGCCGCCATCCCGAGCTGGCGCGGGTGATCCACGAAGAGGCGATCGAACGGCTTGGGCCTGGCGCGCCGGTGCACGCGGCGCTGAAGGCCATGATGGCGCGCGACAGCGCTCCCGCCTCGTGACTAAATAGCGGCCGATCCAAGGGAGGATGCCGATGCCGACAAGACCCCAGGTCATCGCCCTCGAGGAACACTATCTCGACCCCGAGCTGGCGACGCATTTCACCGGGCTCGACAAAGTGCCGCCGCACGATGCCGCCAACATGCCGAAGGTGCCGGAGCGACTCTACGATCTCGGCGCGCTGCGCCTCAAGGAGATGGACGAGGCCGGGGTCGATTTTCAGGTCCTGTCGCACGCCGCGCCGTCGCTGCAAAAGGTCGATGCCGAGACCGGCGTTCGGCTCGCCAAGGGCGTCAATGACCGGCTCAAGCAGACGGTCGACGCGCACCCCGACCGTTTCGCGGCTTTTGCCG